>JANOIS010000293.1:0-39195 GCA_031407755.1 Chloroflexota bacterium | reverse complement strand
CCCCCACCCCGCGGGTGGGGGGGCCGGGGGGGGGGGGGGGCCCCGGTTTCGGGGGGGCCCCCCGGGGGGGGGGGGGGGGGGGGGGGTGGGGGGGGGGGGGGGGGGGGGGGGGGGGGGGGGGTGGGGGCCGGGCTGATCGGTTGCATTGATCGATCGGGGCTCGACCACGAGGAGCTCGTGCCCCAGAACGTCGATCCTGCGCACGACCCGTGCACGGTGATCCCCAGATCGATCAATGCAACCGATCAGCCCGGCCCCGACCGCCCCCCCGCCGCCGCCCCCGACCGCCCACCTGCCCCGCCGCCGGCCGCCCCGCTGGCGAGCCGGCCTGAAGCGAGGCGCCGCTCCTCCGACGGCGCCCCGCTCCGGCCGTGTCGGGGTTCAGCCGTCCATGTCGGCGAGGTCGCCGAGCAACTCGAGAAAGCCGTGGACCTCGTCCGTCTCCGGGAGGCCATGCGCTTCGCGATCCGCGACGTCCGCCACCGTCACAAGATCCAGGCGCTCCGTCCACGGGCTGCCGCGCAGGACCTCGGCCGTGGCCGCGACGATCGCATCGAACCGGAAGAACGGATCGGTCGCCGCAAATGATCGGGCAAGATCGCTCGCCCGAATGTCGCGGGTCAGGCTATCGGCGGTGCCGCGGTCCGGGTCCGTCCAGCGCAGGTTCACCGTAGCGAGGAGGCTCTGCGGCCCGGCATCGGCGCGCAACCGCAGGGCGTACAGCGCGGTCACCGTGTGGCCCGCCCCGATGGCCCCTGCGGCCACGTTGTCGTCGGTGAAGTCGCTGTCATCGATGGCGCGGTTCTCGTACCCGACGAGTCGGTACGCGGCGACGACCTCCCGATCGAACTGCACCTGCGCACGCGCATCGAGCGCCACCGACTGGAGCGTGCCTGTGAGGTCCTCGGTGAACAGCCGCTCAGCTTCGTCGAGGGCGTTGACGTAGGCGTAGAACCCGTCACCTTGATCCGCCAGCTGCTCGAGCAGGACGTCGTTGTAGTTGCCCATCCCGACGCCGATCGACACGAGTTCGATGCCGGCGGCGGCATCGTCGCGAATCGCCCGGAGGATGGAATCGGGGTCGGTCATGCCGGCGTTGGCGACCCCGTCCGACAGGAGCACCACGCGATCGATACCGTTCTCGGTGAGCGTCTCGCGGGCCAGCTCGTACCCGAGTCGCAGGCCGGCCTCGAGGTTGGTCGATCCGCCTGGTCGAAGCTGCGTGATCGCGTCGAGGATCTCGCCGTCCCGTGATGCCGCGGTCGGTTCGAGCACGACCCGCGCCTCGTCGCCGAATGTCACGATGGACACTCGATCGTCGCGTCCGAGCTCGCCGACGAGCACCTGCAGAGCCGCCTTGACAAGCTCGAGCCGACCCTCTCGCTCCATCGACCCTGACGTGTCGATGACAAAGGTCAACGCCGCATCGTCACGTGCCCGATCGCGCACGTCGCGCGCCTGGAGCCCGATCCGGAGCAGGACCTCATCCTCGTCCGTGAACGGGGTGGGACCGCCGTCGGCGATGATGGCGAAGGTCGCATCGGCAGGGGCGCGGTAACCCTGGTCGAAGGCATTGACCCATTCCTCGACCCGAATGCTCGCGGGATCTGGCCGGTTGCCGTCGGCCACGTAGCGTTGGGCGATGGTGTAGCTGGCGGTGTCGACATCGAGACCAAAGGTCGAGACCTCGTCCTGGTCCGGGTCCACGTACGGGTTGACGCCCGGATCGTCGTACGTCACGTCGGGGTACGCGCTGGCCGCCGGTCCCGGCCACGGCGGCGATGTCTGGAGGTGATGGCCGGGGTCGTCCGGCGCGTAGCTCTGACCGGGTGCGGAGGTGCCGGCACAGGCGACGACGAGGAGCGTGGCGACGGCCAGGGGCAGGATCCGTGCGCGCATGGCGCGACCTCCCATCCGAAGCCCTGGGGAGGGCCCCGGAACGCTTGGGCGGGAACCGGCGAAGCGGTCCCGCAGGTCCCGGAGCGGACGCCACCAGTGCGCCGTCGGGCCGCCGCCTCGACGCCGTGATGCGGGGGTCAGTTCCCTGCCGGCGCGGAGCTGTTGAGCGCTATCGATCTGCTGGCGTTCGCCGACTTCCTGTCACGTGGCGAATTCGACCATAGGGTCGTGCGACTGTGGCCGGGCGGTCTGACCGTCTGGGCTCACCGGCGGGCCAATGTTCGACCTCGACACCGGGCATCGGGACACTGGGTACGTCGAACGGTCAGCGGTCGTCGCCAGCCAGAACCGCTCCGAGCTGGCTCAGGACACGAGCCGTGGCGCCCCATACGGACAGGCCATCGATCTCGTAGTGGTCATAGCGCAACGGCCACCCGCCGAGCGTCCGTTCGATCGTCGCGATCGGTGCGCCGGGCAGGAACCGGGCCACGTGCGGTTCCACGATGCGGGCCACCTCGGCAGGTGCAGCGACCATCACCGGGCGACGCTCGGCGAGCCCAACGATCGGCGTCACGTCGAAATCGCTGACCGGGATCCAAAACCGATCCAGGCGCCCGATGATCCGCAGCCCGGCCGCGACCGGGTCGAGCCCGACTTCCTCGGTCGCCTCACGAAGGGCGGTCGCGGTGACGTCGGCGTCCTCGGGTTCAGTCTTGCCGCCCGGAAAGCTGACCTCGCCCGAGTGGTGGTGACCGTCCGTGGTGGTGCGCTCGATCAGGACGACGCGCGCGTGACCGGCCTGATCCGGGTACAGGAGCACGAGTACGGCCGCGGCCCGCGCCCGTGATCCCGCCACCGGTCCTGTCCGGTTCCGGAGTTCCGATCTGCCGCCGCCTCCCACCAGGACCGGCATGAGCGATGCCAGCGGCGCAGGGAGGACGCCGGGGAGGGCGGTCAAACGGTCGGCGACGGCGTCAAAACGCACGAAAAACGCGATCCTTCGCCGGCCGGGCGGCTAGTTGACGAGCTCGCCGTCGTCGCGCGTTCGACGCGTCGGCGGGAGATCGAGCGTGGTGGCGGGCCGGTCCACCCGACCAGCGGCACCGACCGGGTCAGCCTGGTCGCCACGCGACCGCGCATCGCGCCGGCCGCCATCGGCAACGACGGTGGCGCCCTCGCTCGAGAAGATCAGCGTCCCGGAGGTGAGGTCCGCATCGGCGGTGACCCGGTCGCCGGGCCGGAACTCTCCGCTGACGAGTGCGCGAGCCAGCTGATTCTCCACCAGCCGCTGGATGGTCCGCTTGAGGGGCCTTGCCCCGTACGCGGCGTCCGTACCCTCGCGCACGATGAGGGCCCGCGCCGTCGGCGTCAGTTCAAGGACGATGTCCTGCTGCGCCAGCCGGCGAGCCAGGTCCGCGAGGAGCAGGTCCACTATGGCGCCAAGATCGGCGTCCGTGAGTGCGTGGAACACGATGACCTCATCGACCCGATTGAGAAACTCCGGTCGGAACTGCTGGCGCAGGGCGTCCGTGACGTCGCGCTTCATGTCCTCGTAGGCCGCATCCCCGCTTCGGCTGCCCGAGGCTGCGATCGCGGTCGAGCCGACGTTGCTGGTCATGATCACGACCACGTTCTTGAAGTCCACCGTGCGGCCCTGCCCGTCCGTCAGGCGCCCGTCGTCCAGTACCTGGAGCAGGACATTGAACACGTCGGGGTGGGCCTTCTCGATCTCGTCGAGCAGGACGACCTGGTACGGCCGGCGCCGGACGGCCTCGGTCAGCTGGCCGCCTTCCTCGTAACCGACGTAGCCTGGCGGTGCACCGACGAGGCGCGAGACGGTATGTTTCTCCATGTACTCGCTCATGTCGATCCGGATCATCGCGTTGTCGTCGTCGAACAGGAAGCCCGCGAGCGCACGGGCGAGCTCCGTCTTGCCCACGCCGGTGGGCCCGAGGAACAGGAACGAACCGATCGGGCGGCGCGGGTCCTTGAGACCGGCCCGCGCGCGACGGACTGCGTCTGACACGGCCGCGACGGCCTCGTCCTGGCCGACGACCCGCCGGTGCAGCCGATCCTCCATCTCGATGAGTTTGGCGCTCTCCCCCTCCAGCAGGCGCTTGACCGGGATGCCGGTCCACGCCCCCACGATCTCGGCGATGTCCTCGGAATCGACTTCCTCCTTCAGCAGCGTGCCCGGACCCTGCAGCGCGGTGAGCGTCGTTTCCTCCTCGCCAAGCCGATCCATGAGCTGCTTGTGGGTCCCGTACTTGAGCTCGGCGGCGGTCGCGAAATCGGTTTCGCGCTCGGCCTGCTCGATCCGGACCTGGAGCTGTTCGAGATCCGCTTTCGTGGTGCGGATGGCTCCGATCGCCGCCTTCTCCGCTTCCCAGCGCAACTTGAGGCCGGCGGACTGCTCCTCGACGTCGGCGAGGTCCCGATCCAGCACGTCGAGACGTGCCTTCGAGGCGTCATCGGATTCCTTGCGCAGGGCCTCGCGCTCGATCTCCAGCTGGATCCGGCGGCGCTCGAGTTCGTCGAGTTCGATCGGCATCGAATCGATCTCCATGCGCAGACGCGAGGCCGATTCATCGACAAGGTCGATGGCCTTGTCCGGCAGGAAGCGCTCGGTGATGTAGCGATCGGACAGCGTGGCCGCCGCGACAAGCGCGGAATCGGTGATGCGCACGCCGTGGTGGACCTCATAACGTTCGCGCAGGCCGCGCAGGATGGAGATCGTCTCTTCGACCGTCGGCTGGTCGACGAGGACTGGCTGAAACCGGCGCTCGAGTGCTGCATCCTTTTCGATGTACTTGCGGTACTCGTTGAGGGTGGTGGCGCCGATCGTGTGCAGTTCGCCGCGGGCGAGCATCGGCTTGAGCAGGTTGGACGCATCCATGGCGCCTTCCGCGGCGCCCGCCCCGACGACGGTGTGCAGCTCGTCGATGAACAGCACGACCTGGCCCTCGGCGTCCTTGATCTCCTTGAGCACGGCCTTGAGCCGCTCCTCGAACTCGCCGCGGAACTTGGCCCCGGCGATGAGCGCACCGAGATCGAGCGAGACGACGCGCTTGTCCTTGAGGCCCTCGGGCACGTCACCACGGACGATGCGCTGGGCGAGTCCCTCGGCGATGGCCGTCTTGCCGACACCGGGTTCGCCGATGAGCACGGGATTGTTCTTGGTTCGCCGGCTGAGCACCTGGATCACGCGCCGGATCTCGTCATCGCGCCCGATGACCGGGTCGAGCTTACCGGCCCGAGCCTCGCTGGTCAGGTCGCGGCCGTACTTCTCGAGCGCCTGGTAGGTGGTCTCCGGGTTCTGGGAGGTGACGCGCTGGCCGCCCCGAACGCTCTGGAGGGCCTGCAGGATCGCCTCCCGACTGGCCGCGTGGCGTTCCAGGATGACGTGGGCGTCGCCACCCGCCTCGGCCACCCCGAGCAGCAGGTGCTCGGTCGAGACGTACTCGTCGCCGAGTCGGCGCGCCTCCGCCTCCGCCCGCTCGATGACGGCCTTCGCCCGCGGATCGAGGCCGAGTGACCCGCCCTTGATCCGGGCCCGCGTGGCAAGCGTCGCGGCGACCTCACCCCGGAACGTCGGCAGGTCAACGCCGAGCCGGCGGAGTGTCTCGGCGGGGATGCCGTCGTCCGGCTCCACGAGCGCGCTGAGCAGGTGCTCGGCATCGAGGATCGGGCTGTCCAGGCGCTGCGCAGTGGCCTGGGCGGCGACGACGGCCTCCTGGGCCTTCTGCGTGAATCGGTCGAGTTGCATGTCAGGTCTCTCGTGCTCGCGGGTCGGGTTGGTGTACGTGGTCGAGGAAGGTGCGGGCGGCGGCCCGGGTTTCGTCGGACAGATCGGTCGGCAGGAGGACGCGAGCTTTCGCGAACAGGTCGCCGTGCCCGGTGGTCTGGAATCGGGGCATGCCCTGGCCCCTCAGGCGGAAGGTCCGGCCGGTCTGCGTCCCGGCGGGTATCGTGAGGATGACGCGGCCCTTGGGGGTGCGAACCTTGACGTCCGCGCCCAGGAGGGCCTCGCTCAGGGTCAGTGGCAGCTCACGTTCCAGATCGTCTCCGCGGCGCGAGAACGTCGAGTCCGGCGTCTGACGCACGACGACGAACAGGTGGCCGCCGCCTGGGCCCTTGCCGGTCAGGCGGATACGCGTCCCGGTGTCCGCGCCGGGCGGGATCGTGATCTCAAGCCGCTTGCCCTCCACCTCCACGAGCCGGGTCGTGCCGTGATAGGCCTCATCGAGGGTGATCTCGGCGGTGGCCTCCACCGACGCCAAGCGTGGAGCGGTCCCGGCGGCCGTGCCGGGTCCCCGCACCTGGCCTGCGTCCCCATGCAGGCCCAGGCCGGCGAGGATGTCCTCGAAGGTCTGGCCGCCAGTCGCTCGCCGGCCGCGACCGGGACCCTGGTCAGTCAGTGGTTCCGAGGCGCCTCCGAAGTAGGCATTGAAGAAGTCGCTGTACTCTCCGGGCTCGCCCGTGGAGTGAAACTCGTATCGGACGTTGCCGCCGGACGAACCACCGTACCCGGCGAAGCCTCCGGTCGGCGCTCGGCGCCTGCCAGCCGTCGAACCACTCCCGCTGGCCCCCGGCGTTTTCGCCTCGGACCGGGCATGGGCCTCCCAGTCCGATCCGAGTCGATCGTAGAGGGCGCGCTTGTCCTTGTCGGACAGAACGGCGTTGGCCTCGTTGACCTCCTTGAAGCGGCGTTCGGCCGCCTTGTCACCGGGCTTGGCGTCCGGGTGATGGGTGCGAGCCAGCTTGCGGAAGGCCTTCTTGATCTCGCCCTGTGGCGCGGACCTCGGCACGCCGAGTACGGCGTAGTAATCCTTGTAGTCCATGCTGGTGACTCCGGGCGCCATCAGGACCCCCGATGCGTGTGTTGCTGCCGGCTCCGCTGTTCGGCCGCGACTTCGCCTCGGGCGCCCCGGATGGCGCCAAAGCAGTTCGTCAGCCTATCCCTGGACCACGACCGGTGGCTGGTCCGTAGGCGGGAAGTCCGAGCGTCGGACGCGCGGCGCTGGCTGCGGTTCGATCGGATCATCACCCTTGATGATCTTGGGCGGTTCGGTCATGAGCGGCCTCGGCTTGCGCCGAAGGGCGGCCTCGAGCACCTGTTCCATCGAGTCGACGAGGACGAGCTTGATGGACTTGCGGATCTCATCCGGGATGTCCGGCAGGTCCTTTTCGTTCTTGCGCGGCAGGATGACGATCTTCGCCCCCGCCAGGTGAGCCGCAAGGATCTTGCTCTTGAGCCCGCCGATCGGCAGGACCCGACCGCGCAGGGTGATCTCCCCGGTCATCGCCACGTCCTTGTTGACCGGGATGCCGGTCAGGGCGCTGACGATGGCGAGGGCCATCGTGATCCCGGCAGATGGACCGTCCTTGGGGATCGCCCCGGCCGGGACGTGGATGTGCAGGGTGTTCTTCTCGAAGATCTCGCGCTCGATGCCCAGGGCCCGGGCGTTGGCCCGCGTCCATGACAGGCCGGCGCGAGCGGACTCGCGCATGACCTCACCGAGTTGACCGGTCAGGATGAAATCTTCCTTGCCCTCCATCTTGGTGACCTCGATGGCCACGACATCGCCCCCGACCTCGGTCACGACCAGTCCCGTCGCGGAGCCGATCTGGTCCTCGGGCTCGAGCTCGCCGTACTCGAACCGCTGCGGGCCGAGCAGGGCGGCGAGCTTCTTCGGATCGATGATGGTCTTGCGCTTGCGGCCCTCGGCGACCTGCCGAGCGACCTTGCGCATGACATTGGCGAGTTCGCGCTCCAGGTTTCGAACGCCTGCCTCGTGGGTGTACGAGCGGACGAGTTCGGTCATGGCGGCGTCCGTGATCGTGATGTGCTTGTCCTTGAGGCCGTGATTCTTCATCTGCTTGGGGACAAGGAATCGCCTGCCGATCTGGATCTTCTCCTGTTCCGTGTAGCCGGGCAGGTGGACGACTTCCATCCGGTCGCGCAGGGCGGCCGGGATCGGATCGAGCAGGTTGGCCGTGGCCACGAACAGGACCTTGGACAGATCGAACGGCACCTCGAGATAGTTGTCCTGGAACGTATTGTTCTGTTCCGGGTCCAGGACTTCCAGCAGCGCGGAGCTCGGGTCACCCCGAAAGTCCATGCCGATCTTGTCCACTTCATCGAGCATGAATACGGGGTTGTTGGATCCGGCCGTCTTGATGCTCTGGATGATCCGACCAGGCAAGGCGCCGATGTAGGTTCGACGGTGGCCGCGGATCTCCGCCTCGTCATGGATCCCACCGAGGCTCATCCGCACGAACTTGCGACCCATCGCCCGGGAGATCGACTTGCCGAGACTCGTCTTGCCCACGCCGGGCGGTCCGACGAAGGCGAGGATCGGGCTGCGGATCTCGTCCGCGAGCGTGCGAACCGCGAGATATTCGAGGATGCGTTCCTTGACCTTCTCGAGGCCATAGTGGTCCTCGTCGAGGATGCGGGCGGCCTCCTTGATATCGAGCTGATCGTCCGTCGACGTGTTCCATGGCAGGCTGATCAGCCAGTCGACATAGGTCCGGATGACCCCGACCTCGGGCGATGCCGACGGGATGCGGCTCATCCGGTCGACCTCCTTGATGGCGCGGACCTTGATCTCGTCGGGCATGCCGGCGGCCTCGACCTTGTCGCGCAGCTCGTTGATCTCGGCCTGCTGGGGGTCGTCTTCTCCGAGCTCCCGCTGGATGGCCTTGAGCTGCTCGCGCAGGATGTACTCGCGCTGGGTCTTGTCCATCTCGGACTTGACCTCGGACTGGATCCGACCCTTCAGCTCGAGGATCTCGATCTGGTTGGCGAGGAACGTCGAGACGAGCTTGAGGCGCTCGACCACATCGATCGTCTCGAGCAACTCCTGGCGCTGCTCGGTGGTCATGTCCGGGCTGTACGCGACCATGTCGGCGAGCAGGCCGGGCTCGGTGATGTTGCGCGCCGCGACCGCAGCCTCGGGTGGGACCGGGGCCCCGCTGGCGACGTACTGTTCGATCTGGGCCTGGACCGTGCGCATCAGCGCCTGGACCTCCAGGCCGTCTGGAACGACGTCGGGGAGTTCCTCGATCATCGCCCGCAGGTAAGGGCTCGACTGGTTCAAGCCGATCAGGCGCAGCCGTGACTGACCCTGGACGATCGCCCGGACGGTGCCGTCCGGGAGCTGCACGACCTGGGCGATCTTGGCCAGCGTGCCCACGGTGTACAGCTCGGAGGGATCGCCGATGTCCTCCTGCTCAGCGTGGCGTTGCGTGACGAGTGCGATGGGTCCGCCCTCGGCGACGGCCGCGTTGAGCGCATTCACGCTCTTGTCGCGACCTACCTGGAGCGGAACGATCATCTCCGGGAAGATGACCGTCTCCCGAAGCGCGACGAGGGGCAGCTCACGTGGACCGGTCGGGGACGCCGGCTCCTGCTCCTCGACTGGTTTGGACGGTCGCTTGGCCATCTCGATCAAATCTCCTGCTGTGCTTGTGGAACGACTGTCGGGTTGTGTCCGGCCGATGGATGGATGGGTCGTCGATCGATCAACGGTCGGCCGTCGATCGCGCGAGCGAGGTGGGCGGTTTGGTACCGACGGCGACGCCGGGTTTGGTTGGTGCGGGCGATGGTGATGGGAAGGCCTCCGCGTCACCGGTCCCTTCGGCAAACAGGGCCTCCAGGATCCTGGCCCCGAGCCGCTCCTCGAGCTCGAACAGGATGCGGATACCTGCGAGGTTCACGCCTCGCCCCTGGGTCAGGTGCCGGATCCACAGGATGCGCCGGATGTCATTCTCCGAGTACAGGCGGATATTCGTGGGTGTCCGGGCCGGGCAGAGGAGGCCCTCCTCTTCGTAGATCCGCAGCGTTCGCGGGTGCGCACTGACCAGGGTCGCCGCCACGCTGATCACGTACACGGGTCTGGTAGGGTCGCGTTCCGGTCGGAGAGATGTCACGGCGGTATGCTAGAACAGTGACAACGGCGTTGTCAAGAGTTATGGCTCCCGACAGGCTCCCGGCAGGGTCCCGGGGCCACCCGGACCCCAACGAGTCCGCTCGGTCAGCCGGGCCCGACCGCCGCTGGGTCGCCGATCAGCTGGCCGTGGAGCATCGCTTCGCATTCCTGCTTGCCGATCGCGATGACCTTGTCGCCCTCGCGCAGGACGGTGTCCGGGCGCAGCGTCGAAGCGATACCGTCGCGCACGAGCGCGAAGAGCGAGCAGCCCTCCGGGAGGTCAAGATCGCTCGGCGCGCGCCCGATGGCCGGCGAACCGGCCTGCAGATGTGCCTCGATGATCTCGAGATCGCCCTCGCCGAGGGCCGCGAGATGAAGCAGCTCGTGGACCGGGATGTCCTGCTCGATCGAGCCCAGGATCATCCGGGTCGGGCTGATCAACTCGTCCACGCCGAGATGGCGGAACAGCTGCTCGTTCTTGGGGTTGTTGACCCGAGCGATGGTCCGGGGCACATCGAAATGGTGTTTCGCCATCTGGCAGATGACGAGGTTATCCTCATCGTCGCCGGTCACCGCGGCCACCACGTCCGCCCGATTGCAGCCGGCGTGGCCGAGGTACTTGCCCTCGCAGCCGTCGTGGGGGATGACGATGGACCCGATCTCGTCCGCGATCTGGCGCGCCCGGGTCGGATCTTTCTCCATCAGGGCCACTTCGTGACCCGAAGCAATGAGTTCCTTGGCCAGGTAATACCCGACCTTGCCGCCACCGACGACGAGTACGAACATGGCTCAGGCCTCCACGGCCGCGGCGGCCGCATTTGTGGCGTCGGAAGGTCCGGCAGCGCGTCGATGGTGGCCGGCGACATGGTGCCCGGTCGGTGCGAGCATCCCGGCGAGTCCCGAAGCAGGCTCGCCGAGGTAGGCGTTCATCGCGTCCGCGATGAGTCCGGTCCGACAGACCGTCGCGATGCCCAGCTCGGCATATGCCGCAGCGCGCAGCGGGTCGTTGATCTTGGCCACCACCCGCGGGATCTCGAGCGCCTCGACTGCGAGCTGGGCGGCCATGATGTTGCGATTGTCGCCCTCGGTCAGGGCGAGCAGGACGGAGGCACCCTCGGCACCGGCCCGGCGCAGGACGTCCTCGTCCGTGCCGTCGCCACGAATGGCGCTGCCGCGGAAACTCGATGGTAGCCGCTCGAACGCCCGGGTGGAAACATCGAGAACGATGACCTCATGCCCGCCTGCGTCCCACAGCTCAGCCGTGGATGCGCCCACGCGCCCGCATCCCACGATCACGATCTTCACGTCGATTCCTCGCTCATCGGCTCGCGCACGACCCACACGGCACATGGCGCGTTCTGCAGGACGTAGGGAATGGTACGGCCGATGGCGAATTCACCGCCAAACCGTTTTCGGTAGGGTAGCCCGCAGACCAGCAGGTCCGCGCCGCGTTCCGTGGCCTCGTCCACGATGGCAGCACCCACGTCGCGGGCCTGGAGCAGGACCGGTTCCATGGTGACCTTGTGATGCTCCGCGATCGACTCGGCGACGTCGAGCACCTGCTGGATCTCGTCTGACCGACCGGCGACGTCTGCGTCGAGCGGTAGTGTCCAGTCGATCTCGACGACATGAACAGCGATCACCTCGGCGCTGGATCTGGCCGCCATGGACGCGATGAGGTCCACGATCCGCGCGTCGCTCGGACCGCCATTGAGGGCGACGACGGCGCGGCGGAAGAACGGTGTCTGGATGTCGGGCATCAGCCGCACGATACCACCATGGCCGATCACGACTCCCGTCGGTACGGAACCTCGGCGATGATCGTGTGTTCGCGACCGAGGATCGCGGCCTTCAGGCGCTTGGCGGTCCGGTTGTAGAGCAGGCGGTCCCACCAATGGCGCGCCACGAATTCGGGCAGGACGATGATCGTGATGGGTGCCTCCTTGTCCGGCGGCCATGCCTGGTCCAGCACATCGAGATAGGCGAGGACCGGCGAGATGACCGCCCGATACGGCGACTCGACGATGACCAGCGGGACGCCCGGGACCTGGCGTTCCCAGCGCACCCGCAGCGCGTCACCGACCTCGGGATCCTCGGTCACGAACACGGCCCTGATGTCCTGACTGATGGTCCGCCCAAAGGTGATCGCCTGGATCACCGCCCGGTTGACGCCATTGACCGGCACCACCACTCGCTGTTCGCGATGCGGACCTGCCACGATGACGTCGTCACGTACGTACAGCTCCCGCTCCTGCGCGTCGTATTCGCGGCGGATGAACAGCATGAGCGCCACCAGCACCGGGATCAGCAGCAAGACGAGGTAGGCGCCGTCTGCGAACTTGACCGTCGTCACGACGACGGCGACGATCGCGGTCGCGACACACCCGACGGCGTTGATCGCCAGCCGACGGCGCCAACCCGGATCACGCGTCCGCAGCCAGTGGCGGATCATACCGGCCTGACTGATCGTGAAGTCGATGAACACACCCACGGCGTACAGCGGGATGAGGGCATGAGTCCGGCCGCCGGCGGCGATGACCAGGGAGGCGGAGATCAAGCCGAGCATGACGATGCCCATGGAAAAGGCGAGGCGGTCGCCGCGCAGGCTGAACTGGCGCGGAAAGAAGCCATCCGCACCGAGGACTGCGGCGAGTCTTGGAAACGCCGCGAACGACGTGTTGGCGGCCAGGAACAGCAGCAGGGCCGTAAAGCCCTGGAACGCGAAGAACGCGATCGAATCGCCGTACACCGTCCGCGCCACCTGGGAGATGACGGTCTGCTTCGGGCTCTCGATCGGATAGATCGCGAAATTGGTGGCGAGATACGTGATACCGACGAACAGCACGGCCAGGATCGCCGCCATCGCGACCAGGGTCGTCGCCGCGTTGCGCGCTTCCGGCGGCTTGAAGGCCGGCACGCCGGTGGCGATGGCCTCGGTGCCGGTCAGCGCCACGGCACCGGACGCGAAGGCGCGCAGAAGAAGAACGACGCCGACCGCCTGGGCCGTCATCGTCGTCGATTCGACGATCTCCGGTGGCGGCGGTTGGCCGCCTTCATTCAGGACGAGGATCCGATATGCGCCGATGGCGATCATGAGCAGGGCGCTGAACAGGAACAGGTAGGTCGGGATGGCAAAGATGTTGCCGGCTTCGCGGATGCCGCGCAGGTTGGCCACGGTGATCAGCCCGATCCCGAGGACCGCGATCTGGACCCGTACCGAGTCGAGAGCCGGGATCGCCGAGGCCAACTGCTCGACGGCCGACGAGGTCGATACGGCCGCCGTCAGGTTGTAGTCGATGAGCAGCGCAGACGCGGCGACGAGCGACGCGAGGCGCCCGAAGTTGGCTTTCGACACCGAGTACGACCCGCCGCCGTTCGGGTACGCGATGCACACCTGGCGATAACTGAACGCCACGACCGCGAGCAGGACCGCGATCGCGATCGCGACCGGCAAGGCGAGGCCGATGGCGAGCGCGCCGGCCCCGGCCAGGGTGAAGGCCAGGATGATCTCCTCGGTCGCGTAGGCCGACGACGAGATCGCATCGGAGCTGAAGATCGCCAGAGCCTTCTTCTTCGGGAGTCGCTCCCCGATTTCTTCGTCGGAATGGAGGGGCCGACCGAGGACCACCCCGCGGATCCTGGCTAACAGCCGCGCTCCGGGCGTTGTCGGGATGCTGGCGGCCTCCTTGGCCGTGAGCTGACCCTTGCCCGTGTAGCGGAAGTACGGAGCGTGCGGGCGCTCGACGCGCACGCGTTTGTCACCTGGCTTGCGGCCCTGCAGCGGCCGACGTCCTCCGATCACCGGCGATCCTGGCTCAGACGCCGTGCGCGAGACGGTCGGCCAGGCGCGCCGGGAGGCCCGCGCTGCGCATGGCCGCCTGGACCGCCCGGATGTCGTAGGCCACGCGATGCCAGGTCACGGTCTGGGCTTCGGGGTCCAGGACCATGTAGCACGCGCGCGGGTCGCCGTCCCGTGGCTGGCCAACACTACCGGGATTGATAAGCGACGGGCGACCGGCGGCCGTGAAGGATCTGCCGTCGCCGGCGGTGTGGACCACGGTCAGGTCGCCGTCGAGCGCGAACGCAACGGGAACGTGGGTATGGCCGTGCAGGCCGTGGGTCGTGGTCAGGATCGCCAGGTTTTCCGTGGCCACTTCGGCGGTCGTGATGTACTCGCGGAGCGGATCGCGCGGACTGCCGTGTACGAGGGTGTAGTCGCCGCTCACGAGCCGCTCGGACCACGTCGCCAGCCAGTCCCGGGTCGTGCCCGAGATGACCCGGCGGGTCCACTCGATCGCCCGGCGCGCCTCGGGATTGAACCACTCGATCTCGCGCCCTCCGAGTGCCGCGGCATCGTGGTTGCCGCGGACGCCGACCGCGCCGATGCTGGCCAGGCGGGCCACGACCGCGTCCGGATCCGGCCCGTACCCCACGACGTCACCAAGTTGCCAGACAGCGTCGACCTCGCCCGCGTGCGCGAGGACCGCGTCGAGCGCCAGGAGGTTGCTATGGATGTCCGACAGGACCGCGATGCGCATCGGGGCAGAGGGTAGCAGCGTCCGTTGGTCCGGCGCCGATGGCCACGGTGCACGCCCTCACCACGGACGCCGCTTCCTCGCGGCAGGGTCGCGGGGGTACTCGGCCGGCACGGTCCCGGTGCGCTCGATCACGACCAACCGGTGTCCGATGAGCCCATCGACACGAACATCCACGACGTCCACGCGTCCGCCTCCGAGCGCTGTGATCGCTCGCCACGCCGGACCGAGCTCAGCCTCGAGATCACCCCGTTTCCAGGCCACGAGCGCTCCGCCCGACTCGAGGAGCGGGAAGGCGAGCTCGACCAGATCGGCCAGCGTAGCGACGGCCCGCGCGGTCACGACAGACGACCGCGCGCGCGTCCGGCGATCTGCGGCGAGGGCCTCGGCCCGGTCCGTCGTGATCGTCACGCGTCCCGCCATGCCGGTGGCCACGACCATCGTGCTGAGGAACCTCGCCTTCTTTGCTACGGGTTCGACCAGCGTGACGGCCACGTCGGGGAGGACGGCGGCGATCGGGAGGCCCGGAAACCCCCCGCCCGATCCGAGGTCCAACAGTCGATCGGGATCGCGCCCTCGCAGCCAGGGGACGGCGGACAGGCTGTCGATGACGTGCGCCGTCCCCACGGCGGCAGGGTCACGAATTCCCGTCAGGTTGATGGCCGACGTCCAGGCCAGCAGCAGGCGGACGTGGCCGTTGATCGTCGCTCGGGCATCCGGCCCCACGTCCAGGCCAAGCTGATCCAGGCCGCGCTGGACCGCGTGGTCGTATGCGGCGGGCAGATCCAAGGTGTCCCGAACACGCGTCGGGAGCGGCTCGCGCTCACGGTCCACGGCACGCCTCCTCTGGCTGCGCGCCACCGCCGCGCGGCGCCGCTCCCGGGCGTCGACTCGGCTCGCACCGTGGGCATGGGTCCGGTCTTCCGCGATCCATCCGGTTCTCGGCCGGGTCTCCCCGGGCCCCTCGTGGACCGCGTTACCCTCGCGCTGACCCCAGTGCGGAAAGGGGACGGTACGGCGCGCTCGACGGGCCGTCAACCGGGTTATCCACGAACTTTCCAGGTCGGCCCACATTCGTGGATAACTCGAGGTCAGGCGGAGCGGGATCCGGCGCGGATCGGGCGGCCGAGAGTCCGCCGCACCACATCGATGACCTCATCGACATAGGCGTCTGCCTGGCCGCGCTCGGCGGCGGTCCGGACGCAGCCGGCGACGTGATCTTCAAGCACGAGGATCGAAAGGGAATCCACGGCCGCGCGAAGGGCGGCAGTCTGCTGCAGGATATCGACGCAGTATTCCTCACGCTCGATCATCCGGGCGATTCCGCGGACCTGGCCCTCCATGCGCGACAGCCGGCGCATCAACAGAGCGGTGTCCTTGGAGTAGCTATGCCGGAAGTGGCTGGGATCAGGCTTTGACGCAGGCGCCGCACGGCGAGTCGAGGCTGACGAAGTCGTGACCATGGCCGACATGATACCCCCAGGGAGTATGTGCCGGCAAGGCGATGCGATGTGCGCCCATTGCGGGACCCGATTGCTCGTCCCGGCGCCGTGTTGATGCGCGGTCCGGCAGGGAAACCCAGACCCCCCGGGGTCGTTCGTCGGGTAGACTGGCCGCCGTGGACTCCAGCACCCCCTTCGCGCACGCCAGCGAGGCGGAGATGTCCCGCATCCTCGATTTTTATGCCGTCCGCTGGGACTACGAGCCTGAGACGTTTCCCATTCTGTGGAACTTGGACGGCGCCGTGGTGGAAAGCTTCTCGCCGGACTTCTATCTGCCGGACCTTGATCTGTACCTCGAGATGACGACCCTGCGTCAGAAGCTGGTCCGCAAGAAGAACCGCAAGCTGCGCCGCCTGCGCGAGCTGTACCCGGCGATCAACATCAAACTGTTCTATGCACGGGACTTTCGAGCGCTGATGCTCAAGTACGGCCGGGTCGCGTTGGTCGACGGCCTGTCGGGGTCGCTCGGTCAGGTCAAGGCGCCGTATGGCGAATCGCGCCGCCTCGGAAGCGGCGGTGCCGTGTCGGAGCCGGTCTTGTCGGACCCGGCCACGACACCGATCGCACGCGGCGTGTCATCCGACCTCGCGCGCCGCCGCCGAAGGGCTGGGCGCACTCCGGAGGCCCCGGCCACGGCCGAGCACCATGACACCGCGGTCATCGGAACATGACCGCACGGCAAGTCGACCTCCATGACGACATCGGCGAGATCCTGCTGACCGAGGACCAGATCGCAGCCAAGGTGAGGGAACTCGGCGCGCGCATCACCACGGACCACGCCGGCCGGCCGATCACGCTGGTGTCCGTGCTCAAGGGCTCGCTCCCCTTCATGGCCGACCTGATGCGCGCCATCGATCTGCCGCTGCGCATCGATCTCATGGAGGTCAGCTCCTACGGCGGCAGCACGACCGAGTCGTCGGGACTCGTGCGCATCCTCAAGGATCTGTCGGCAAGCATCGAGGACGAGGATGTCCTGATCGTCGAGGACATCATCGATACCGGGTTGACGCTCAACTACCTGATCCGCTACCTGCGCGGCAAGAACCCGCGTTCCCTGCGCATCTGCACCCTGCTGGACAAGCCGGCACGGCGGCTCGTGGAGATCCCGGTCGATTACATCGGGTTCGAGATCCCGGACCAGTTCGTGGTGGGCTACGGGCTGGATTACGGCGAGATCTACCGCAACCTGCGCTTCGTCGGGGTGCTCAAACCGGAGGTCTACGGCGCGGGCGAGCCGGAACCGGACGCCGAATGACGATGCACCGACGGCCCCTGGGCGGGGGCCGAACGTTGGCAGCCGCGGCCGGCATCCTCGTCGTCGTCGGCTGTGTGTTGCCATGGTGGCGGCTGGGCGGTGCGACCGGGATCCCGGCCCTCGCCGGCAACGCATTCGAGGACACCGGCATCGTCGTCTTCCTGGTCGGCGTCGCGACGCTGGCCCTCGTCACGCTGCCATATGCCGTCGGCGATCGCCCGACCGGAATCGATCGCTGGCTGTCCTACGCGATCCTCGCCGTGCTCGGCTGGGCGGCTCTGGCCTGGCGTCTCGCGCAGCTGCTGAGCCTCGGCGCGTTCCAGTTCAGCGAGCCCGTTCAGGCGTTCACCAACGGGCCAGGCATATGGATCGCCGGGCTGGGTCTTGCGATGCTATCGCGGGCCGCCTGGCGAATGACCCGGGAGCCCCTCTACCGCTGACGGTTCGCCAGCCCGGCCCCGAAACCGTGAGACCGGACCACCGCCCAGGAGCCGGCCGAGCGCTGACCGTCAGCGGGGGATGGCGACGCCTGATGAGAGGAGGCGGCGCAGGAACCGCCTCGTCCGCTCGTCCTGGGGACTGTCCAGGACCTGTTCGGGTGGCCCGACCTCGATGAAGGTCCCCTCCTCGATGAAGTAGACCCGGTCGGCGGCCTCGCGGGCGAAGGCCATCTCGTGGGTCACGACGATCATCGTGCTCCCCTCGTGGGCAAGCTCCTCCATGACCATGATGACCTCGCCGACGAGCGTCGGGTCGAGGGCGCTCGTCGGCTCATCGAATAGGAGGACCTTCGGCTCCATCGTCAGGGCGCGGGCGATGGCGACACGCTGCTTCTGGCCGCCAGATAGGCGCGCCGGGTATTCGTCCCGCTTCTCCATGAGCCCGACCTTGTCGAGGTACTTCTCCGCCGTCGCGATCGCCTCGTCCTTCGACATCCCCTTGACCTGGACGGGGCCTTCGATGAGATTGTCGATCACCTTCATGTGGGGGAAGAGGTTGAACTCCTGGAAAACCATCTGGGCGCGCTGCCGGATCTGGCGGATCTTCTCGCGGTCCTCCCGGTTCCGTGCTTGGAGCGGATCCGCCTCGATGCGCAGGCCGTCGACCTCCACTGCACCGACCGTGGGTTCCTCGAGGAAGTTGGTGCAGCGCAGCAGCGTGCTCTTCCCGGACCCCGACCGACCGATGAGGCAGATCGTCTCGCGCGGGTAGACCTCCAGCGTGCAGCCGCGAAGGACGTGGTTCGTGCCGAAGAACTTCTCGATCGCCTCGAGCCGGACGATGGGTTCGGCATCGGGCGGCGTGAGCGCGCCCGGCTTCGCATAGCGATCGTGGATCGGGTCGTGGATCGGGGCCGCATGGAACATCGTCTCAGATCCTTCGGTCGCTCTCGGCCATCCGCTTCTCGAGCCGATCCTGAACGACCGAGAAGGCGATCGTCAGGATCCAGTAGACGAGCGCCGCGAGAAGCAGCGTCTCGAGGGACCTAAAATTCGACTGCCCGACACGCTGGGCACGCCAGAGGAGTTCCTGCACCGTCATCAGCGACACGAGTGCCGAGTCCTTGATCATGGCGATGAACTCGTTGCCGATGGCCGGGATGACGATCCGGATCGCCTGCGGAAGGATGACTCGGCGCATCGTCTGGGCCTCGGTCATCCCGAGCGCGCCCGAGGCCTCGATCTGGCCGCGCGGTACCGCCTGGATCCCGGCTCGGAAGATCTCCGTCATGTACGCGCCGTAGTTGAAGGCGAGCGCGAAGATCGCCAGCATGATCACGGGGATCCCGGCCGAGGCGGGGATGATCTGCGGCAGGGCCAGGTAGATGAAGAGGAGCTGGACGATAAGCGGCGTTCCTCGGACGAGCGAGACGTAGAGTGTCGCCACCGCGTAGATCGAAGCCCGCACGGACAGCCGCCCGAGGGCGCCGAAGACCGCGAAGACGACGGCCAGGGCGATCGAGAAGATCGAGACGACGATCGTGATCGGAATGCCGCCCAGGATGTACGGTGCCCACTTGGCGAGGAACGTCACGTCGATCGCCCCGGCGGCAGCGAGGCTGCCCACCAGCAGCCCGATGACGATGACCCAGGTGAGTGCGAACACGAGCCGGAAGCGCCGGCCCTCCCGGGCCCGCGCTGCGCGAACCTCGGCGACGATCACATCGGGCGTCTTGATGCGAAGGCTCTCGTTGATGGCCACCTGCTGGGGACCGCTCAGGCTCATCCACGCCCTCCGGCGAAAACGGCAACGGGGCGCGCCATTGCACACCCCGTCGCGTTGATCAGCCTGGTCTGGCTAGCCGCCCAGCTTCTGGGTCAGGTCCGCGCCGAACCACTTCTGCGAGAGCAGGGTCAGCGTCCCGTCCGCGTGCATGGCGGTGACGATCTCGTCGATGTTGACCATGAAGTCGGTCGGATCGGGGCCGCTCTTGTCTACGGCTACCGCCAGCGGCTCGGAGTAGACGGGATCGCCGACCTTCACAAGTGGCAGGCCGTCCGCGACCGCCTGGTCGACCGTGGTGCTCGAGGTGAGCCACCCCTGGAATTCGCTGCGGCCTGCCTTCCACGCCTCGGCGCACAGGCGGTCCGTGCTCAGGGTCGTCGCGGTGGCCCCGGACGGCGGCTTCGTCTGCGGGGACTCCGTGCCGAAGTCGAGGGTGCCATTCAGCCAGTCGAGGTAGGTCGTTGCCTCGCCTACGCACACGGTCTTGCCGGCGAGGCCATCGAGCGTCGTGATGCCCGAGGCCGTGCTGGCGGCCATCTGGGCCGGCGTGTAGTAGTACGCCGGGCTGAAGTCGACCACCTTCTGGCGCGGCGAGGTGATCGTCATCGAGCCGACGCTCATATCCCACCGGCCGGCCCAGCTGCCCGCGGTGATCGTGTCCCAGGTTGGCGTCTCGAACTTCACACCGAGGCCCATCCGCTTCGCGATCTCGGTCGCCACGTCGATGTCGAAGCCCTCGTACGAGCCGTCCGGCTTGAGCTCAGACTGCGGGGGGTACTGTGGGTCGGTCGAGACGCGGATCTGGCCGGCCTTCATCACTACGTCGAGCAGACCGCCAGGGATCGGGGTTGCCGGTGCGACGCTCGCCGGTGCGACGCTCGCCGGTGCCCCGCCGCCGGTGCATGCAGACATGAGCAGGGCAGCCGCCAGAAGCGACGCCGCTCGTCCTCGCTTGGTCATAGTCTCCTCCATGTCGTTCCCGCCGTATCAACGGACGTGGTCGATGCGGCTGCTGACGAGGGCCACAGTATGCACCGCCCGCACGCGTGGCAACTTTGTCGTGTCGGACGACCCCACGGGCCGGACCCGAGGCTGGCAACGCCGAAGCCGTCGCAGGATCTGGCTGCCGCGTGGTTTCGCGACGCCGTGACCGCGTCCGGTTGATGGCGCCCCAGCCAGGTGGCTCGCAGCCGCGGGTAGCGCAGCCGCGGGTAGCGCAGCCGCTGGTAGCGCCGCGTATCCTCGGTTCCGTGACTTCCAGCGGTGAGATCGACCTGACCGACGAGCAGGCCGACGGCCTGTCCGGCGGCCGGGGGTTCGGGGTGCAGCACGCAATGCGCATCATCGTGGCGCTGGCCCGCGCGTCCGGTGCCGACCGGCTCATCGCGGTCACCCGCGCCCACGTGGACGGCGTGCTCTACCACGGCCAGGCCAGCCTGGACTTCGTCGAGTGGCTGACCATGGCGGAGGCGCGCGTCGCGGTGCCGACGACACTCAATGTTGCCTCGCTGGACCTGCTCCATCCGTGGCTGTTCCGGGGCAACCAGGCGTCGGCGACCGCAGGGCGCAGGCTCGTCGACGGCTACCTTGAGCTCGGCTGTCTGCCGACGATGACGTGCGCGCCATACCAGGCCCAGGACCGCCCGGGTCTCGGCGAGGACGTGGCCTGGGCAGAGTCGAACGCCATCGTGTTCGTCAACTCGGTCCTGGGGGCGCGGACCGCTCGATACGGTGACTTCAGCGATATCGCCGCGGCCATCGCCGGGTGCGTGCCGTACGCTGGGCTGCATCGCCCCGAAGCGCGACTGGCGAGCCTGATCGTGGAGCTGGACCCGGACACCGCCCCCTCGCTGACAGACGAGTCGGACTTTGGGGCGCTGGGCCTGATCGTCGGAGAGTTTGCCGCCGGCCAGGTCCCGGCCATCGTCGGGCTCCCGCCGGATTCGACGGAGGACGCGCTCAAGGCGCTCGGCGCGGCGGCCGCATCGTCCGGGTCCGTCGCGATGTTCCACGCCGTCGGGATCACCCCTGAGGCCCCAAACCTGGCCGCCGCCGTGGTCCGGGGCCGCGCACCGGCCTGCGTCCGCGTGGATGCGGCGATGCTGCGCCGCGCCCTGACCAGCCTGGCGACTGCGCCGGATGGCCCGATCGACGCGGTCAGTCTCGGCACGCCCCACTTCTCCGTGCGCGAATTCGAGCGTCTTCGGGCGGTCCTCGCCGGGACGCCGGGGTCGATCCGGGTCGAGTTCTGTGTCTCTACGTCGCGGGCCGTCCTTGCTGAGATCACCGGCCTGGGCTGGCTGGACGACCTGGCGGGGGCCGGCGTGACGGTCGTGACCGACACGTGCACCTACGTGAGCCGGATCCTGCGCGACCCGGGCGGAATCACCATGACCAACTCGGCGAAATGGGCGTTCTACGCTCCCGCCAACCTGGACGCTCGCGTCGTGTACGGATCACTCCGGGACTGCGTCGAGTCCGCCAAGGCGGGCAGCGTCGTCAGGACGAGGGCGTGAGACCACGGCTGGCCGCGACACCGCTCGTGCCTGGGTGCGCCGCCGGCCCGGTCCTGGCCCTCGCCGAGCCACTGAGCCTGTGGGGTGGCGTGGATCCGGCATCCGGGCTGATCGTGGAGCCGCGCCACCCGGATCGCGGGCGGTCCGTCGCAGGGCACATCCTGGCAATACCGGCCGTCCGCGGGTCCAGCTCGTCCAGCTCCGTCCTGGCCGAGCTGCTGCGCGGCGGCGTCGGGCCGCTCGGGATCGTGCTCGGCGAGCCGGACGAGATCCTCGTCGTCGGGGCGATCGTCGCCCGGGAGCTCTACGGGGCGGACTGCCCGGTCATGCTGCTCGGGTTCGATGACTATGCCCAGGCCGCGGGCTACGCCTCGATGACGATCGAGGCGGACGGGACCATCTTCGGAGCCTGAGGCCGTCGCACCGCGCGGGCGTCGAAACAGACGGACGCCCATTCACCAGGAGTGACCGCGGGCGGGCGACCTTTCCGTGGCCGCGGGCGGGCGACGTTTCCGTGGCCGGGGCCGGAGGTTGCCACGCCGTAGCTCCGGTCAGTCGATGCCGAGGTAGGCCTTCTGGACCATCTCGTTCTCGCGCAGGTCCTCGGCGCGCTCGGCCAGCACGATCCGGCCGGTCTCGATGACGTAGCCGCGGTCGGCGATCTGGAGCGCCTTCCGGGCGTTCTGCTCGACCAGCAGGATGGTCGTCCCCCGCTCGTGCAGCTGGCTGATCGTGTCGAAGATCTGGTCAACCAGGAGCGGTGCCAGGCCCATGGACGGTTCATCGAGGAGCAGGACCTTGGGGTCCGACATCAGCGCGCGGCTCATCGCCAGCATCTGCTGCTCACCGCCGCTGAGCGTCCCGGCGACCTGGTTCTGGCGCTGCTTCAGGCGGGGGAACATCTCGAACGCCTGCTCGGTCCGTTCCGCCACGACCGCCTTGTCCGACACGATGAACGCGCCCATCCTGAGATTCTCGGTCACCGTCAGCCGGGCGAAGATCCGGCGACCCTCCGGGACCTGGACGACGCCCTTGGCCGTGATCTCGTGGGCGGCGAACCGACCCAGGTCCTCGCCGTTCAGCAGGACCTGGCCGCTGCGCTGTCGGACGAGTCCGCTGATCGTGTTGAGCGTGGTGCTCTTGCCGGCCCCGTTGCCACCGATCAGGGCGACGATCTCGCCCTGTTCCACCTCGAGCGAGATACCGCGCAGGGCGTGGATGCTGCCATAGAAGGTGTTCACGTCCCGGACGGACAGGACGGGGGTACCCATCAGGCCCCCGCCGCCATGCTGTCGCCATCCTTGGCCGGCGATGCGGCCGCCCCGGCGGTCGCATCGCGACCCAGGTAGGCCTCGATCACACGCGGATCCTGCTGGATCTCGCGCGGCGTCCCTTCGGCGATCTTCTGGCCGTAGTCCAGGACGGTGATCTTCTCGGAGATCCCCATCACGACACGCATCTCGTGCTCGATGAGGAGGATGGTGATTCCCAGGTCGCCGCGAAGCTTGCGGAAGAAGTCGGTCATCTGGAGGGTTTCGGACGGGTTCATGCCGGCGGTCGGCTCGTCGAGGAGCAGCAGGCGCGGCTTGTTGGCAAGGGCGCGGGCGACCTCCAGCCGACGCTGGTCCCCGTACGGGAGTTTGACCGCCAGGCTGTCACCGCGGCCCTTGAGCCCGACAAACTCCAGCAACCGCTGCGCCTCCTCGTGTGCGGCCTTCTCTTCCCGACGCTGTGACGGCGTCCGGATGATGGCGCCCAGCCACGTGGCGCGCAGGTGGTTGTGCTGTCCGACCAGGATGTTCTCGATGGCGGTCATCCCCGCGAACAGCCGGATGTTCTGGTAGGTCCGCGAGATGCCGTAGTGGGCGACCTGGTCCGGGCGCATGCGATGGATCGGATCGCCGTCGAAGGTGATGGTGCCCTCGTCCACCCGGAAGAACCCGGACAGGCAGTTGAAGAACGTCGTCTTGCCTGCGCCATTGGGTCCGATGACGCTGGCGATCGAGCCTTCCTCGAGTTCGAAGTCCAGCTTGTTGACCGCGGTCAGTCCACCGAACCGCTTGGTGACCTGGTCCGCCTTCAGCAGGATCATCGAGGCGATCCCTCCCTGGTCTCCTCGTCCGTGATCAGATCGGCGTCGGGCATGGCCACCAGCTCATCCGCGGTGTGCAGCTCGCGCCTTGCGATCTTCGACGGCAGGAGCCCTTCCGGTCGGTAGACCATGACGGCCATCAGGGCGATGCCGTAGAACAGGAGGCGGTAGTCCGAGAACTCCCGGAACAACTCCGGCAGGCCGATCAGGACCAGGGCGCCAAGGACGACGCCCGGGATGCTGCCCATGCCGCCGACGATCACGATGGCGACGACGTTGATCGACAGCTGGAGCTGGATGCTGGAGGCGAAGATGGATCCGACCAGCGCCGCCGAGATGGCGCCGGCCAGGCCGGCGAAGCCGCCACCCAGCATGTACGCCAGCAGCTTCGTCTGGACGAGGTTGACGCCCATCCCCTCGGCCACATCCTCGTCCTCGCGGACGGCCATCCACGACCTCCCCAGCCGGGACCCGCGCAGGCGCCAGGCCACGAAGGCCACGACCGCCGCGCAGGCCAGGGCGATGTAGTAGATCTGGACCGGTCCGGCCAGCCAGTGCGTGGGCGGGACATCGAGGGGCTTC
The DNA here is from genome assembly GCA_031407755.1 of Chloroflexota bacterium. Classification (GTDB taxonomy): domain Bacteria; phylum Chloroflexota; class Limnocylindria; order Limnocylindrales; family CSP1-4; genus SPCO01. Next base: position 14,654 of record JANOIS010000293.1, on the reverse strand, counting down.
GGGATGTTGATGATCCCGCGTGGTCCTCCCAGGAACGCCTTGAGCAGGTCCGATCCGGCCAGGATGCGGATGATCTCACCGAAGCCCAGGGTCGCGATCGCGAGGTAATCGCCGCGGATGCGCAGGATCGGCAGGCCCAGGAATGCCGCGAACACCATGGCAAAGATGACCGCGAACGGGACGGCCTGCCAGAACGACAACCCGGCGATGCCGTACTCGGCGGTGGAGGTCAGCAGGGCGACCGTGTATGCGCCGACCGCGTAGAACGCGACAAAGCCCAGATCCAGCAGGCCGGCCAGGCCCAGGGTGATGTTCAGTCCGAGGCCCAGCAGGACGAACAGGGCCACGATCGCGATGACCTGGGCGAAGAATGGGCCCATCGCGATCGGGAAGAGCAACACCACGATGCCGAGCAGGATCGCCAGTGGACCGACCACCAGGCGACGCTGGTTCCGCGGCAGCGCCTCCACGCGCTGCTTTGGCCGGGTCGTCCGGACGATGGCGGCGATCGCGCCGCTCGCGACGAAGACGATGATCGCCCCGGGGACCGTCAGGCCTTCCGGTCCGAACAGGAACCGGGCCAGCGCCGCGAGTGGGGTCACCAGCATGGGTGTCCGCAACAGCCCGGCGAAGAGGCCGAAGAACACGAGCAATCCCAGGCCCCACAGGAACGGCGAGCGCAGCGCCGTGGGCAACCCGATCAGGATGCCGGCCAGGCCCCCGGTGATCGCCCCGACCACGATCGGGGCCCAGGCCCCGGACGTCCCAAGACTGAAGGTCAACAGGTCGTACAGCTGCGGTGAGGCATTGAGGAAGACGGCGCGCAGGTTCACCACGGAACCCACGAGCACGAGTCCGGTCAGGAAGGCCCCGGCCATCGCGCCGACGGCCGCGCCGGCCATCACGGCCCGTAGTTGGGAGGTCGCCCGCATCTCGCGCGCTGCCAAGTACCCCACGACGCCGAACGCGATGAGCAGCGCCGCCTGCCCTAGCTCGACGACCCCCACGATCACCGGTCGTTCGTGGAAGACCGGGACGATGCCCACAAGGCACAGGTAGATGGCGATGGCTCCACCCAGGAAGCCGGTCAGAAGGAGGGTGCGCAGGTGCCAGCCTCCCGCCGCGGTTGGCATTATGTCGGTCGCCTGGAGGGTCATGCTCATGCTCGCCCCCTCGCCACGCGTTCACCCAGGATGCCCGACGGCCGGAAGACGAGGACCAGCACGAGCATCGTGAACGCCACGACGTCCTTCAGCTGGCTTGCCGCGGGCACCCCGAAGCCGGTCAGGAAGAGTGTCGGTCCGACCGCCTCGATCAGGCCGAGGAACAGACCACCGAGCATCGCGCCCGGCACGTTGCCGATCCCGCCGAGGACGGCCGCGGTGAAGGCCTTGATGCCGGGGATGATGCCCATCGCGAAACTCACCTGCCGGAACGACAGGCCATACAGGACCCCGGCCGCACCGGCCATGGCGGCGCCGATGACGAACGTCAGCACGATCGCCCGGTTGGCGTCGATGCCCATCAGGGCTGCCGTTCCCTTGTCCTCCGAGACCGCCCGGATCGCGGTGCCGAGCTTCGAGCGCATCACGAACAGGTACAGGCCGCCCATCATGCAGAACGCCGCGGCGACCACGAGGACGTCCACCCAGCGCATGTTGAGCAGCGGGATGGGCGCCGTCTGATCCAGGAACGGCACGTTCGGATAGGCGTACAGGCCGGACCCGAAGAAGCCCCGGAAGGTATATTGCAGGAACAGCGACGCCCCGATGGCGCTGATCAGCGGGACCAGGGTCGGGGCGTTCCGGAGTGGCCGGTAGGCGACTCGCTCCACGCCCATTGCGAGCCCGACCGAGACGGCCATCGCGACCACGATCATGATCACGATGGCGATCAGGCTGCTGATCACGTTATCCGAGAGGGCGCCGGCCTGCGCGAGGGCGACGGCGGCGAAGTAGCCGCCGAAGGCACCGCCCATGAAGATCTCGCCATGGGCGAAGTTGATCATGCGCAGGATGCCGTAGACCATCGTGTAGCCCAGGGCGATCATGGCGTAGATGCTGCCCAGGGTGAGCCCGTTGCCGATGAGTTCGAACCAGTCGCCGGGCGTGTACGTGCCGCCGAGCAGGGTCAGGGCGGACCCCAGGACGACCACCAGGATGATGGCGGCACGGAACGTCCACATGAAGACGTCGATCGCGACGTCGGTCAGTCGATCCAGCGTGCGGACGTTCAACTGGCGGTCTCCGTCAGGTGACGGGTAGGAAGCTGGGACGAGCAGGCGGTGCCCGCTCGTCCCAGCGAATCGATCGTCTCTCTCAGGGAGAGAGGTTGGTTCGAGTTAGCGCGTCGGCCAGATCGGAACCGTCGGCAGCTTGACGTTGTCGACGTTTTCCTGGGTGATCTCGTAGACCCCGATGACCGGCGCGCCGCAGTCCCCGCTGGGGTTGCACGACAGCGTGCCGGTGAGGCCCACGAAGTCCTTGGTCGCGTAGATGGCGTCCCGGAGGGCGCCCTTCCCGATCGTCAGCGAACCGTCGGCGTTCTCCACGGCCACCTTGTCGAGCGCGGCGAACAGGATGTTCGTGGCGTCGTAGGCATGGGCGTGGAAGACGCTCAGCGGGTCGCCGCCGAACTTGGTCAATCGCTTCGCGAGAAAGCCGGCGTAGTCGCCCGTGAAGGCCGAGAAGTCCGGGCTCGACAGGTAGTGACCAAGTGCAGACGCACCGGCTGCCTTGAGGAAGTCGGCGGAGAAATGGCCGTCCGCGCCCATGGTCTTGACGTTCTCAAGGCCGGTGACAGTCGGGACCTGTGACCTCAGAAAGCCTGCCTCGGCGACGAACACCGGAAAGTAGATGAACTCCGGCGCGCTGGCCGCGACGGTCTTGAGGACCGTGCCCATGTCCGTCTGGCCCTTGGAGATGGCCTCCTGGGCCGTGATCGTCCCACCGAGCTGGGTGAAATTGTCGGCGAAGACCCCCTGGAGGGCCTCGGCATAGGCGCTGCCGTCGTGGATGGTGGCGGCCTTGGTCAGCTTGAGCTCGTTGTACACGAACTCAGCCGCGGCCTTGCCCTGGAACGCGTCGCTGTGCGCCGTTCGGGTGAAGCCCGCGTAGGTCGCATCGCGATCCGCGGCGCTCAACGCCGGCCGGGTGGCCGATGCCGAGATCGTCGTCAGGCCGGCTTCGGTGATGCTCTTGATGCCACCGACGGTCTCGTCGGAGCAGGATGAGCCGATGAGCCCGACCACGGTGCTGTCGGCCGCGAGCTTCTGACCCGCGATGGCGCCGCCCTCGGGCGTGCATAGGGCGTCTTCCGTGGTCAGACGGATGTCGTGACCCTTGAATGTGCCGCCCAGGTCGTCGATGGCGACCTCGACACCCTGCTTGGAGTCCTCTCCCAGGGAAGAGTCGGGCCCGGACAGGACGCCCCAGAAGGCGACGTGGACCGGCTCGCCGGCCGGGATCGTGATGGTGCCGAGCGGATCCTCGACAGGTGCGGTGGTGGGGGCAGCCGAAGCGGGGGCACTCGGCGTGCCCGGGGCGGCCGTAGCGGGGGCCGTTGTGACCCCCGGGGTGCTGCACGCCGCGAACGCCAGGATGCTGACGGCCGCGAGCGCACTGATCTTGTGCAGTTTCATTCGATCTCCTCCAAATAACCGGTCGAAACCCGCTGGCGCGATCCGGTGCGTGAACCCTCGCCACCATTCGGATGCCCTTCATCCGGATACGACCCGCCCTCCCTGGCGGACGGTCCTCGGACGACGGTGCACGGACGAGCGGCGGCTTATGGTTCCCGTATTCGGGCGGCGCACAGGTGTCCGCCGAAACGATGCCGTATCATAGCCATCGGCGACCCGATTGCAATACCGGTCGGCCGCACTCCATCCCGCGTGCCAAGGCACGTCGCGAACGTCATGTCGTTCGCACCCGGGACGGCGACGCGGGCCACCGGTTGCCGACCTCGGGTCGGAGCCCCGGTCAAAGGGGTATGGTCGCCGTCCTGCGAGGTTTGAGCCTTCGGCGTGGAATACCTGGTCCGAGCAGCCCGTGTCACGGATATCGATCGTCTCGTCGCCCTGGGCGACGCGGACCTTCGAGTCGACCGTGGTGCGAGCCCGCTGAATGCCGCTGATCTGCTCCGCCAGCTCGTGTATCTCCCGCAGGCCAGCATCTTCGTCGCCGAATCGCAGCGCGTCGTCGTGGGTGGGGCCGTGCTGGCCCTACGGCCCTCGGTCCGCGCCGGCGGATTCGTCGGCACGATCGATCTTCTGGTCGTCGACCCCGACCATGATGCCGACCGCATCACGAACGCCCTCCTTGAGGAGGTCGTCCGCTCGGCTGGCAACAAAGGCTGCACTCAGGTGGAAGCAGCCCTACCGGACGACCCGACGGCGATCGACCGTTGGGCGGCGCAGGGATTTGCCCCGGCCGGTCCGCGCATCCAACGATCCGTGGCCATGGTGGGAAACACCACGCGCCGCTAATCCAACGCTCCGCCGAGCAGCGCGATCGCGCCGGCCGAGCGCCATACACCAGACCCCAAGGAGTCAACATGGGCAAGAACGTCGCCGTCTTCGTGGACGTGGCGAACATCTTCTATGCGGCCAAGGCCGCCGGCGTAGACATCGATTACGTCACGCTCCTCAAGTCGGCCTCGGCCGGGCGCGACCTCGTGCGTGCCTATGCCTACACCGGGCTCGATCCGGACAACGAGAATCAACGCAACTTTCACGACTTCCTGCGCCGCAGCAACTACAAGGTCGTGAGTAAGGACATCCGCAAATACGGCGACGGCAAGATCAAGGCCAACCTGGACATCGAGCTCGTGGTCGATATGATGAAGACGGCCCGTAACCTCGATATCGCGATCGTCGTGTCGGGCGACGGCGATTTCGCGCCGGCCATCCGGGCGGTCCAGGAGCAAGGTGTCCGGGTCGAGGTCGTCAGTTTCCGCGGCAACACCTCATCGGACCTGATGGAGGTCGCCGATCTGTTCACGGACATCACCCAGCTCGCCCGGGTGGAGCGGGGTTCGCGCTCCGGGCGACGTGTCGCGGAGGACGGCGACGACCTGTCGATGACAGAGGTCCCGGACAAGCAGACCGAGGGGACGGGCGTTGGTCGCGGCCGGGGTGGTCGTGGGGGCCGTGGACGAGGACGCTTCGGCGAGGCGGAGCCTGTGCCGGTGTCCGCGGCACGCGGACGCGGGCGTGGACGGTCGACCTCGGTGGCCGCGTCCACTGGGGTCCGGAGCGGTGGCGACGCCGAGGGCGGCCTCGTGGCCCTCCCGGGTGAGCGCCTGTCACGATCGGGCGGGAGTCTGACCGAGGCTGACCTGGCCGCGGCCGAGGTCTTCCGGCTCGACGACGTCGATGATGACGAGGCCGCCGACGCGCTGGCCGCCGCCGATCGCGACGGAGACGGCACGCTGCAGCGCGAGGACGATGGCGCCCGCCGCCGCCGCCGCCGCGGAGGCCGAGGACGGGGCCGGGGTGGCCGGGGCCGCGAGGATGCGCTCGCGGCTACCGAGGCGACCGACCGAGGCGACCCAGGCGAACCGATCGAGATCCCGGGTCCAATGACCATTGACGTCCTGGACGAGGCCGAGATCGAAGCGGAAGCCGAAGCCGACGAGCTTGAGGATCAGGCTGCGGCACTGGCCCTGGCGACACGCGGACCGCGCGCCACACCGTTCGGGTCCGTGTGGGACTCGCAGCTCGGGACCTCGGCGGGCCCGACCGCGGCGAATCTCACACCGCTTCGTGACGACGAGGACTTCGACGAGCCCGAGATCCCCGAGTACCTCATCGCCGAGCAGCGCCGCGGAGCACCCATCGGCTCCGGTCGCGGGCAGGGTGGTCCCGTTCGCGGCGGCCCTCGTGGCGGTCGCGCGGCATACCAGTCGGCGATGGATCGCGAGCGCTTCGGACGTGGGGGTGGCGGCGGCATCAACCGCTACCCTGACGTCAGCGGCCGGACCGGCGCCGTGAGCGGGGGAGGCGGTGGTGCCACCGGCAGCGAGGCGAATCGTGGCCGAGCGCCGCGCCAGGACCGTGGGCCTGTGCGGCGAGATGGTCGGCCCGTCGGGCCGTCGCCGTCGCCGTCGCCGTCGCCCCGAGCGCCGTCGACCGCATCCTCATCCGAGCCATGGAGTGAGGTTCCGCCGGAGCTCGAGGCGATGCTCCGTTCCCAGGTGAGCCAGAAGCCCACCGAGCGTGCCCCGTCGGCGCGAACTCTGGATGACCGCGCGACCGAGGCGGTCGAACCCGCCGTAGACGCGACATCCTCCGCCGAAGTTGCCGAGAAGGCCGCACCGAAACGCCGGACGACGCGCAAGACCGCCGTCTCCCCGGAGTCGGAGGCCACGGTCAGCCCGGTAGTGAATGCTGTGGAAGCCCCGGTCCCGAAGCGTCGCGCGACGCGCAAGGCGGTCAGCGCCACGGGTGAGGCCGAGGCTCCGGCCGACGCCAAGGCCACGGCCAGACCGGCACCACGACGTCGGGCGGTCACAGCCGCGGCCGAGGGCACGGACAAGCCTGCGCCTCGGAGCCGATCAAGCCGGACCTCGGCCAATGCCGCGTCCGATGCGATGGTCCCCGCGGCCGACGACGAGGCCGCCGAGAAGCGGGCGCCGACGCGCCGGACGCCGACCCGCAAGCCAAGCGCGTCGGGTTCGACCGAGTCCGCCTGACGGGCGGAGGCGGGCCTCATGGTGCTGGATCAGGCCGCGGGACGCCTGCCCACCAGGCAGACCCGTCCCGATGCGCGTTTGATCCGCATGGACGGCCTCCGAACCCTGGGGCATCCTGCCGCGCTCGCCGCCGTGGGATCGATGATCCGGGGTCGGACGCCCCACGCCGTCCTGCTGGTCGGGCCGGCCGGGGTCGGCAAGACGACCCTGGCCATGGATCTGGCGTCTGGCCTGCTGTGCTCGGCGGTGGACCCGGCAGTCCGGCCGTGCGGGGCTTGCCGTGCGTGCCGGCTCGTGGCGAGTGCTGGTCACCCAGACGTGCACCGCCTCGGTCCGGATGGGCCAGGACGTCAGGTCGTCATCGGTGGTCCGGGTGCCAGGGTCCGCGGCGTGCGTGATCTGATCACGGGTCTGGCTCTGCTACCGGTCGAGGGCGGGGCACGGGTCGCGATCGTAACGTCCGCCCAGCGGATGAACGAGGACGCCCAGACGGCTCTGCTCAAGACCCTCGAGGAGCCTCCGGACGGCGTGACGATCGTGCTGTGTGCGGACGCCGAGGAGCCGCTCCTGGCCACCATCCGTTCGCGCTGCGCGAGGCTCCGACTCGGGCCCGTCGGCGTCCGCGATGTCGAGGCCATCCTCGCGGCGCACGAGGCTGCGGACGCACCGCTCGCGGGCCGGCTGGCTCGGATCTCCGGTGGGCGGCCCGGTTTGGCTCTCGCGTGGGCTCGCCAGCCCGAGGCGCTGCGCGCCAGGGACGAGCTGGCCCGCACGCTCCTCGATCTGATCGGTGAGCCACCGGCCGAGCGGCTCGCAACGATTCGGGCTGCAGTCCCACGGGCGGCCGCGCTGGCCACCCTCGCCGACCGTCACGCGGCGGAGGACGGACGCCCAGGGACGGTGTCCGTTTCCAGGCCCGGACCAGTGGGTCGCCGCACCAAGACCGATCCTGCCCCGTCCACCGGGGCCGGCCCCCCGCCCTCCACGAACCCGGACGCCGACACGGACTCCGACATTCCCGACGATCCGGATGTGGCGACCGGACCGGTCCGGACGCCCGCCACAGAACGGCGGCGCGCGGCCGAGGCCCTCGTCACGTTGTGGGCTGATGTCGCGCGCGACCTCGCCCTGGCCCAGCGCGGACTGGCCAGATCCGTCCGCGACCTCGGCCTGCTTGAGGAGACCATCGCGGCCGCCGCTCATCTCGACACGGACGACCTGACGGCGTTCCTGGACCGCGCCGGACGGGCAGCAGTCCTGATCGCCGGCAATGTGTCGCCAGAACTCGTTCTGGACGACCTGGCCCTGGCCTGGCCGCGGGCCCATCGCCCAGCCGCGTGAACGTCCGCCTCGAGGCGACGGTCCGAGGCCGGGTCCAGGGCGTCGGATTTCGCTATCACGTTCTCCGTAATGCGATGGCGCTCGGGCTGACCGGCTGGGTCGCCAACGAATCTGGCGCTGTCGTCCGCTGTGTCGCGGAGGGGCCGCGCGATGCCCTCGAAGGGCTGCTCGCGATCCTCGCGCAGGGGCCGCCCGGCGCCGATGTCGAGCGGGTGAGCGCCGCGTGGGGAGCCGCCAGCGGCGGCTTCACAGTATTCGCCATCCGGAGCGGCGGTCACTCGGGTGACTGACCGCTGACCCGTTCGGCGCAAGGCAACGGGACCGCTGGGCTATATCCCGTGGGGATCCCCGAAGCGCATCGTGACCAGACGATGGAGCCGAACTCGCCCGCCGAAGAACTGCCCGTTCTGTATCGCGCCATCCTCGATCGGGTCGCCGAGCTGGAAATGGCGGGCCAGCGTATGGAAGCGGGGAATGTTCGATCTGCCGCGATCCGCGCCTATTCGCGGGCCTGGGACGACCGAGCCCGTCGCCAACTCGAGGCGCTCCTCAGCCGGGCAACGGCACCGACGGCTGCCGAACGCCTCCTGGGCCGGGGCCAGCGTCGCGGCTTTGGGCGACGCGCAACCCGCCCCGCTCGTCCGAACACGATCCCCGCGCGGGAGCGCTGACCGGCAACCCTGCGGCTCCGGAGCGCTGCGGACCCGTGCGTCGTAGGCTTGACTCGATGATCGGCGACGGACCTCCTCCCACCATCGATGACGCGATCGCCCGCACCGTGGAGGCCTACGCCGCGCTGACGGAGCTCGGCGAGGAGGTCGAGGACGAATGGTCGTACGTCAACGACCTCGCGACCGCCTGGCGCGATCGATTCGATGAGGTCGCGTTCGCGCGCGCAGGTGAATCGATCGAACCAGGAAGCGATGTCGCGATCGACCGCGCGATCGATGAGATCGGCCGGATCAGCGACCCGCATCGGGCGATCGACTGGCTCTCGACCTTCCCGCAGGTCGTTCTGCTCGCGCTGGGAGAGGCGCCATGAGGTTCCAGGACGCAGCCCGCGACGGGCGCGCCGTGGTTTACGCCGGGATCCAGGCCGACCCGCTGGTGGCGCGCGCGGCCGGTTTGCTCGCCGAGGCGACGGCCGCGCAACGGGTACTGGCGCGCGCTGTCATGAATGGCGAGACCACCGATCCGATCGGCTGGATGGCGATGTTTCCCGGTCTATTCGGCGATGCGCAGCCGTCCGGCCCGGAGCGCGACCGTTCCGCCGCGATCCTGGCCGCATCGCTCGAGGTCGCCGAGCGCGGGGAACAGGTGCGCAGCCAGTTCCGCGGCGCGATCGTCGAGGAGGTCACGGCCGTGCTCCTCAACGGCCGGGTCGGGAAGGCGGCGGTCCATCGCGAACGACGGATCCTGTTCGATGGGGTTCGGGCCGAGATCCATCCGTACGACGTGACCGTCGAGCGCACCGGGGCCGCGGAGGCGTACGACTGCAAATGGGGCGCGCGCGGGATCGGCAATGACGTGCTGCACCAGCTCGACGACGCGCGGACGCATGCCGCGGACGAGGATGAGCGACTGGCCGTCGCGCTCGTCGTCTTCGATGCCGAGCGGTCGTGTCGCGTGCGGCTGGAGCGCCAGACAGCCCCGGTCGAGGGCACGGCCCTCATCTCGCTCGAGACCCTCGGACGGCTGGCCAGCGCGCCACGGTGAGTGGCATCACCTCGGACGCCTGCTCGGTTCCGTTCCGCGCCCGCTTCGATGAGGCTGGCCCCGACGGACTGGTGCGGACGAGCGTGCTGCTCCGCTATGCCCAGGATCTGGCGTGGTATCACTCGGCCCAGCGTGGCTTCGACCGCGCGTGGTACGGAGAGCGCGGCCTGGCCTGGCTGGCGCGGGCAGCCGAGGTCGCGGTCGAGCGGGAGGTCCGGGTCGGCGACGAGCTGGTCGGCACCACGCGCATCGTTGGCTGGCGTCGGGTCTGGGCCCGTCGCCGGACGGAGTTCGTCGACACGGCTGGGGCGCTCGTGGCCTGGACCCACGTCGATTGGGTGTTGCTCGACGCCCGTGGGGCGCCCACCCGCATCCCGCCCGAGTTCGGCGGCGCGTTCGGGGTGCCGAGCACGAACCTCACCCTTGGTCGCGTGGCACTGGGGCCCGCGCCCGATGAGACAAGCACCGCCCGGTTCAGCGTCCGCCCCCAGGAGCTGGATCCCATGGATCACGTCAACAATGCGGTCTACGCGGACTGGCTCGACGAGCACGTCATCGCCGCGGGAGGCGTCGCCGACGTTCGAGCGATCCCGCGGGTCGCGCGACTCGAGTACGCCCGCGCAGCCGAGGCCGGCGCGACGGTCGAGGCGACCACCTGGCGCGAGATCGATGGCGCCTGGTCGTGCCGGATCGCGGACACGGCAGGGGTGGATCTTCTGAGGGCCTGTCTCGCGGCGCCCCACTGAGGGCCGTTGACGAGGACGTCTGGCTCTACCGGTCAGGGCGCGTGGATGCCGAGCGATCGAGCGATCGCGTTCAGGACGGCCCCCGCGTCGGGATCGGAATCGCCTGAGACGTCGAAGGCATGACCCGCCCGAAGGATCGCGAAGCCGTGGACGGCGGACCACGCGAAGTTCTCGGCTCCCGGTCGACGCTCGTGGGGCATCGCGCCGGTCGTGACGAGGTCGTCCAGGGCGCTGGCGAGCATGTGCCATGGGCTTGGGTCCTCTGCTACCTCGCCGCGCGGCTGGATCGGTAGAAAGGCCGTGGCGAGCAGGTTCGGTTCCTCACGGGCGAACGCGATGTATCCGCGCCCGATCGCCTGGAATCGCCGGATCGACCGCGTGCGCAGATCGGCCTCGTCGACCCACTCGACTTCTTGGAGCATCCGGCCAGCGAGGTCGCGGCGAGCCATCGCCGCTACCTCCCCGAGGAGCGCGTCGCGGTCCGGAACATGGCGGTAGATCGCGGCCGGCGAAACCTGGAGACGGCGGGCCACTTCGCGAAGCGTGACGGCGTCCGGTCCGCCCGATCGGGCAAGCGCGTGGGCTTCGGTCACGAGCGCCCGGCGGAGATCGCCGTGATGGTAGGTCGAACGCGTCATGGTCGGCATTGTAGGTCAATGTTGACATCGTTCACTTTATGGGTCATCCTGCGTCATGTAAACGTCGTTCACATGCACGGCGACAGGTCACCTGACATGACAGAACGCCGAGGTGACACCCCACCGCGAGGCGATCCTTCGGACGCTCGCCTGGTGGCAGACGGAGGCTTCACGGCCGACAACCGAATCGATCGCGCGGTCCGTCTGATCGTCGAATATTCACGGCTACGCAAGAATCGGAGGCAGAACTTCATGATCCAGCACAGCACGACAGACCAGGACCGATATGACCGCGCGAAGCAGCGGGTGGAGCTCGTGCGCGGCTTTTACGGGCACGCCCTGGTGTTCTCCGTGGTCAACATCGGCCTGGCCGCCTATAACCTCGTAACCATGCCTAATGACCTGTGGTTCATCCCAACGATTGTTGGCTGGGGCATCGGCCTCGTCGCGCACGGCGTGTACGTCAGGAGTTCAGGCCGGTTCCTAGGCGCGGCCTGGGAGGAGCGCAAGATTCGCGAAGAGATGGACAAGGACCAGCTACGGACAGGTTGACCGCGGGCGCGCGGCGTTATCGATCAGGCGGGCCAGCACATCCGGGTCGCTCACCAGCTCGAAATGGTTGACGCCCGGGTTGTCGGTCAGACCGAATCGATGGCAGGCCATCCCGCTCCACACGGCGACGGCGTCGTTGGTGATGTCCTCCTGGTTGATGTCGACGTCGCGGATGAAGAACTCGGTCGTATGAGGAAGGTCGATGGGGTGGGACAGGAACCGGTGGATGTCGGCGGTCCAGTCGTCCCCTTGTTGATGTGGGCCACATGTGACATGCTCTGCACATGTCGTCGATGATCCAGGTCAGGAACGTGCCGGATCGGCTGCACCGGGAGCTCGTCAAGCGCGCCACGCGCCGTGGCCAGACACTGACCCGGTACATCGAGGACCTCCTCGAGCGGGAGGTGGCGAGACCGCCTGCCGATGAGGTGTTCGACCGGATCGAGGCGACCACACCGGTCAAGCTCGATCGTCCGGTGGCTGATCTGATCCGCGAGGACCGCGCGGCCCGGGAGACGAGCTGAGGACGATCGTCGCAGATGCGTCGGCGCTGCTCGAGTACCTGTTGCAGACCGAAGCGTCCAAGCCGATCGGAGACGTCCTTCGGCTGCCCGAGGTAGACATCCGGGTGCCCGCCCTGTGCGACATCGAGGTGACCGCCGGCCTGCGGGCACTGCTTCGAGATCTCATTTCGACAGAACGAGCGGAACTGGCGCTGCAGCAGTACCTGCTGATGCCGCTCACAAGACACGACCACCGAGCGCTGTTGCCCCGGGTGCTCGAGCTCCGAACGAACTTCAGCGCGTATGACGCCTGCTACGTTGCGCTCGCCGAAGGTCTCGGCGCCGATCTCCTCACCGCTGACGAACCGTTGGCGCGCGCCGTGCGAACGCACACGACGATCGGTCTGCTACCCGTCCGGACTTGATCAGGAGAACGATCGTGGATCTGCGGCTGCCCGAGCCCGTGGCGTCCGGCTTCGCCGACGTGGCTGGTGTCCAGATCGCCTGGAAATCGTTCGGTCAAGGCGAGTCGGCCGTGCTCGTCGTCCCCACCTGGAACTTCGTTGACTCACGGGTGTCGGCTCACCTCGTCCCCGATCTGTCACGCTCGTTCCGTGTCGTTACGTACGACCCGCGAGGCGCAGGGCACAGTGACCGGCCGCCAACGGGGTACCGGTTTGACGACCACCTTGCGGATGCTGTTGCCGTCTTGCAGGCGGCGGGCGTGGCCCGCGCCTCCCTGATTGCCGGCTCGATCGGGGCGAACCCGGCTGCCCTGCTCGCTGCCCGTCTCCCGCACCAAGTGGAGCGTCTGGTCCTCATCGCCCCGGCGATCAAGGTTGGGCAGGATGCCCCGGCGGAGGACGACCACGACGACGAGTTCTGGATGGAGCGGGCCTCGTATGAGGGTTGGGACAAGTTCAGCGCACCGTACTGGCGGCAGGACTGGCCCGGTTTCGCCCGATGGTTCCTCGAACTTGTGTTCAACGAGCCTGGCTCGGAGGCGCTCATCGATGCCATGCTCTCGATCGCGCTCGAAGCCGATCCGGAGATCCTCATCCATCAGCGTCGCGAAATGCGTCGAGGTCGCGATTCCATGGCCGCACCTGCCATCCTCGGAACCATCTCGTCGCCGACGCTGGTCATTCACGGTGGCCTCGATCAATCCGTCCCCGTGGCCGAAGCCCGCGCGATCGCGGCGGCGATCCCGGGTGCGACGCTGGCCGTTGCGGTCGCGGGAGGCCATCGCCCGGACATCCGCTCACCGGAGCTCATCAATCCGCTGCTTGTCGACTTTCTGCGTGGACAGCAGCTGACCGCCCGCCCAGGTATCGAGATCCGGCTACCGAGCAGCTGACCTCGGACTGACGCGTGCGCTAAGGGCTTCAGCCGAGTTCGACCGGCCGCCGACCTAACTGAGCTCGAGGGCCGGCACGAGATTGCCGAGGTAGCGGCGCAGCATGGTCCGCGCCGAGACGTCGTGCTCGCTCCAGCCGGGCGGGACGGTCGTCCCGGGTGAACCCGACACGGCGGGGCTCGGGGCGGGTGAGCTGTGACCCCCGCTCACCGTCGGAACGGGGACCGGAGAGGCCGACCCACCGGCCTGCAGCGGCGCGAGCGTCGGGCCGTACGTCCAGCGTGGAACGGCGGCTTCGGGTACGCAGGCGACGACCGTCGCCGCGACCACGCCGCCGCCGGCGATGGCGGCCCCACGCAGGAAGAGCCGTCGCGACAAGGCACCGTCGGTCGGCGTGTCGGTGGCGTCAGTCGGTCCGGCGGCCTGTTCGGAACGCATGGTGTCCTCCGTTGGCGATGTGGGTCCCCGAGGGTCATTGAACGGGACTCTACGGGCTGTGATAAGGACGTGCCAAGTGACCTCTGGCCCGTCCGGCGGTGCCGGAGGACCCAGAATGGGCCCCGACGAGGCACGGGCTTGACGATCTCGGTCACCTGGCCTCGTGGTGGCCTCGGGTTTCTGGCTCGGTCCAGGCAGCCCGGAGGGACCCGTGAATCGATGACATTCGGCCCTGTCGGCCTCGTATGGGTGTGCCTAGCCTCGATGTGTGAACGTCCTGGTGATCCTGAACGACCCGCCATACGGCACCGAGCGCTCGTACAACGGCCTCCGGCTCGCGCTCGGCCTGGCCAAGGCGCCCGAGGTCGAGTTGCGCGTCTTCCTGATGGCCGACGCCGTCCGCTGCGCCCAGCGTGGCCAGCAGACCCCCGAGGGCTACTACAACATCGAGCGGATGCTCACGGGGCTCCGGGTCAAGGGCGTGCCCATCGGCGCCTGCGGGACGTGCATGGAGGCCCGCGGCATGGGCGACGAGGCGCTCATCGAGGGTGCCCACCGCTCGTCGATGGCGGAGCTCACCACCTGGACGCTGGCGGCCGACAAGGTCGTCAGCTTCTAGCCCGCAGCAGGAGGTCGATCATGGCCACGGTCCTCGTTCTCGGCGGCGGCA
>JANOIS010000268.1:0-8147 GCA_031407755.1 Chloroflexota bacterium | reverse complement strand
TGGGTCAGTGGCAGGCGACCCCCGTCCCGGCATCCTCGTACGCCGGTTGTCCGGCCGCCGCGGCAAACGCGTAGTCGTAGGACGACTCGTGCAGCGTCAGCTGCAATGCCCCAAAGGACGTGTTCTGGGTGGCCACAATGTTCGCCGGCATCGGTGGGCGGCCGAACGCATAGAGCTGCCGCCCGCCCGTTCCCACGAGGAACTGGGTGATCCCATCCGGCACCGCGTTGCCGTTGGCGTCCTGCGCTGCCCAGCGCTGGTAGACATGGTTGTGGGCCACCAGCGAAACGTCCACGCCCTGGGCGTCCATCAATGCCCACATCGCCGCGTACGGCGCCGTCTCAGATCCTCCGTTCCGGGTCCGGCCGTCGTCCACGATCCATTTCTGGAACGGCCGCCAGTCGTAGTAGGGATGGTGCCCGTAGACGAGGGTACAGGCCGCGTCGGCGTTGGCTGCGAGGTCCGCGGCCAGCCAGTCGTACTGCGGCGATCCCGGCCCGCAACCCGGATCGTCGCCGCAGATGTCCGTGTTGAGCGAGATCAGGTGCCACGCGCCAAGATCGAACGAGTAGTAGCCGAGCGGCGGGTTGGCGATCGGCCCGAAGTAGTCGAAATAGCCCTGCGCACCGCTGGTCCCGTACTCATGGTTCCCGGGCGCCGGCGCCGTGATCGACTTGAGGCCGCCGAACTGCACATCCCACACCCGCATGAACTCCTCGAGCCTGCCATTCGCGTACTGGAGGTCGCCGAGCGGCAGGAATCGATCCGGGGCGAGCGCGCGCACGAGGTCCGCGATGGCGCCGGACTGGCATGTGGCGGTCCCCTGGCCCTGGCTCAGGGATTGGCACGCGAGGTCGCCCACGGCCACGATCGTCGGGGCGTCCTCGGGCTCGGCCGAGGCGGGGGCAGCGAGCGCGACCCCGAGCATCAGGGCGGCGATGACCGCGAGACGCTGCGACGACCAGTGCGATCGATACATCGTGCGCTCCTTCCAGGCGGATGTGGTCCGCATTCAGGCGGATGTGGTCCGCGCAGTGAAGCACGCGCCTCCGGCCATGGACGACGGCGATGCACCGCTCGCAACGTTGGTGCGCCCAGGCACCGGGCCGCGCGCGCGACGCCTCGGCAAAGGGCGCCATGGGTCGGCATGATGACGCAGCACGCCGCACCCGCGCGCCACGCCGCGCACAACGAAGACCGGAGGCCACGTGACCAAGCCGCGCACGATCGTCTTCTTTCCCGAGGGTGCCTACGGCCCGACCAACAATTGCGTCGGGATCGGGGCCATCCTGCGTGAGCGCGGCCATCGCGTCGTCTTCGTCATCGAGGAGTCATTCGCCGGCACGCTAGAGGCCAAAGGTTTCGAGGAACGATTGATGCGCCTCGGCCCGCCGCCGGCAGAACCGGAGATCCCGGGTCAGTTCTGGATCGATTTCATCCGCGACACGTCGCCGGTCTTCCGCAAGCCCACCATCGAGCAGCTGGGCGAGTTCATCGCGCCTACCTGGCAGGCCTTGATCGATGGCTCGAAGTACGTCAACCCGCGCCTGACCGAGATCTTCGATGAGGTCGCGCCGGACGTCATCGTCGAGGACAACGTCGTTGCCTTCCCCGCCATCTCGGCCAGCGGTCGGCCATGGGTCCGCATCGTCTCGTGCAACCCGATGGAGATGACGGACCCGTCGATCGCACCGTTCTCGAGCGGCTACTCGGTCGCGGACCGGTCGGGGTGGTCCGCGTTCCTGGAGGAGGTCCGACGGACGCACGCCGACATGTACTTCGATTTCGAAGCTTTCTGCCGGGAAAACGGCGAGGCCGGGCTCACCTACGGCGACCTGGGCCCGCAGTTCATCGCGGAGTCCCCGTTCCTCAACCTCTACTCGTACCCCGAAGAGGCCGATTACGAGCGCAGCCAGCCGCTCGGCCCGACGTGGCACCGGCTGGACTCGACGGTCCGCGCACCCGACACGACCTGGCAGATCCCCGACCACCTGGCCGAGCGGGATGGGGCGTTGATCTATCTGTCCCTGGGATCGCTCGGCTCGGCGGACGTCGGGCTGATGCAGCGCCTGGTGGACCTGCTCGCCACCACGGAGCACCGGGTGATCGTCTCCAAAGGCCCGCTGGCGGACCAGATCACGCTCCACGACAACCAGGTCGGCGAGGCATTCCTGCCCCAGCCCGCGATCCTGCCGCAGGTCGATCTGGTCATCACCCACGGCGGCAACAACACCGTCACCGAGGCCTTCCACCACGGGAAGCCGATGATCGTGCTGCCGCTCTTCTGGGACCAGGTCGACAACGCCCAGCGGGTCGACGAGACCGGCCTCGGTCGGCGCCTCTCGACCTACGGCTTCCGTGACGAAGAACTGACCGACGCCATCGACGAACTGCTCGCGGATGAGGCGCTGGTCGCCCGCCTGGCAGCGATGTCGACCCGGATCAAGTCCACGTCCGGCACGACCCGCGCCGCGGACCTGATCGAGCGCGTCGCAGCCGAGGGGTCGACCCAGCCCACGTGACGGGACGGGCTTCCGTCGCGGGGCTACGATGACGACACTCACTGTCACCCGGCCGTCACGCCCCAGGAGGCTACCCGTGACCGATACCCTCGAACGCGTCAAGACGTACCAGCAGCTGATCGGCGGCGAGTTCGTGGACGCCGCGGACGGCCGCACGGCCGAGGTGATCAACCCGGCCAACGACCAGACCATCGCGACCGTCCCGGCCAGTTCGCAGGAAGACGTGAATCGAGCGGTGGAGGCGGCCGCGACGGCCTTCGAGAGCTGGAAGAACACTACGCCCCAGGATCGATCGCTGCTGCTGCTCAAGCTCGCCGACGCGCTCGAGGCCAACGCGGACCGGATCGGTCGGCTGGAGAGCGCCAACGCCGGCAAGCCGGTCGGTGCGGCGATCGATGAGATGACCACCAGCGTGGACCTGTTCCGCTTCTTCGCCGGCGCGGCGCGGGTGATGGACGGTCTCGCCGCCAACGAGTTCCTGGCTGGCCACACCTCGATCATCCGACGGGATCCGATCGGTGTCGTCGCCTCCATCGCTCCCTGGAACTACCCGCTGTACATGGCCAGCTGGAAGCTCGGGCCCGCGCTCGCGACCGGCAATACCGTGGTCCTCAAGCCATCGGCGCGGACGCCGTTATCCGCCCTGGCCTTCGCCGAGATCCTCGCGGACATCTTCCCGCCCGGCGTGGTCAACGTCCTGTCCGGGTCCGGCGCCGACATCGGCGATGCGCTGGTCGGCCACCCCAAGGTCCGCATGATCTCGATCACCGGCGATACCGTCACCGGCAAGCGCGTCGCGAAGATCGCGGCGGACACCGTCAAGCGACTTCACCTGGAGCTCGGCGGCAAGGCGCCGGTCATCGTGTTCGACGACGCCGATATCGACCAGGCGGCCGAGACGCTCCGATTCGCCAGTTTCTGGAACGCAGGCCAGGACTGCACGGCCGCGACCCGCGTCATCGCCGGGCCCAAGGTCTACGACAGGTTCGTGTCCGCCCTGTCCGATCAGGTCCGGACCATCAAGTGGGGCGATCCGGCGGAGGGTGACGACATCGAGATGGGCTCGCTCATCGCCGGAGTCCACGCGGACAAGGTGCAGGGCATGGTCGATCGCGCGCGTGCAGGTGCGGAGGTCGTTGTGGGCGGCAATCGGCCGGAGCGGGCCGGTTCCTACTACGAGCCGACGGTCATCGCCGGGCCGGACCAGAAGTCGGAGATCGTCCAGGACGAGGTATTCGGCCCGGTCGTCACGGTCCAGCGCTTCAGTGACGAGGACCAGGCCGTCCAGTGGGCCAATGACACGCCCTTCGGCCTCGCGTCGTCCATCTTCACGACCGATATCGGCAAGGCCATGCGTGTCGCCAAGGCGCTCGAATTCGGGCATGTCTGGATCAACGAGCATTTCACCCTCGCTTCGGAGACGCCGCACGGTGGCGTGAAGCAGTCCGGATATGGCAAGGACGGCTCGAAGTACGCGCTCGAGGACTACACCTTCGTCAAGCACGTGATGATCAACACGGGGAGCTGAGGTCGGCGCCCGGGATACGCTACGCGGGTGGTGACGGCCCGCGACTCGCAGCGCGTCATGCGCCAGCAGGTTGCGGGGGCTGTCGCCGCCCTGGACCGCAACGCGCTCGCCCAGAACCGCTGGTTCGGAGCCAAAGGCGGGACCGTCACCCAGGTCACCCTGGACGAGGCCTTCGTACTGGACCCGGGCGAACATCACGTCCTGGCCGTCGTCACCGTCCAGCTTGAGGATGCGACCCCCCAGCGATACGCCATCGCCCTGAGCGGTGATCCACTGCACCTGGCGAACCCCGGCGACGGTACCTGGCGGGCCCTCGCCGTGGCCATGGCAGACGGCCGTACGATCCCGGCACTACCGGTCGGGAAGGACGACATCGTGACCGCCGCCCTGGTCTGCCGACCTGCCGCCGCGATGCCCCTCAACGGCCCTGGCACGGAACGGGATCTCGGCGCGGACCAGAGCAACACCTCCGTCGTGCTTGGTGAGACCCTTCTGCTCAAGGCCTACCGTCGACTCCAGCCGGGCCTCAATCCGGATCTCGAGATGACCGCGTTCCTGAGCGAGGAGGCGGACTTTGGTGCCGTCCCGCGACTCGCCGGGTTCGCCGAGCTGATCGAGACTCGCCACGGAGCGACGACGGTGGCCATGCTCCAGGAATACATCGCGGATGGCGCCGATGCGTTTGAATCGATCGCAGAAACCCTCACGGCGTGGTTGTCGGCTCCCGGCGAGGTCAGCCTCGAATTCGCCACGGAGATCGCCGCCGATCTCGGCACCCTCACCGCCGCTCTGCATGCGGCGCTCACGAACGGGCGCGGCCAGCCCGAGTTCCTCCCACGGGTGGCGACCGGTGACGAGCTCCGCGGCTGGGCCGCCAGCGCCCACCAGCGCCTTGCGACCGCCCTCGAGATCACGACCGGCGAGGCGGCCACGACCGTCCGCGACCTCGCCCCGCGCATCGCCGAGGCACTCACGATCCTCGACGCCCTGCCCACCGCGCCCGAGGTCATCCGGGCTCATGGCGACCTCCACCTGGGCCAGATACTGTTCGCTCCCGACGGCTTTCGGATCATCGATTTCGAAGGCGAGCCATCCGCCGCGCCGGACGCCCGCCGAGCCCACCGCCCGGCATTGCGCGATGTCGCCTCGATGCTGCGCTCGATCGATCACGTGGCACGGAGTGCGGCTCGTCGCGCCGAGACTGCCAATGACGGCCCGCTCGAGGACCCCGGTCTCGACCTTCCCGGCTGGATCCGGCGCGCGCGCGAACGTTATCTCGAGGCGTATCGGGCGGGCCTCAACGAGCACCGCGTGTGGGTAGATCTGGACCCGGACCTGCTTCGCGCGTTCGAGATCGACAAGGAGTTGTACGAGTTCGCGTATGCCACCACGTACCTGCCGAGCTGGCTGTACGCCCCGACCGAGGGCCTTCGGGCGTTGTTCGAGGACGGCGCGTGACGTGACGATCGACCGAGCCGAGCTGCTGCTGGCCGACATCCTCGAGGCTCCGAGCGCCCTGGCCCGGCTTCTCGGCGCGCCACTGCCGCCCGTGGGCGATCGCCCGATCCGGGTCGTGCTGACCGGCCTCGGCAGTTCCAGGTTCGCTGCTCTCGCGGCCGAGTCGGCGTTCCGGGCGCGCGGGATCGGCACGGTCGTCGAGTACGCATCGACTCGCGCACCGACGCCGCCCGCTGCCGACCTGGTACTCGTGGCGATCTCCGCCAGCGGCGGCACACCCGAGGTCGTCGAGGCGGCGGGCCGCCACCTGGGCGTGAGTCGCGTGATCGCCGTGACGAACGTGCCGGATTCGGGACTTGCCGGCAGCGCGGACGTCGTCCTACCGCTGCTCGCGGGGGAGGAGCGCTCCGGGATCGCGACTCGGACCTTCCGGGCGACAGTCGCCCTACTCGGTCTGCTCGCTGATCGCTGGAACGGCACGGATCGGGTCATCGGGGCGGTCGTGGATCGCCTCGCCGCGATCATCGAGACGCGGGACGCCTGGCTCGGCGAAGCCGCCGATCGATTCGATGGCGCCGCGGCGATCGATGTCCTGGCCGACGCCACCGATCTGGGCCTCGCGGAGCAGGCCGCGCTGATGCTGCGCGAGGGTCCGCGACTGGCGGCCCAGGCCCGCGAGACCGCCGACTGGCTGCACACCGGGGTCTATCTCGCGTTCCCCGGCCATCGGGCACTCGTGTTCGCTGGATCGGCCGCGGACGGTCAGGTGATCGCGACCATCGGCCGGCGTGGCGGCGAAACGATCGTCGTGGGGCCGTCGACGGAGGGCGCGCTGCAGTCGATCCCCGTCCCGCCGGCAGGCCGTCCCATCGCGCGCGCGGTCGTTGGATCGGTCGTGGCGGAGCTCCTCGCCGTGGAGTTGTGGAGACGGACGACGGCGATTGACAAGGGCCCTTGAGTTCCAAGCGCAGGGTCGCTTGACCATTGGTGTCACCGCCGCTACCATCCCGCGATGATGAAATTTCGTTTGGCCACTGCGGCCGTCGTCATCGCCGTTTCGGCCTGTGGCCCGGCGGCAACGTCCGCCCCGTCCGGCTCGCTGACGGTCTACTCCGGCCGGAGCGAGGAACTCGTCGGGCCGCTCATCGAGAAGTTCAAGACGGAGAGCGGCCTGGAGGTTCGGGTGAACTACGCCGGCACCACAGACCTCGCCGCCACGATCATCGAGGAGGGCGACGCCTCCCCGGCGGACGTGTTCTTTGCCCAGGACGCCGGGGCACTCGGCGCGGTCGGGGCGGAAGGACGGCTGGCGCCGCTCCCGCAGGCCACCCTCGATCGGGTCGACGCGCGTTACCGAGCCGACGATGGCACCTGGGTCGGGGTCAGCGGTCGCGCGCGCGTCGTTGTCTACGATACGCGGGTCCTCTCAGCGGCCGAGGTGCCGACGACCATCGACGCGTTCACGGATCCAGCGTGGAAGGGTCGTATCGGCTGGGCGCCGACGAATGCTTCGTTCCAGTCGTTCGTGACCGCGTACCGCGTGCTCCGCGGCGACGAGGCCGCGAAAGCGTGGCTGCAAGGGATCCAGGCCAACGAGCCAAAGGTGTACGACGGGAACGACGCCGTGCTGGCGGCTGTCGCGGCGGGCGAGATCGAGGTTGGGTTCATCAACCACTATTACCTGCTCCGTCAGCTGATCGAGCAGGGTCCGGAGTTTCCGGTCGCCAACCATTTTCTCGCCGGTGGCGACCCGGGCTCGCTGGTCAACGTGGCCGGCGCCGGGATCCTGACCAGTGCGCCGAACCCGGCGGCCGCCCAGGCCTTCATCGATTTTCTGCTGACGACCGAGTCGCAGGAGTATTTCGCGACCGAGACCAGCGAGTACCCGCTCATCGATGGCGTGGCCGCCGACCCGGCGCTGCCGCCGCTGAGCGACATCGCGACGCCGGATATCGACCTTTCCGAGCTTTCCGACCTGAAGGGCACCCTGCGACTGCTCCAGGAGGCCGGCGTCCTGTAGGGCGCCCGAACTTCCCGTGGCTGGAGTCGTCGCGCTGCGGGGAAGGGCCGCCCGGGCGGCGACCCGCGCCACAGACCCACGGGCGCCGCGCCCGCTGGCAGTCGCGGGGCTGGTCATCGCGGCGCTGGCCCTCCTGCCGCTCGTGTACCTCATCATCCGATCGTTCGGGGCAGAGGCGTCCGCGGCCGCGTTCCTGTTTCGGCCGCGCACGGCGAGCATCATCGCCGGCACCGTGGCCCTCGGCCTGCTCGTGGGCGCCGGCACGGTCGTGATCGGTGTGCCGATCGCCTGGCTGACGACACGGACGGACCTCCCCGCCCGCCGAGTGTGGGCCGTGCTGACCGCCGTGCCCCTGGCCATCCCATCGTACGTCGTAGGTTTTGCGTTTCTCGCGTTCTTCGGGCCGCGCGGCACGCTCCAGGCGATGCTCGCGCCGTTCGGCGTGGAACGATTGCCGTCAGTCAGTGGCCTGTTCGGTGCGGCGCTGGTGCTCATCCTCGTCGCCTTTCCGTACGTCTCGATCGCGACGCGCGCGGCGATCCTGCGCACGGACCCCGCGGTCGAGGAGTCCGCCCGGCTATTGGGCGATCGGCGCTCGACGGTGTTCCGGCGGGTCACC
>JANOIS010000246.1:0-15487 GCA_031407755.1 Chloroflexota bacterium | reverse complement strand
GGTCTGGGCCTCGATGCCCTGGGTCGCATCGACGACGAGGATGGCACCCTCGCAGGCCTGCAGGCTGTGGCTGACCTCGTAGGCGAAGTCGACGTGCCCGGGCGTATCGATGAGGTTGAGGCCATACGTCAGGCCGTTGCGCGCGGTGTATTCGAGACGAACGGCGCGGGCCTTGATGGTGATGCCCTTCTCGCGCTCGAGATCCATCGAATCAAGGACCTGGCTCGTCATCTGGCGCGCATCGATCGTGTGGGTCAGCTCCAGCAGCCGATCCGCCAGCGTGGACTTGCCATGATCGATATGAGCGATGATCGAAAAATTGCGAAGGCGGTCCTGGGGGATGGTCACGAGGCGGGAGTGTAGCCGGTCACACGCTGATCGTCGCCGGCGTGACCGCCCTCGCGGCCGTCAGCGTGTGACCCGCTACACTCCCGCCTCGTGACCATCCCCCAGGACCGACTTCGCAATTTTTCGATCATCGCGCATATCGATCACGGCAAGTCGACGCTGGCGGATCGGCTGCTGGAGCTGACCCACACGATCGATGCGCGCCAGATGACGAGCCAGGTCCTCGATTCGATGGATCTCGAGCGCGAGAAGGGCATCACCATCAAGGCCCGCGCCGTTCGTCTCGAGTACACCGCGCGCGACGGCAAGACGTATGGCCTCAACCTCATCGATACGCCCGGGCACGTCGACTTCGCCTACGAGGTCAGCCACAGCCTGCAGGCCTGCGAGGGTGCCATCCTTGTGGTCGATGCGACCCAGGGCATCGAGGCCCAGACCCTGGCCAACGTCCACCTTGCCATGCGTGAGAACCTCACGCTGATCCCGGTCCTCAACAAGATCGATCTGCCGTCGGCCGACCCGGAAACGATCATGGACGAGCTGGAGAGCGTGCTGGCGATCCCGCGTGAGGAAGTCATCCTCGCCTCAGCCAAGGACGGGACGGGCGT
Organism: Chloroflexota bacterium; assembly: GCA_031407755.1. Taxonomy (GTDB): domain Bacteria; phylum Chloroflexota; class Limnocylindria; order Limnocylindrales; family CSP1-4; genus SPCO01. The sequence continues at coordinate 14,531 of JANOIS010000246.1, read as the reverse complement.
GGCCGAGATCCTCGAGGCCATCGTGGCCCGCATCCCGGCGCCCAAGGGCGACCCCAACGCTCCCGTGCAGGGCCTGATCTTTGACAGCCATTACGACGCCTACAAGGGCGTGATCGTGTACGTCCGGCTGGCCGCCGGCACGCTCCGCTCGACGGAGCCCATCCTGCTCATGGCCAGTGGCGCACTGGCCGAGCCGCTCGAGCTTGGCGTGTTCCGACCGCAACTCGTGCCGGTCAAACAGTTGGTGGCAGGCGAAGTGGGCTATGTCGCCACCGGCCTCAAGAACGTGCGCGAGGCCCAGGTCGGCGACACGCTCACGACCCAGGCACGTCCGGCCAGCGAGCCGCTGCCCGGCTATCAGGAGGCCAAGAGCCTGGTCTTCGCCGGGATCTACCCGCTCAGCGGCGAGGACTACCCGCTGCTGCGCGAAGCGCTCGACAAGCTCCACCTCAACGACGCGAGTTTCACGTTCGAGCCGGAGAGTTCCGTGGCCCTCGGGTTCGGGTTCCGCTGCGGGTTCCTTGGCCTGCTCCACATGGAGATCGTCCAGGAGCGGCTGGAGCGCGAGTTCAGCCTGGAACTCATCGCGTCCGCGCCGTCCGTCGAGTACCACGTCAACCTGGAACACGGCCGCGGTCAGCTGATCGTGGACAATCCGGCCCTGCTTCCCAACCCGAGCGACATGGTGTCCATCGAGGAGCCGTGGGTCAAGCTCAGCGTGGTGACGCCGAGCCAGTACATCGGCGCGCTCATGCAGCTGTCGACCGACCGACGTGGCAGCTTCGAGAATATGGAATACCTCGACCCGACCCGTGTCGTGCTCCATTTCGAGATGCCGCTGGCGGAACTCATCATCGATTACTTCGATCAGCTCAAGAGCCGCAGCCAGGGTTATGCCTCCATGGACTACGAGGAGCTCGGCTACCGCGAGGCCAATCTCGCCAAGGTCGACATCCTGGTCAACGGCGAGCCGGTCGACGCCCGGTCGCTCATCGTGCATAGCGACCGGGCGCAATCGACCCGGCGGGCGCTGTCGGAGCGGCTCAAGCAGCTGATCCCGCGCCAGATGTTCGAGATCCCGATCCAGGCGGCCATCGGCTCCAACGTCATCGCCCGCGAGAGCGTGCGGGCGATGCGCAAGAACGTGCTGGCCAAGTGTTACGGTGGCGACATCAGCCGCAAGCGCAAGCTGCTCGAGAAGCAGAAGGAAGGCAAGCAGCGCATGAAGCGCGTCGGGTCGGTCGAGATCCCGCAGGAGGCCTTCCTCGCCATGTTGCGCATGGACGAGGGCTAGACAGCTCCGTGGACGAGTTGATCGACATCTCGCGCGGGCTCATCGTCGTCGGGCTCACCCTGCTCCTGGCGATGCTGCGCCTCGACGCCGAACGGTTCGGTACCGCGGAGTACTACGAGCCGACGGGCGCGGGCCAGCGGCCGCGTCTCCGGCGCCGGCTGGGCTGGTACGCGCTCGGGGCCGGCATCGTGGTCGCGATGTTGTACATCCATCCGGCGCCGCAGCGGGAGCTGTTCCTGGGTTCGGGCGATCGGCTCGGCGCGATCGTCGGCGGGTTGGCCTTCGGGGCGCTCGGAGTCGCACAGGCGGTGGCCTTTGCGACGATCCGATACCACCGGATCCGCTTCCCCGAGACCTGGTCGTACCCGGGTGCCCTCCTGAACTCGACGGCCACCGCGTTCCTCGACGAGGTCACGTTCCGTGGCGCGATCTTCGGCACGCTCCTGCTGCTCGGCGTCGAGGCGACCCTGGCGAACGTGATCCAGACCTTGCTGTACGCCCTGGCGACGCGCCTCGGCGCCCCTGGTCGCGATCGGTACCTCCTGGCTACGACCCTCGGGATCGGGTTCATCGGGGGCTGGCTGACCGCCGTCACCGGGGGGATCGCCGCCGCCTTCCTGGGCCATGCCATCGCCCGCTTCGCGATCTTCCTGTGCACGGGTCATACCGGCCAGACGCTGCCCCGTGGCCGCGAGGTCGAGGAGATCGAGAAGCGTCGCCGGCCGCCGGATGGCTGGCGGGTGATCGGTTCGCGGGAATCGACGACGCGGGACCGGTAGGGTGGGCTCGGCGAGCATGCCCGTTGGGCCCCCTTCGTGAAGTCGGAACCGCACCCACTACCCCCGGTCGCGCTCTACGTCCACGTCCCGTTCTGCGTGTCGCTGTGCCCGTACTGTGATTTCGTGGTCATCGCGGGGTCGGCGGCGCGCGGGCCACGCAACAGGATCGGGCAGTTCTTCGACGCGCTGCTGGTGGAGCTCGAATTGCGTGCGGACGCCCTCGACCTGGCGTTCGGCGAGCCCGGGTCGCGGGGCCGGCCGGTGCTCTCCAGCGTGTACCTCGGCGGCGGAACGCCTTCCCTGCTCCCGACCGACGAGATCGCGCGGTTGCTGAGGCGGGTGCGCGATCGATTCGGGATCGCCGATGACGCCGAGATCACCCTGGAGGCGAACCCTGGACCGGACGAGCGGGGCGACCCCGAAGCGTTGCGCCGCGCCGGCGTCACCAGGCTGTCCTTCGGGGCGCAATCGCTTGACGACACGGAGCTGCGCAAGCTCGGCCGTCGGCATCGTGCGCGGCATGTCCGCGAGGCGGTCGTGGCCGCCCGTGAAGCCGGCATCGGCAGCGTCAACGTGGACCTGCTGTACGACATCCCGGACACGGACATGACGATCTGGATGCGGACCCTGGATACCGTGCTGGAGATCGACCCCGACCATCTGTCGCTGTACGGCTTGACCCTGGACGATCCCGACGCCGAGGGCCTGACCGGACCCGTTGGCGACCACCTGCCCACGACGCGTGGCGCGCGACGCTGGCGCGACGCGGTCAGACCCGGTCAGGACGAGGACCGGGCTGCGGCTCAATACCACCACGCCACCATCGCCCTGGCCGAGGCTGGTTACCGCGGCTACGAGATCTCGAACTGGGCTCGGCGCGGTCACGAGAGTCGACACAACGTGGCCTACTGGGAGCGCCGGTCGTGCGAGGCGATCGGGCCGGGGGCGCATGCCTTTGATGGGGTGGGGCGGCGTTGGACGGCTGCCCGGCTCGACACCTACGTGGCGGCGCTCGGGGGCTCGCTGCCGGTTCTGCCGCCGGGCGGCGTGGACGTCATCGATGGCGCGACCGCGGCCGCCGAGGCGGTCATCCTCGGCCTGCGGCTGGACACGGGGGTCCCGCTGGCCACGGCCCACGAACCGCCGCTGGCCGATTCGTTCGGGTGGGCGCTGGCGGCGGAGTTGCTCACGGTGACCGATGAGGATCGGGTCGTGCTGACGACGCGTGGCCGGCTGCTCTCCAACGAGTTGTTCGCGCGACTCGTATGACGATACGTGGTGGGCTGCTACCGCTCGTCGTGGTGTTCGGCCTGACGGCGCGAGTGATGGCCGCGGCGTGCGCGGCTGCCGCGCGTTGACACTCGCGCCGGGCGACTGCTAGGATGCCTTCCAACTTGTTGGCACTCTCACCCATCGAGTGCTAACCATCGCGGGAGAACGAGCTTGGCGCGTCGGACACGTCGCACACTCGGCCCCCTGGACCTCCGTTCGCAGGCGATCCTTCGGGCCGTCATCGAGGAATATGTCATCACCGCCCAACCGGTCGGGAGCCAGGCGCTCGTGGAGCGGCATGGTCTGGGCGTGTCCAGCGCGACGGTGCGCAGCATCCTCGCGGACCTGGAGATGGCCGGCCTGCTGACCCACCCGCACACCAGTGCCGGGCGGGTCCCGACGGACGCGGGCTACCGCTTCTACGTCGAATCGATCGCGGAAACGGTCCCGCTGCCCGCGGTCGAGCAGCTCATGATCCGCCACCAGTTCGGGCAGGTGGAGTTCGCCAGCGAGCACTGGTTTCGACTCGCTGCCACGACCCTCGCTGGCCTGACCCGCTCGGCCGGACTCGCCACGCCGGCCAAGCCGAGCGCGGCCCATATCCGGCGAATCGATCTGGTCGCCATCAATGAACGCATGGCCAGCCTGATCCTCGTCCTGCGCGAGGGCGCCATCAAGCAGGCGGTCGTCACCCTCGATGACGACGACGCGATCGACCAGCCGACGCTCAACCGCGTCGCGGGCCTGCTCAACGAGCGTCTGACAGACGTCACGGCCACACGCGCGGCCACGATCCTGGCCCGCCTGTCCGACGAGGAGCCGGTTCAGCGCCTCGCCCGCCGGGTGGGTGAGCGCATCGTGCGGATCCTGCGCGATTTCGACGCGGCAGCGGTGGAGGAAGTCTTCAGCGACGGCCTGCTCAACGTGATGGCCGCTCCGGAGTTCGCTCAAAGCGACAAGCTGCGCCAGGTCTTCACCGCGTTGGAGAATCGGGTGTATCTCGGTGAGCTCGTCGCAAGCATCGCGGCATCCGGTCGGATCCACGTGCTCATCGGGGCAGAGAACGCCAGCGCCGAGATGCACGACGTGTCGCTCGTGCTGGCGCCGTACGGACGGCCGGGCAGTGCCATCGGCGTGGTCGGGGTCCTTGGGCCCACGCGCATGAGCTACGCCCAGGCCATCGGCACGGTGCGGTTCGTGTCCGGCCTCATGAATGAACTGGTGGAACACCTGTATGCCTAGCCATCGCACGCGCGCGGAGGAGCGCACCGACGAGATCGATATCTCACCGTCCAAACTGCTCGCCGACCTCGAGGCGCTCGGAGCCGTGACGACCGCGGCCCAGGCCCAGGCGGATGAGTACCTGACGGCGCTGCAGCGTGAGCGGGCCGAGTTCCTGAACTTCAAGCGCCGCACCGCCGAGGAGCGCCAGCGCGAGTTCGGGCTTGCCGCCGAAGATCTCATCCGCAAGGTGCTCGCTGTCGCCGACGACTTCGACCGGGCCATCGACGCCCGGCCGGAATCGATCGCGGGGGACGCCTGGTTCGAGGGGGTCAGCGCCATCGATCGGAAGCTCCGCCTGCTGCTCGACAGCGAGGGCGTGACGGCTATCGATGCCCAACCCGGCACCCCGTTCGACCCGCGTGAACACGAGGCCATCGCCAACGTCCCGGACACGGAGCGTCGCGAAGGCGAGATCGTCGAGCTGGTCCGGCGCGGATATCGATTGCGCGACCGTGTCCTGCGGCCGGCCCTCGTGGCCGTCGCCTCCGCGCCCGACGGCGCCACAACCAACGATCTCATCAACTGACCCCACCAACCACTCAGATTCCAGGAGCGAGAATCAACCATGGGCAAGATCATCGGCATCGACCTCGGCACGACGAACTCCGTCGTGGCCGTCATGGAGGGCGGCGAGCCGACCGTCATCGCATCGGCGGAGGGCGGTCGGACGATCCCGAGCGTCGTCGCCTTCACCAAGACCGGTGAGCGGCTCGTCGGCCAGCTGGCCAAGCGCCAGGCCGTCACCAACCCGACCAACACCGTCTATTCCATCAAGCGCTTCATGGGTCGTCGCTGGGACGATCCCGAGGTCAAGCGCTCCATGGAGTTCGTGCCGTACACCGTCGAAAAGGACGGCAAGTCGGACGGGCTGGCGGTCAAGCTCGCGGATGGCAAGTCGTACACGCCACCCGAGATCAGCGCGATGATCCTGCAGAAGCTCAAGACGGATGCCGAGGCGTATCTCGGTGAGAAGATCACCGAGGCCGTCATCACCGTCCCGGCCTACTTCGACGACACCCAGCGCCAGGCGACCAAGGATGCGGGCCGGATCGCCGGCCTCGACGTCCGCCGGATCATCAACGAACCGACCGCGTCGGCCCTGGCCTACGGCCTGGACAAGAAGGGCGACGAGAAGATCGCCGTCTACGACCTGGGTGGCGGCACATTCGACATCTCCATCCTGGAGCTCGGTGAGGGCGTGTTCGAGGTCAAGGCGACCAACGGCGACACGCACCTCGGCGGCGACGATTTCGATCAGCGCGTCATCGACTGGCTGCTGGCCGAATTCAAGAAGGACCAGGGCATCGACCTCGCCAAGGACCAGCAGGCCCTCCAGCGCCTCAAGGAGGCTGCCGAGAAGGCCAAGATCGAGCTGTCATCGACGGCATCGACCGAGATCAACCTGCCGTACGTCACCGCCGACGCCAGCGGGCCCAAGCACCTTGTCGTCACGTTGACCCGGGCCAAGCTCGAGGACCTCGTCGACGATCTGGTCAGCAAGACCGAGGGCCCGGTCAAGGCCGCGCTGAAGGACGCTGGTCTCACACCCGCTGACATCGATGAGGTCATCCTCGTCGGTGGCATGACCCGGATGCCGGCCGTCGTCGAGGCGGTCAAGAAGATGTTCGGCGGCAAGGAGCCGCACAAGGGCGTCAACCCTGACGAGGTCGTGGCGATCGGTGCCGCGATCCAGGCCGGGGTCCTGGCCGGTGACGTCAAGGACGTCCTGTTGTTGGACGTCACTCCCTTGTCGTTGGGGATCGAGACCCTGGGCGGGGTCATGACCAAGCTGATCGAGCGCAATACGACGATCCCGACATCGAAGTCGCAGGTCTTCTCGACGGCGTCCGATTCGCAGTCGCAGGTCGAGATCCATGTCCTCCAGGGCGAGCGCGACTTCGCCGTGGACAACAAGACGCTTGGCCGGTTCATCCTGGACGGGATCCCGCCGGCGCCGCGCGGTGTGCCCCAGGTGGAGGTCACGTTTGACATCGACGCCAACGGCATTCTGGATGTGAAGGCCAAGGACCGGGCGACCAGCAAGGAGCAGCAGGTCCGGATCACGGCCTCATCCATGCTGTCCAAGGACGCCGTGGATCAGATGGTCCGCGACGCGGCCGAGCACGCCGACGAGGACAAGGTCCGGCGCGAGGAGGTCGAGACGCGGAACCAGGCCGAGGCGCTGTCGTTCCAGGCCGAGCGCACGCTCAAGGACCTGGGGGACAAGGTCTCGTCGGAGGACCGGCTCGAGGTGGAGAATCAGGTCGGGTCGCTGCGCGAGGCGCTTAAGGGCGCCGATATCGAGGCGATCCGGGGCGGCATGACGGCCCTCGCCGAGACGTTGCAGCGGGTCTCGACCGCGGCGTATCAGGCTGCGGCGTCCGGGGCCGGCGAGGCGACGGGGGAGGAGCCTTCGACCAACGGCCACGAGCCAGCGGATGGTGAAGGGTCCGCAGGGGAAGCCTCTGCCGCAGACGGCGAGGAAGCGGTCGAGGGCGAGTTCAAGGAGGTCTAGGTGTGGCCGGCCCCGGCCGCCTCGGCCCCTGGTCGCCCCCCGGGTCGCCGTGCCCTGGTCGACGTGATCGCTGCCATTGATCAGATCGGGCCTGAGCACGAGGAGCTGTGTCGCCCGATCGTCAGTCCGGGGTAGCAGCTCCTCGTGGCCGTGACCGGATCGATCAATGCAATCGATCAACAGGTGCCGAGGCATAGGCGCCGCCGTCCCGCCGTCCCGTCCGGGACCGGGTGGCCGATACACTTGACGGATCGACCAGGCCCGACAGGAGGATCAACGGATGTCCGGCACGCTGACACTCGAGCGAGACGCCATCGCGACGGCGGTCGACGGCCTGACCTTCCGAACACGGGCCTTCATCGACGGCCGATTCGTCGACGCCACTGACGGTGAGACCTACGTCACAGAAAACCCGGCGACGGGGCAGCCGCTGGCGAACATCGCGCGCTGCGGTCCGCGGGACGTCGACCTTGCGGTCGCCGCCGCGCGCCGAGCCTACGAGCGAGGGGCCTGGTCCAGGATGGCGCCCGCGGACCGCAAACGCACCCTCATTCGGTTCGCGGACGCGATTGACGCCAACCTCGACGAGCTGGCCCTGACCGAGAGCCTCGAAGTCGGCAAACCGATCTCGGACACCCTGACTCTGGACATCCCCGAGACGGCCAACTGCATCCGCTGGCACGCCGAGGCCATCGACAAGCTCTACGACCAGGTTGCCCCAACCGGGCAGGACAGCCTGGCGCTGGTGGTCCGCGAGCCGGTCGGGGTGGTCGGGGCGATCATCCCGTGGAACTACCCCGCCCAGATGGCGGCCTGGAAGCTTGGACCGGCCCTTGCCACCGGCAATTCCGTGGTGATCAAGCCAGCTTCGCAGACAGCCCTGAGTCTGCTCCGGATGGCGGAGCTGGCTGCCGAGGCCGGGCTGCCCGAGGGCGTCCTCAACGTGGTCCCGGGCCCGGGCGAGACGGTTGGTGAGGCCATCGGTCGTCACGAAGACATCGATGTCGTCGCCTTCACCGGGTCGACGGAGGTCGGCCGCCAGTTCCTCCACTGGTCGGCGGAATCGAACCTCAAGCGGGTCGTCCTCGAACTCGGTGGCAAGAGTCCGCAGGTCGTGTTCGCGGATGCCCCCGACCTCGACGAGGTGGCCGCCAACGTCGCCAACGCCATCTTCTGGAACATGGGTGAGAACTGCAGCGCCGGTTCCCGCCTCATCGTCCAGCGCAGCATCCGCGACGCCCTCCTGGACAGGCTCGTGACCATTGCCGCGACCTGGCTCATCGGCGACCCGTTGGACCCGACGACGCGCATCGGCCCGATGATCACCCGCGGACACATGGAGCGGGTCCTCTCGTACATCGATATCGGTCGCGCCGAGCGCGCCCGCGTGGTCGTCGGCGGCAACCAGGTCCGCCACGAGACCGGCGGCTACTTCATCGAGCCGACAGTGTTCGCCGACGTGACCAACGGGATGCGGATCGCCCAGGAGGAGATCTTCGGTCCGGTCCTCGCGACCATCGATTTCGACACGGAGGCCGAGGCGATCGCCATCGCCAACGACTCGCCATACGGCCTCGCCGCGTCCGTGTACACGACCAATGTCAACACGGCCCACCGTGTCGCGCGGGCGCTCAAAGCCGGTACGGTCGGCATCAACGCCTACTCGGAGGGTGACATGACGACGCCCTTCGGCGGGTTCAAGATGTCCGGCTTCGGCGGTCACGACAAGTCCGTCCACGCCCACGATCAATACACCGAACTGAAGACGATCTGGCTGCAGCTCGGCCTGTCGTAACATACGGCGTTCATGCTCCATGACGCCACACCGGCCCCCGCATCGCTGATCCATGCCCGCGGTCTGACCAAGCGCTTTGGCGACATGACGGCCGTCGACGCCATCGATTTTGACGTCGCTTCGGGCGAGTCATTCGGCTTCCTTGGGCCCAACGGAGCCGGCAAGACGTCGACGATGCGGATGATCGGCTGCGTGTCGCCGATCTCCGGCGGAACGCTCCGTATCCTTGGCATGGATCCGGCCGCGGATGGCCCGCAGATTCGCGCCAGGCTCGGCGTCGTCCCGCAGCAGGACACCCTGGATGCCGAGCTGACGGTCCGCGAGAATCTGCTCATCTACGGCCGCTACTTCGGGCTGTCACGCAGCGAATGCGCCCGCCGCGCGGACGACCTGCTCGATTTCGCGCAGCTGACCGAGCGTGCCTCGGACAAGGTAGAGCACCTGTCCGGTGGGATGAAACGACGCCTGACGATCGCCCGCTCGTTGATCAACGAGCCCGAGGTGATGCTCCTGGACGAACCGACGACCGGCCTGGATCCGCAGGCGCGTCACCTGTTGTGGGATCGGCTGTATCGATTGAAGCAGCGGGGCACCACCCTCGTCCTGACGACCCACTACATGGACGAGGCCGAACAGCTGTGCGATCGGCTGGTGGTCATGGACAAGGCCAAGATCGTGGCCGAGGGATCGCCGCGCGAGTTGATCGCGCAGTATGCGACCCGCGAGGTCACCGAGCTGCGCTTCGCGCCAGGGGTCCAGGACACGCTCGACGGCAAGCTCGATGGCCTGGCCGAGCGGATCGAGCACCTGCCGGACCGCGTCCTGCTGTACGCCGATGACGGCGAGGCGGTCGTGGCCGCGGCGCATGCCCGTGGACTTCAGCCCGAGACCGTGCTGGTCCGTCGCTCCTCGCTCGAGGATGTATTCCTGCGCCTGACCGGTCGATCGCTGGCGGACTGATGACCGCGATCGCCCGCCCGTCGAGCGGTTCCGCGATCGGGCGCGTCTTCGAGCACAGATTCCTGCAGTACCGGCGGTCGTACCGGGCCAGCCTGTTCAGCTCGTTCCTGACGCCCGTCCTGTTCCTGACGGCCATGGGCATCGGTCTCGGGACGTACGTGGACGCATCGTCGAACCAGGCCCTCGGTGGCCTGTCGTACCTGGCCTTCCTCGCCCCGGGCCTGCTGGCCGCGACGTGCATGCAGTCGGCGGCGTTCGAGTCCGCATTTCCGATCATCGCCGGTCTGCGCTGGTCGAGGGTGTTCCACGCCATGTACGCGACGCCCATCAGCGGCCGGGACGTGGCGCTTGGCAATCTCGCCTGGATCGCCGCCCGGATGCTGCTGGTCGCGACGGTCTTCACGATCGTGATCGTGGCCTTTGGGGCGGCCGCTTCGCCGCTCATCGTGCTGGCCATCCCGGCCGCGGCGCTGACCGGCCTCGCCTTCGCCGCGCCGATCATGGCCTTCTCGGGCACGCAGCGGACCCCGGACCGATTCAACGCGGTCTTCCGCTTCGGGATCACCCCGCTGTTCCTGTTCTCCGGGACGTTCTACCCGATCGAGTCATTGCCGGCCGCGATCCAGCCGCTCGCCTGGGTCACGCCGCTGTGGCACGGGGTCTCCCTCACCCGCGGGTTATCGCTCGGGACCATCGGCGATGATCCGATCCTGGCCGTCGTCCATCTCGCGGTGCTGCTTGGATTCTTCGCGGTCGGGACCGTGCTTGCGATCCGAACGATCAGCACCACGTTGGTCCGCGGATGACCGCCTTCCCGCTGACATCGGGCCTGCTCATCGGCAGTCGTCGGTCGCTGCGTCTGATCGAGCGCAATCTGCTCGTCTACCGGCACGGCTGGCTGGTCATCCTGTCCGGGTTCTTTGAACCGCTGTTCTACCTGCTCTCGATCGGGTTTGGCCTCGGCGCGTTGATCGGGACGATCCCGGGCCCGGGCGGCGAGCCGATCTCGTACCAGCTCTTCGTGGCCCCGGCGCTGCTGGCCAGCTCGGCGATGAACGGTGCGATCCAGGAAGCGACGTTCAACTTCTTTTTCAAGCTCAACTACAACAAGACATTCACCGCGATCCTGGCGACCCCGCTGTCGCCGGGTGACGTGGCGCTCGGTGAACTCGCCTGGGCACTGTTCCGGGGCGGCCTGTACGCCAGCGGGTTCATGGTCGTCATGGTCGTGCTGGGCTTGGTGGTCTCGCCATGGGTCGTGCTGGCGGTGCCGGCCGCGCTGCTGGTCGGCCTGGCGTTCGGGGCGGTCGGGATGGCGGCGACGTCGTTCATGAAGACCTGGCAGGACTTCGATCTCATCCAGCTCGTGCTGCTGCCGCTGTTCCTGTTTTCGGCCACGTTCTATCCGATCGAGACGTATCCGGAGGTGCTGCGGATCATCGTCCAACTGACGCCGCTGTACCAGGGGGTGGATCTCCTTCGGTCGCTGACGGTCGGGGCGATCTCGCCGATCCTCCTGTTCCACGTTGTGTATCTGCTGGCCATGGGGTTCGTGGGTCTGTGGGTCGTGTCACGGCGGCTGGACAAGCTGCTGCTCCAATAGCCGCCGTGGTCGATCGGGCGGCGCTGGCAGTCCTCGCTGACGAGATCGTCGCGTGCCGGCGCTGTCCGCGGCTGGTCGAGTGGCGGGAGCGGGTCGCTCGCGAGAAGGTCGCGCGGTTCCGCGACGAGGTGTACTGGGGCCGGCCGCTGCCGGGTTTCGGTGATCCGGATGGTCGGATCCTCATCGTGGGGCTGGCGCCGGCCGCGCACGGCGGGAACCGGACGGGGCGCGTCTTCACCGGCGATGCCTCCGGCGATTTCCTGTGGGCCGCGCTTCACCGGGCAGGATTGGCCGATCGAGCGGCGTCGCGGCGAGCGGATGACGGACTGACCCTGATCGATACGTACATCGCCGCGGCGGTCCGGTGTGCCCCGCCGGTCAACAAGCCGACGATCGAGGAGCGCGATGCGTGCGCCCCGTTCCTGGCCCGCGAGCTGGCGCTGTTGTCCAGGGTGCGGGTCATCGTGGCGCTCGGGGCGTTCGGCTGGGACGCGGCGTTGCGGGTGCTGGCCCAGGCCGGCCATGCCCGGTCCCCGAAACCGCGTTTCGGCCACGGCGCGGAATCGGTCGTGGGGCCGTACGTCCTCGTGGGTTCGTACCACCCGAGCCAGCAGAACACATTCACCGGCCGGCTCACCGCGCGGATGTTCGACGCGGTGATCGCCGGCGCCGCGGAGTTGGCAAGAAGGGATTAGTCGAAGATCCCTCGCGCCGTCGATCCCAGAACATGCCGCCTCCCGCCGCGGGGAGCCGATTCCAGCGGGGCTGGAACAAGAAACCCAAACCATCCCCAAGCCCCGGTGTCGATCGATATTCGATCGCGAATCGCCGCTCGGGAACGAAGTTTTGCCCGCGCGACGGCATGCACACCAGCGTGGCTGAAGTTCTGAGCACGGATCGGCCTGGCTATAAGCGCCGTCGTCGCTTGTACCAGCCTGGCTGGAACGGCTCGGTTCGGGCCCAAGCCTTCCGGCCAGGTAGGCGCCGAGTCTTGGCGCTTTACCCTCCTGAGTCTGTGGGTGAGCTTCGCCCTCTTCCTTGTCGCCTGGACGGCTGTCGTCGCATTGACGTTGATCCTGGTTCCTGGCCAGGTCAACACGCCTGGCTGTATGCAGCACATCAACCCGTCGCCTGCCTGTCAGGCGCTCGTGACCGAGCACGATGACCGCATCTGGTGGACCCACTCGCTCCCGATCCTCGCGTTCCTATCGAGCGGGTACCTCGTGGGCGTCGCCGTCCTGATCCGACGCCTCCGGCGGCCGCGAGGCTAGCGATCGACCGCCCGCGGACCCGGCGCGAGCCCCGCTCTCGTAGACTTCCCGCTTGATGGCCACCACAGAACGCGACCTGTACGAGGTGCTCGGCGTCGAGCGCGGCGCCAGCGATGCCGAGATCAAGCGCGCATTCCGCAAGCTTGCCCAGCAATGGCACCCGGACGTCAACACTGACCCCGAGGCGCCCGGTCGATTCACGCAGGCCAGCGAGGCCTACCAGATCCTGTCCGACCCGGAGCGGCGCAAGCGCTACGACCAGTTCGGGCGGGCCGGGGTGGACGGTGGGGCCGGTGGAGCGGGCGCGGGATATGAGGGTTTCGGCGGGTTCAGCGACATCTTCGACGCGTTCTTCGGCGGAACGGCCGGCGGCGGCGCGGCACGTCGCGGGCGGCCACAGCCAGGTGCGGACCTGCGGTATGACCTCCGGATCTCGTTCGAGGAGGCCATCAACGGCATCGACAAGGAGATCGAGTTTCGTGTGCTTGGTCGCTGCGAGACCTGTACCGGCACCGGAGCGAAGCCCGGCACGGAAGCCACGACCTGTCCGCAGTGCGAGGGTCGAGGCGAGGTCCGCAGTGTCCGCCAGACGATGCTCGGCCAGATGGTCAACGTCAGCGCCTGTCCGCGCTGTCGAGGCGAAGGCAAGCTGGTCGAAACGGCGTGTGAGACGTGCCGCGGCGATGGACGGACGGAGCGCAAGCGCACGCTTCGCGTGTCGATCCCGGCCGGTATCGATGAGGGCCACCAGATCCGCCTGACAAGCGAGGGCGAGGTCGGTCCGCGCGGCGGTCCGCCGGGGTCGCTGTACGTCGCGGTCCACGTCGCGGCGCACGCCTCGCTCAAGCGCGAAGGCACGGAGCTGTTTTACCAGGCCCGCATCTCCATCGCCCAGGCCGCGCTCGGCACCAAGCTCCGGGTCCCGACGGTGGACGGCGAGGAGGAGGTCGAGGTCAAGCCAGGGACCCAGCCGGACACGGAGATCCGACTGCGCGGTCGGGGCGTGCCGCACCTCCGTCGCGGCAGCGCGCGCGGCGACCTCCACGTACTCATCGACGTGGCGGTTCCGACCAAGCTCAGCAGGAAGCAGCGCGAGCTGCTCGAGGCGTACGCACGCGAGTCCGGTGAGGCGGTCGGTGGCGCCGGGGGGATCCTCGAGAAATTCGGCCTCGGGTGACGGGCCGGGCGACCGCGACGGCCGGGGCCGGGGCCGGACCGGGGGCGTGGCTGGAGCTTGCGGTCGAGGCGGACCTCGAGGCGGTCGAGGCGGTCAGCGAGATCCTGGGCCGGTTTGCCACCGGCGGCACGACCGTGGAGCCCGCCTTCGATCTCGTCGAGGAAGGCCTGGCCGCCCAGGTGGATCCGACCCGACCGGCCACGGTCCGCGGGTACGTGCCCGCGCGGGACGCGCTCGCAGCCGAGTCCGCCAGAGCCCACGTCGCCGAGGCGCTCGGTCATCTCCAGGCGTTCGGGCTGCGGCCGATCGGTGCGCTACGGACCAGGATCGTCCACGAGGAGGACTGGGCGGAGGCCTGGAAGGCGTTCTTTCCGGTCCTGCGCGTGGGACGGCGGCTGGTCATCCGACCGACCTGGCGACGCCACCGCCGCGCACCCCTGGACGTCGTCCTCGCGCTCGACCCGGGGATGGCGTTTGGGACGGGCCTGCACCCCACGACGCGGCTGTGTCTGGCCGCGCTCGAGGCGCTGACCGACGACGATGGCATCGATGGCGCCCGCGTCCTCGACGTCGGCTGCGGC
>JANOIS010000219.1:0-8914 GCA_031407755.1 Chloroflexota bacterium | reverse complement strand
GCGGGTGCTGCTCATCGGGCACATGGATACCGTGTTCGATCCGGGGACCGCGGCCGAACACCCGTTCCGGATCGTCGATGGCACGGCCCATGGCCCGGGCGTGACGGACATGAAGTCGGGGCTGCTCGCGGGGCTGTATGCGGTCAAGGCGCTCATCGGCGAACTCGGCGGCCTGCCGTTCGAGCGCCTGACGTTCATCGCCAACCCGGATGAGGAGATCGGCTCGCCCTCATCGGTCGCCCATATCCGGGCGGCGGCCGCGGACGTCGATGCGTGCCTGGTCCTCGAGTGTGCCCGCGCCAACGGCGACATCGTGTCCGCCCGCAAAGGCATCCTCGATACGCGCCTGACGGTCCACGGTCGGGCCGCTCATGCCGGGGTGGAGCCGGAGAAGGGCCGCAGCGCGATCCTGGAAGCGGCCCGCCTCGTGCGCGAGCTGCACGCGCTCAACGGCCGCTGGCCGGGGGTCACCGTCAACGTCGGCAAGATCACCGGCGGCACACGGCCCAACGTCGTCGCCGAGCGCTGCGACCTCGAGGTCGATGTGCGGGCCACGACGACGGACGGTCTCGCGGAGGTGGAGGCGGCCATCCGCGACCTCGTGGCGACCACAGAGATCCCGGACACCTCGGTCGAGGCGCAGGTCATGGTCGCGTGGCAACCGATGGAGAAGCTCGCCCGCAGCGGCCGGCTCGTGGAGCACGCCCAGGCCGTGGCGGGACGCCTTGGGTTCAGCGTGCACGACACCGCGACCGGCGGGGCGTCGGACGCCAACACGACGTCCGGCATGGGCGTGCCCTCGCTCGACGGGTTGGGCCCGATCGGAGGTGGCGATCACTCGCCCTCGGAGTACCTCGATGTCGATTCGATCGTGCCCCGGACGACCCTTGTGGCGGGCCTCCTGCTGGCGATCGCGCGTGACCCGGAGGTCCTGGTCTGGCGGGCGGACGACCCGCGCTTCACCACCGCGACATGACCGCCACGGCCGATCGTCGGCGCATCTCGTCGGGTGGGCCGTGGGAAGCGGCCGCCGGCTACAGCCGGGCGGTCGTCGTTGGCGACACGTGCTGGGTCGCGGGCACGACCGACGCGGGCCCGGATGGCGCCTCGCAGCATCCTGGCGATGTCGCCGGCCAGGCTCGAGCGGCGTTCGCGATCATCGAGCGCGCATTGGCCGACGGTGGGTTCTCCCTCCCCGACGTCGTCCGGACCCGGATGTTCGTCACGGACATGACCGATTCCGGAGCCGTCGCGGCCGTTCACGGCGAGATCTTCGGGGACATCCGACCGGCCGCGACCCTGGTCGCGGTGGCCGCGCTGATGCATCCGAGCCTGCTGGTGGAGATCGAGGCCGAAGCGCGACGCGGCTGATCAGCGCCCAGGTCCTGCCTTTGCGGCAGCTAGCCGTAGCTCAACATTCATGACCTGAATATTCACCGGGTGAATGATCAGCTACGGCACCCGGCGGACCACCCGGCACCTGCCGCGGGTCAGCGCAGGAACGTCCTGGCGCAGGTCCCGTCACAGACGACGTAGACCGCATGTTTCTCCGCGGCGTAGCCCGCGGCATGCAGCAGGCCCGGGCAACCCGTCGTGGGGCATTTCCAGACCCACCAGCGGTCATTCGCGTCGAGCGGGGTCGATTCCGCCTCGAGCGTCGCGGCCAACCCCTCGCGCTCCGACACGAGTCGGGCGACGGTCGAGGCGCGATCGTCCGCGGTCTCGCTCGTGTAGGGGTAGTTCTGACCGACGTTCGAGGTCACGGGCTCCTCCGCTGTTCGCCCTCACGGACGCAAAGGCCGGTGGCGGCGTCGTGTGAGCGCTCGCCGGCCACCGGCGGTCCGGAGTATCGCACACGCGGCAATTCTGTATGCGAATATATGGATGACCCTTTATATGCCTTGATACTTCCTTACATCGGGAGGACCGATTTGGACCCAGTAAGGAACCCGTTCGCGCCTGGTGCCGGGACGCCACCCCCGGAACTGGCCGGTCGCGAGATCGAAACCGAGAAGATCGAGCTGCTCATGCGCCGGATCGAGGGAGGCCGCTCTGAACGGAGTCTGATGATCACGGGCCTCAGAGGCGTCGGCAAGACGGTCCTGCTGAACCGATTTCGAGAGCAAGCTGAAGAGCGCGGCTGGAGCGCAGCACAGCGTGAGATGAAGGGGCCCAGGGACCATCCCCAGCCATTCCGGGACGTCATGGCGGATATGTCACGGCAGGCCCTGCTTGCCCTTGGTCGGGACCAGCAGCTTGGCGATGTCGTGAAGCGGGGGCTGGGAGCCCTTCGATCGTTTCGTCCGAGGGCGACGGTTACCGACTCCGGGTCGATCGAGTACAGCTTTGGTGTCGAGCCGCTCGCGGGCGTGGCTGACTCGGGACAACTCGATATCGACCTCGGCGACCTGTTCGTAGAACTTGGTAAGGTCGCAAGAGCGAAGAACAAGGGCGTCCTGTTCTTGCTCGATGAAGTTCAAAGCCTGCGCCAGCCTGATCTCGCCGCCCTGATCGCAGCCCTCCACCAGGTCGATCAGCGAAATCTACCGGTCACGGCTGTCGCAGCTGGCCTGCCGCAGTTACCCGTTCTTGCGGCGGAAGCCAAGAGTTATGCCGAACGACTGTTCGAGTTTCGGTCGATCGGGCAGCTGTCGATCGTCGCGACTCGGCAGGCATTCATCGGGGCGGACGAATCGGTCGATTGGACGGATGCGGCACTCGAATTGCTCGTACATGAGACGGATCGATACCCGCATTTCATCCAGGAATGGGGGAAACAGTCGTGGTTCACCGCGAGCCAGTCCCCGATCACGGCTGAAGACGTGCGGCGCGCGCAAGGGCTCGTGATCGAATCGTTGGACGAGGGGTTCTTCAAACTCCGGTCTGACCGCGCAACCGAGCGGGAACGCGAATACCTGGCAGCGATGGCGCGTCCAGGACATGGGCCGTACCGGTCTGGTGACGTGGCGCGGAGCATGGGCGTCAAGCCGGCCTCGCTCGGAATGTTCCGCGACAACCTCATCCGAAAGGGATTGATCTACGCACCGGACCACGGGCTGATCGACTTCACGGTCCCGCATTTCGACGACTATATGCGTCGTAACCCGTGATGCCGGGGCAGGCCGCTACCAGACGGCCGGCAGTCCGGCGCTGCGCGGATCGGTGGCTGCCGCGATAGAACCATCCCCCGCCGCGGGCCCGCCGTCGATGAGTTCGATCGCGTGTTCGTGCCCGAGGTTCGAATCGAACGGCTCGGTCGGGACGAGGTCGTGCCCCAGTGCGCGCAGCGCATCATCGATACCGGGGGCGTGGCGGGGCTCGAGGTAGACGTCGGTCGGGGGGGCGAAATGATCCGGCGGCTCGACGTACCAGCGCGGGGCAGCAACCGCGGTCCGGACGTCCACGCCGCCATCGACCACGGCGCTCACGAACTGGGCATGGATCTGGGGCTGGGCATCGCCGCCCATGGACCCAGCCACGATCCACGGCCCCGGCGCTCCGGCCCGGAACAGCATCCCGGGGAGCAGCGTGTGGAGTGTCCGTTTGCGCGGCTCCAGCACATTGGGATGCCCCGCGTCCAGGCTGAAGTAGCTGCCCCGGTTCTGGTAGTGGATGCCGGTCGTCGGGTCGACGACCCCGGAGCCGAAGCCGAGGTAGTTCGATTCGATCAGACTGACCGCGTTGCCGTCGCCATCGACCGTGGCGAGATAGATCGTGCCGCCACCCAGCGGATTGGTCGTGGCAGGCGGGATCGCGGTACGCCCGGGATCGATGCCGGCAGCGAGGTCGGCCAGGCGGGCCGGATCCAGGATGGTCGCGACCGGCACGTCACGGACGTCGGGATCGGTCAGGTACCGGTCGCGGTCCGCCATGGCGAGCCTGGCGGCCTCCAGCCCGAGGTGGATCCAGCGCGCGTCGGTGACGCCCTCCGGCCCGAACGCTGAGGCGGCCGGTGGCTCGAAGCGCGACAGGATCCCGAGCATCTCGAGGGCCACGATCCCGGAACTGTTCGGCGGGTGGGTCGTGACCCGGACGCCGCGGTAATCGATCGCCAGCGGATCGCCAAAGGTCGAGGTGTGGTCGCGAAAGTCAGCGACACGTAACGGGGAACCGACACGTTCCAGCTCGGCCGCCTGGCGCTCGCCGAGATCGCCGTCGTAGAAGGTATCGAAGCCCTCGTTCGCCAGCCGCTCGAGCGTGGAGGCGAGGGCAGGAAGCCGGACGCGCTCGCCGGGACGCCACGGTCTTCCGTGCGGCCGGTACACGCTGACGAAGCCGGCATCGCGGCCGAGCGTGTCGCGGACGATCGGGGCGGTCGATTCCACCGCGGCGATGAAGCCGGCCCACGCCGGAAACCCGTTCCGTGCCAGCTCCACGGCCGGGGCCAGGATCGCGTCACGCGACAGCCGCCCGTGGCGAGCGTGGGCGTCGCCCCACGAGCGAACCGCCCCGGGGACCGTGATGGACAACGGGCCACGGCGAGGGAGCGTGGCGAAACCGCGGTCGCGAAGCTCCAGCGCGGAGGTCGAGGCAGCACTCCGACCGGAGCCGTTCAGCGCGGTCTGACGGCGGGCCGTCGCGTCCCAGATCAGCCAGAACGCGTCCCCTCCGATCCCGCACCCGTGCGGCATCACGACGCCAAGGACCGCGTTGGTCGCGATCGCCGCATCCACCGCCGACCCACCGGAGCGGAGCACGTGCAGCCCCGCCGCCGTCGCGAGGTGGTGCGGGGCGACGACGGCCCCGTGGGAGCCGCGGGCCAGCGGCACCGGAGTCCACGGGCGGCCGTCCGTCACGCGCCCGTCCGTCACGCGCCCGTCCGTCACGCGCCCGTCCGTCCCGCGGCGGACGACCCGGTCACGCCGAGCTGGTCCTCGCTTTGCCGGAGCCGGGCCAGCGGGATCAGCGCGACACCGAGCAGGACGGCCGTGGCGATGAGCATCCCATCGATGCCGCGCGCATCCGCCGCGATGCCCCCGATCAAGGCCCCGATGATCTGGCCGACCGCCAGGAACACGGAATACAGGCCCATGATCGCGCCACGGTCATTGGGAAAGCGCTCCGAGATATCGGCCAGCAGCCCAAGCGCGGCCGGGGTGGCGCCGGCCATCACGAACAGCCCGAAACCGGCCACTGCGGCGGCCGCCAGCGGCACCACCTGGGCCAGGCCGGCAGCATGGTTGACCGCGACGCCGGCCGCGACCAGGACGCCACCACCCAGGATCCCGTACAGGATGATCGTCGTCCGGCGGGTGTTCTTGAATCGATCGCCCCAGTACAGCAGGCCGAGCCCAAAGATCACCCCGATGACCACGGCTGCCGCCGAGATCTGGATGGCGCTGAAGCCGCGCATCAGGGTCTGGTCCGGAAAGTCCGGGTTGGCCTTCGCAAACTGGAAGAGCGATTGGCTGAACCACAGTCCGATCGACGCGTTGACGGCGATCCAGGTCGGCGCCAGCAGCCACACGTGCGAACTGCGCAGCAGGTCCACGTAGCGCCCCAACCCGACGTGCGGGGCTCGTTCTGCGTTCACGTCACCGGCCGGATCGCGGACTGCCCGGAAGATCAGGAACGAGACGCCGTAGACGACGGCATTGACGAAGAACGCCACCGGGCCGAGCAGCTCGAACGCGATCGGAGCGACCGCGAAGCCCGCCCCGATGCCGAGCAGCGTCGCCCCCTCGAAGCGGGCCGACATCTTGCCGCGCAGGATCTCATTCCGGGCCGTGGCCATGGCGATGAACCCGAGGATGGATGGGATGCTGGCTGCGGTCGAGGCGCCCTCCAGCCAGCGCGTGCCGCCGAGCACGAACAGATTCGTGGTCAGGCCGGTGAGGACCACCGCGACCGCCCCGAACGCCGGACCAAAGAGCATCACCCGGTGGTGGCCGAGCCGATCCGACAGGACACCGAAGAGGGGCGAGAGGACCAGCTCCGCGACGTAGAACGTGGCGTGCAGTACGGCCAGGGTCGTCGCCGAGACCTCCTGGCCGCCATGCTCCGGCAGCTTGGCCAGGTAGAGGGCCAACATGGCGCCAGTGAGCCCGGTGCTGAAGCGCAGCGTGAACGTGCCGGCCAGCACGGCCCGCAGTGATCGATCCATGTGCCGCACAGGGTAGCCGGTGCGGGCTCGACTCGACTCGTATGATGCCCGGTACAGCAGGCCCGATCCCACACCGGGCCGCGAGAGGAGCCCCACCTTGAGTCGCGTCGCGATATTCACCGATTCGGCATCGGACCTCGATCCGGCAGAGGCGGCGGCGTCCGGCATCCACGTCATCCCGCTGCTCGTGAACTTCGGGAGCGAGACGTTCAAGGCCGGGGTGGATCTCAGCGGGCCAGCCTTCTGGGAGCGAATGCTCGCCCCGGATGCGCCCTTCCCGACGACCGCGGCGTCGTCGCCGGGCGAGTTCAAACAGGCCTACGAGGCGGCGTTCGCCGACGGCGCATCGGCGATCGTGTCGATCCATGTCGCGGGCAGTCTGTCGGCGACGATCAAGAGCGCCCAGATCGCGCGCGACATGCTGCCGGACCGCGAGATCCACGTGGTCGATTCATTCTCCGTATCGATGGCCCAGGGCATCCTTGCCCGGATGGGCGTCGAGATGGCCGAGGCGGATCACCCCGCCGCTGAGATCGCCGAAACGCTCGAGGCCAGAGCCCAGGACATGCTCATCTACCTGACCCTCGAAACGCTCGAGTACCTCAAGAAAGGTGGCCGGATCAGCGGCGCCCAGGCGGCCATCGGCACGTTGCTGTCCGTTAAGCCGATCATCATGGTCAAGCACGGCGTGGTCTCCACCGCGGAACGGGTCCGAACCCGCTCGAAGGCGCGGGACCGGATGCTGGAGCTGATCACGGAACGCCCGATCGAGCGAATCTCCATCCTCCATACCGTGTCACCGGACGTGGACCAGTTCCGCGACGAGATCCTGCGCCGGGTGCCGGACCTGGATCCGGGCGCAGTGTCCGTCGAACTGGTCGGGGCGTCCGTCGGTCCCCACCTCGGCCCAGGCTGCGTCGGCGCGGCGATCCTGTACCGCCCGAGCTGAGTCAGGCATCGTCACAAGGGGGACGTTGTGCGTTCAGAGGCTCCCGTTCCAGCGTTCGATCTGTATGCCCAACTCGGTGTGGAGTTCGGCGCGAGTCAAACCGAGATCGAACGAGCGTGGCGGGTGGCTGTGCGATCCGTCCATCCAGACCGCGTCGACAGCGCCCACGAGCGTGAGGCCACCGATCGCACCGCGCGGCTCAACATCGCGAGGGAATGGCTGACGGATCCAGGGAAACGAATGCGCTACGACGAACTCAGGAGGCCAGGAAAGGCATTCACGATCCCGGTCGTGGATCCGGTCGGAGCGTGGCCGCGCCGGCGGACGGAGCCGGCGGACCATCGTTGCGCAGCTACCGGTCGCCGTGGCGCTGGTGGTGATCGCCCTCACGTTCTTCGTCGGCGTGGGGTCCAACGTCGTCACGATCGTCGCCTTTGACCTGAGCGCTGTGACCGTTGCCTACTACGGCCTCTATGCATTCGTCGGCGCAGCCCTGCGCAGATCGCGACGCTGACGACTGGTGATCAGACTGTTGGTTGCGCCATGGTTGCGACAACCTTGCGCACCGGTACCATCGGGGAGGCGTCGATCGCCGGGTCGCGGCTATACTCCGGCTCGAACATGCGTCGCCCATCGATGGTCGGACCGATCCGTCGTGACCTCCTCGATGCGCCCCGTGGGGTCGTCCGGACGATGACCCATACCGACGAGGCGGTCGCGATCGACCGCCCGACACGGAGGCTCTCCGTTCCATGACCACCGAGCACGCCACCGCGCCCATCAACGCGTGGGAAGTCGCCCAACAGCAGTTCGATCTCGCCGCTGATCGCCTGGGCCTTGACCCGGGTATGCGTCTCGTCCTGCGCGAGCCCCGCCGCGAACTCACCGTTCATTTTCCGGTCCATATGGACGATGGGACCGTCGCGGTCTTCACCGGCTATCGCGTCCAGCACAACCTGGGTCGCGGTCCGGCCAAGGGTGGCATCCGCTACCACCAGGACGTCTCGCTGGACGAGGTCAAGGCCCTGGCGATGTGGATGTCGTGGAAGTGCGCAGTCGTCAGCATCCCGTACGGTGGCGGCAAGGGCGGCGTCATCGTGGATCCCAAGCAGCTCAGCCAGAAGGAGCTGGAGGGTCTGACCCGTCGCTACTTCACGGAGATCGAGGTGCTCGTCGGCCCGGAAAAGGACATCCCGGCCCCGGACGTCAACACCAACGCCCAGATCATGGCCTGGATGATGGACACGTACTCCATGCACGCCGGCTATACGGTCCCGGGTGTCGTTACGGGCAAGCCGATCAGCCTCGGCGGTTCGGAAGGGCGCAACGAGGCGACCGCCCGCGGCACCGTCTTCTGCATCATCGAGGCCGCCCAGCATCTGGGCATGGACCTCAACACGTGCACCGTCTCGGTCCAGGGTTTCGGTAACGCCGGATCGATCGCGGCGCGACTCATCGCCGAGGAGGGGGCGACCGTCGTTAAGAAGAACCATCAAAATTATCTCCGTCTACAAAATGCATGCGATAACCCAGGTCAAGATTTATCAGTTTTGAAACATTTATTTTAAATCCTACACCAACCGGAACAAACAACTCATTTTTTGGATTAACCAAATCATAAGCAGTATTTGGATCAGTAAGAGATGTTCTGCTAATTGTAGGTTCGTAACTCACTAATCCTAATCCTGCAGATACATAGGGTACAATAGTATTTTTATCTCTTAAAAAGTTTATATTTCCTAATGTCAACTGTGCACTTAGGCTTCCTGCCCATTTAATATCTGTTTCAAAAGACTTAATAGGACTTGAAGGTGCAACAGGTGGTTCACGGTTGCCAACATTTGCATCCTGGTTACCTTTTA
>JANOIS010000164.1:0-76401 GCA_031407755.1 Chloroflexota bacterium | reverse complement strand
GGCTCGAGGCGTCCATGGCCATGGCCCAGAACGTCGTGGAACTTGCCCGAACGCTGCGCAGTGCGAACCGTCTGCGGACCCGCCAGCCACTGGCGCGTGCATGGATCGCCGCGCCGGATCGCGGCACGACGCTCGATCAGGAGCTGCTGGACCTCATCGCGGCCGAGATCAACGCCAAGGCCGTGGAACGGATCTCCAGCGGCTCCGACCTGGTGGATCGGCGCGTCAAGGTCCTGCTGCCGAAGGTCGGAAAGCGCCTGGGGTCAGCCATTCCGGCGGTCATGGCCGCCGCGCGTGACGGGGACGTGGTGTTCCAATCCGATGGCTCGGTGACGCTGGCCGGCATGACGCTCGCCGCCGACGAGGTGGAGATCCAGGCCACGCCGCGGCCGGGCACGGCTGTTGCGGAGGACGACGGGCTCGTCGTCGTGCTGGATACGGAACTGACACCGGACCTGCGGGCCGAGGGCGATGCCCGCGAGCTGGCCCGGGCGGTCCAGGATCTGCGTCGCGAAGCCGGTCTCGCGCTGGACGACCGGATCGAGCTGTGGGTCGCCGACGCGCCGGCATCGCTCGATCCCCATCTGCCGTCCGTCGCCGCAGACACCCTGAGCGCTCTCGTCATCGGCGTCATCCCGGCAGGCGTCCAGCAGGCGAGCGTCGAGCTCGATGGCGCGACCGTCACGATCGCCGTACGGAGGCTGGCATGACCGAGCCTCTCGGCGGCGGTCGCGCCCGCTGGTCGATCTTCCTTGGTCTGGCCGCGGTCGTCCTGATCGCCGACCAGCTGAGCAAGGCCTGGCTCGTGTCCATCCTGCCCGAGCGCGGTGACCGACTCAGCGTGGTCGGCGAGTACGTGCGCCTGGTCCACTCGCAGAACAGTGGCGCGCTGTTCGGCCTGTTCCGGGACCAGGCCCTGCTGTTCGGCCTCGTGTCCATCGTGGTGGTCGGGTTGATCGTGTGGTACCACGGGCATTCAGGCCGCAGCACGCTCCTGTCGGTCGCGCTGGGACTGCTGCTCGGAGGCGCGCTCGGCAACATGGTCGATCGGCTGCGAATCGGCCACGTCGTCGATTTCGTCGATATCGGTATCGGCGACCTGCGCTGGTATACGTTCAACGTCGCCGATTCCGCGATCAGCGGCGCGATCCTGCTGCTCATCGTCAGTGCGCTGCTGCCGGTGCGCACACGACCCGAGCCGACTCCCACGGAGGCCGCGGATGGCTGACCTCCCGATCGCGGCCGGCATCCGAACCGTGCGCCTCCCCGACGGGACTCGCGGGCGCATCGACCGGATCGTCGCCGATGCCACCGGCCTGTCGCGCAGCCACGTCCAGAAGCTCATCTCCGACGGCCGTCTTACCGCGGACGGCGTGCCCTTGCGGGCCAGGGATGTGCTGCCGTCCGGCACCGAGGTCCTCCTCGATGTCCCGGAACCGATCGCGCTCGATCTCGCGCCCGCTCCGGACATCGCCCTGACCGTCGTCTACGAGGACGACGACCTGCTCATCGTCGACAAGCCATCGGGTCTGGTGGTTCACCCATCGGCCGGGCACCATGACGGCGACACGCTCGTCAATGCGCTCCTGGCGCGTGCCGGCGGGGCCGAGTACGGAGGCATCGCCGGAGTCGCGCGGCCGGGCATCGTCCATCGACTCGACCGGGACACGAGCGGCCTCCTGATGGTCGCCAAGCACGACGGCGCGCAGGCCTCGCTTATGGCCCAGCTCAAGGCCCGCCGCGTCCGCAAGACGTACCAGGCCCTGGTGCTCGGGGGCGTGTCCGCGGCGGTGGGGCGGATCGAGGCACCCATCGGGCGAGACCCGAAGCACCGGACCCGGATGGCGGTCGTCCCGGACGGACGGGCCTCCACGACGGGCTACCGTGTTCGTGAGCGGTTCGCCGACTGGACCCTGCTGGAACTGGACCTCGTGACCGGGCGAACCCATCAGATCCGCGTCCACCTCGACGCGATCGGGCATCCGGTGGCGGGCGATCCGGTCTATGGCACGGGGACCTCGCGGCGCGGCCCGGACGGCCTCGAACGGCTGTTTCTGCACGCCTGGCGGCTGGAGCTTGCGGCCCCGCGCGATGGGCACCTCATCCGTGCGGCCGCGGAGCTGCCGGCAGAGCTGGAACGCGTCCTCGATCGACTACGAGCCGACGAGACAGCACGATGACCGAGTTCGACCAGGATGGCCAGCGGATCAAGATACCGCGGCACGTGTCCGACGACCCGGGCCGTCCAGACCACGTCATCCTGGGCGCGCCGGGCGCGATGCTGGCGATCATCTCGGGACCGTCCGGGGTCGGCAAGGACACGATCATCGAGGTCATGCGTCGCCACGAGGCGGAGACCGGGCGGACGGGGGAGCGCCTCTACGTCGTGACCGTCACGACCCGCGAACCGCGCGAAGGCGAGGTCGACGGCGTCGATTACCACTTCGTGTCGCGCGACGAGTTCCTGCGGATGCGCGCGGCGCGCGGTTTCCTCGAGGCCAACGAGGTCCACGGCAACTGGTACGGCTCCCCACGAGACCAGGTCCGGACCGCGCTGGCCACCGATCGCGATGTGATCCTCAAGATCGACGTCCAGGGGGCCCAGGTCGTCAAGGAGCAGGTATCCGAGGCGCTGCTCATCTTCGTGATCCCCCCGACCCTCGAAACGCTGTTCGCTCGACTGCGTACCCGTGCGACCGAGACCGCCGACGAGCTCGAGCTGCGCCAGCGCAACGCCGCCATCGAGCTTGCGCGCCAGGACGACTACGATCACGTCGTCGTCAATGAGACCGGGCAGGCGGAGGACACGGCCGCACGGATCGAGGAGATCATCGCCGGGGAACGCCGGACCCATCCCGACCGGCGGGTCCGGGTCTAGCGCCGGTGACCCTCGGGCTGGAGCCCGGGCACGAGGCGACTGGCCGAGTCGCGACCGGCGAACGGCGGCTGGTCGAGGTGGCGGTCGATGCCGCCGGGGCCGGTGGGGCACGGCCGTACACCTACGCCGTTCCTTCGGCGCTGGCCGATCTCGAGGACGGCGAGGCGGTGCTGGTCGAGTTCGGTCGGCGGCAGGCGCTTGGGGTCGTGCTGGGTCCGGCCGGTGATCTGCCCGGAACCACGCCAAAGCCTGTCGTGGACCGGGTCCGAGCGGACGGCCCGCTGCTGCCGGGTCTGACCCTGTCGCTGGCGCGCTGGATCGCCGCCCACTATCTCGCTCCTCCGGCGCTCGTCATTCGATCCATGCTGCCACCAGGCCTGCTGGAGCGGCTGGAGCTCGTCGCGGAGCGAACGCCCCTTGACGCGGTCGGCGTGGTGGCAGACCCGATCGATCTCGACCTGCTCGCTCAGCTGGGTGGTGGCAGCCGGCCGGTCCGAGACCTGGCCGCGCCCGACGGCCGGGCCGGGCTGCTGCGGCGGCTGCGCGGGCTGGCGGGCGTCGGGGTCGTGACGCTTGACTGGACGCTCATGGGGGCGTCTGCCGGGCCACGCTTCGAGCGCTGGATCTGGCTGCTGCCAGAGGGTCTCGCGGTGGCCGCGGCGCTGGCCGCAGGCGGTGCGCGGCCCGCCGGCCGGCCGCTGGGCCCGCGCCAGGTGGCCGCTCTCGCGGAACTGGCGAGAGCGGCGGTCGTGCTCGGTTCGGCACACGGCGTGCCCGTGGCCGATGTCGCCGGGCGCCACGGGTCTGCGACGCTGACCTCGCTCGTCCGCCGCGGCCTGGCCGAGACCGAGGTCCGCGAGCGACCGCGCCGGCCGCTGGCTGCGCGGGCAGCGGGTCTGCGCGGCGGCCGGCCAGCGACCGCGCCCTTGTCGCCGCCCCAGGCGGAGGCCGTGGCCCGGGTCGTGGCCTCGATCACCGCCCGCGATGCTCGCCCGCTGCTGCTCGATGGCGTCACCGGCGGTGGCAAGACCGCGATATACGTGGAAGCCATCGCCGCATCGCTGGCCATCGGTCGCCCGGCGCTCGTACTGGTTCCCGAGATCGCGCTGGCCCTGCCCCTGGTCGATCGATTGCGGGCCGATCTCGATGCCCGGGTCGCGCTCGTCCACTCCGGGCTCGGGGACGGTGAGCGGGCCGACGAGTGGCGCCGGATCCGGGCCGGCGATGTCGATATCGTCGTCGGGACGCGGCTGGCGGTCGGGGCGCCGCTGTCCGATGTCGGGGTCGTGATCGTCGATGAGGAGCACGATCCGGCATACAAGAGCGACCGGACCCCGCGGCTCCAGGCCCGCGATGTGGCGGTCCGCCTGGGGGAGCTGGCGGGTGCGGCGGTCGTGCTCGGTTCGGCGACACCGGCCGTGGACAGCCTGGGCCGGGCGCTCGACGGTACGTGGGATCGGGTCGTGCTGCCGGATCGGCCGGCCGGTCATGCACCGGAGATCGTCGTGGTTGACATGCGGGCGGAACTCGCCGAGGGGAATCGGGGCCTGTTGTCGGTCGCGTTGGACATGGCCCTGGACGCCCTCGACACGGGCGCAGGTGAGCAGGCGATCCTCGTGCTCAATCGGCGCGGTACCGCGTCCGTCGTGCTGTGCCGCGATTGCGGTCACGTCCAGGCATGCCCGGACTGCGAGCGGCCGCTTGTCTACCACCAGGCCGGGACGACGCTGCGCTGCCATCACTGCGGCCGGGCGACACCACTCGCCACACGCTGTCCAGCCTGCGGGTCACCCCGCATTCGCTACCTCGGAGGCGGCACGGAACGCGTCGAGCGAGAGGTGCGGGCCGCCCATCCGCGATTGCGGGTCGCCCGCCTGGACCGCGACGTGGCGGCCCGACGGGGAGCTGCGGAACGGGTCCTTGACGCGTTCGCCGCGGGTCGGACCGACGTGCTCATCGGGACGAGCCTCGTGGCCAAGGGCCTGGATGTGCCGACGGTGACCCTTGTCGGCGTGGTGTCATCTGACGTGGCCCTCAACCTGCCCGACGAACGCGCGTCCGAGCGGACGTACCAGTTGTTGAGCCAGGCCGTCGGTCGGGCGGGCCGGGGAGATCGACCAGGTCGGGCGATCCTCCAGACGTACCAGCCGGACCATCCCGTCATCCGGGCCGTCGCCGCCTCCGACGGCGCACAGTTCTACGCTGCGGAGCTGGAGTTGCGCCGGCGCTTTGGGTCGCCGCCGTTCGGTCGGCTTGTCAAGCTGACGGTCGCCTTGCCTGATCGCGAGGCGGCCGAGCGCGAGGGCACGGCCATGGCCGAACGGCTGCGCGAGCGGGCAGCCGGGCGGGCCGTGGTCATCGGGCCGGCGCCCGCGTACATCGCTCGGCGCAACGACCGTTGGCGGTACCACCTGGTCCTGCGCGGCGACGATCCGCTCGGGGTCCTGGGCGGGGATCCGGGACCGCCGTGGTCCGTGGACGTGGATCCCGAGTCGCTTCTGTGACGAGACGGCTCAGTCGACCTCGAGCCGGTAGGCCACGAGTACGCCACCGACCATCCGCTCCAGCCCCTGGAGGCATTCGAGCTGGGATGCCTCGAGCTCGACCGGACGAAGGCCCTCGGCGATCGTGTCCGCATCGATCGTGCCGTAGGCGCTCGGCCGGTAGGCCACGACGACATCCGTGTCGAGCGTCCGTTCCGCCTCGACGATCAGCCCGAGCTGATCTGGTTCGAGATCCGCATATGTCCATTCGGCGCCAGCCATGGCGATACCTCCTGTGTGCGCGGTCGGTCGTCACGCCGATGATACGCGCGACACCGGCGTCAACGCACCCCCGGGGACCGTTCGTGGGACGATGCACGTTCACGCAAGAGGAGGACGCACCATGACCGATCCGATGAGCCCCAACCACGACCAGCCGGCCGAAGGTTCCCGCGACGAGGCGTACAGCGGCCCGGACGCCGCCGCAACCGGCGATTCCGCGGGAGCTGGTGCCGGCGCTGCCGGAGCTGCCGGAGCGGGTTCCGGTGCCGGCGCGCGAGCCGCCGATGTCCTTGAATCGATCCGCGACGCGGTCGAGGACTTCGCCGAAAAGGCCGCCCCGACCGTGCGCGAGTTGTCGGCCAAGGCCGCCGAGATCGTGGCCACCGCTGCCGACAAGGCCGTACCGCTCGCCCAGAAGGCGGGCGTAATGACGGCCGACGCCAGTGGCCGGCTTGCCGAGAAGTCCCGCCATTGGGCATCCGAGGTCCGCGACTCATTGACCGGCAGCGACGCCGCCGCTCCGGGGACGGGCACTCCCGCTGACGATGGATCAAGTCCGCCACCGGCGAAACCCGTCTGACTGCGATGATCACTCGTTTGTCGGCGGTCGCCGGCTGGTCGCCGGCCGCTGGACCTGCCCGGCAGTGTCGGCCCCACCGACACGCTGGCCACAGCCCTGCACGATCCATCGCTCCGTAGGCCCGATTCGGCGTTCTGAGCAGGCGATCGTGCATGGCTGTGCTGAAATGGTGGGTGGGAGCGACACGGACCGGGCGATCGTGCATGGCTGTGCCGAAATGGTGGGTGGGAGCGACACGGACCGGGCGATCGTGCATGGCTGTGCCGAAATGGTGGGTGGGGCCGACACGGGCTGCCGGATATACTCGCCGACATGTCCGTCAGACCTATCGTCCTGCTCGGCGACCCGCGTCTGCGCCTGAAGGGCAAGCCGGTCGACAGCTTTGGCAAGTACCTCCACGAGCTGCTGGACGATCTGGCCCACACGATGCGCGATGCGCCCGGGGTCGGGCTCGCCGCGCCCCAGCTCGGTGAAGCCGTCCAGGCCTGCGTCATCGAAGTCGAAAGCACGCTACACGAACTCGTGAACCCGCGGATCGTCCGCTCCACGGGCGACGACCGCGACCTGGAGGGCTGCTTGTCCATCCCCGGCTACGTTGCGTATGTCACGCGCCGCGAGAGGGTATGGGTCGTGGCCCAGGATCGCCACGGCAAGAAGATCAAGGTCGCCGGGTCAGGCCTCCTCGGTCGGGCGTTGCAGCACGAACTCGACCATCTCGAGGGCAAGCTGTATATCGATCATCTCGAGTCGATGGACGAGCTCCTGCCGGTCGACGCCACCAACGAGGATGACGCCGAGGTCCGCGAGGCGACCGGCGCCCTGGCGTGACCGCCGAGGGCGTCCGCACCCGCACCATCTTCCTTGGGAGCGGCCGTTTCGGCCTTCCCGTGCTCGCGCTTCTGGCGGATCACCCGTCGATCGACCTGGTCGGTGTCATCACGGCCCCGCCCCGCCTGGCCGGGCGCCGTGCTCAGCCAAGCCCCACGCCGATCCATCGAGCGACACCTGCAGGCATCCCGGTCCTCACCCCGGCGCGCCTCCGATCAGCGGACGCGCTCGCCACCATCGCCGCGCTTTACCCGGACCTCGCCGTGCTGGCCGACTACGGCCAGATCGTCCCGGCTCCCATCCTCGACCTGCGCCTGGGTGCCCTCAACCTCCACCCGTCCCTGTTGCCGAGGCATCGCGGCGCGACGCCGCTTCCGGCCGCTATCCTCGCCGGCGACGAGGCGACCGGCGTGACCCTGTTCCGCATGGATGCGGGTCTCGACACGGGCCCGCTCATCGCTGACCGCCGGATCCGCATCGATGGATCGGACACCGCCATGAGCCTGCACGCCCGGCTGTCGGCGCTGGCTGTGGATTTGCTGGCCGATTCGCTGGACCCCTGGATCCGGGGCGAGATCGAGGCACACCCGCAGCCCGATGTCGGGGCGACGCTGACCCGCCCGCTCCGGCGCGAGGATGGTCGACTCGATCCGGGCCGGCCAGCCGTCGAACTCGATCGGATGATTCGGGCCTTTAAGCCATGGCCGGGCACCTTTATCGAGACGGACGGCGGCCGGGTCCTCGCCTGGCGGGCCCACCCGGCCGATGCGGAGATGGGCGACTCGCCCGGCCAGATCGTGGCGCATGGTGACGGTATCGCCCTGACGACGGCCGATCGGCGGCTGGTGCTCGATGAGGTCCAGCCGGCCGGCGGCCGGCGGATGACGGGCGAGCTGTTCCGGCGGGGACGACCGGCGGCCGTCGGCAGCCATGTCGTCGTCGGCCGATGATCGGCGCTGCGCTAGCCTTACGCCCGTGACGATCGATGCGCGACCGGGCCTATCCGGGCTGACGCCCGATGACCTCTCCACTTGGGTGGCGTCCGAGGGCCAACCGGGTTACCGCGCCCGCCAGATCTCCGACGCGGTCTGGACGAACGGCGGCGCGACGGACGCGTCCGTCATCCAGACGCTCCCGGCGGCCCTGCGCGATGCGCTCGCACGCGACTTTTGGCTGGACACGGTCGCGGACACGGAGCTGGTCCTTGCCGACGGCGGCCTGACCGAGAAGGCGCTCCATCGACTCGATGACGGCGCGCTCATCGAATCGGTGCTGATGCACTACCCGGCCACGGGTGGCTCGCGCGAACGGCATACCCTGTGCGTCTCAAGTCAGGCCGGCTGTGCCGTTGGCTGTCCGTTCTGCGCCACCGGTGAACTGGGCTTCGGACGCGACCTCGAGGTCGCCGAGATCATCGACCAGGCCCGTCACGCTCAGCGCCGACTCGCGCTGGCCGGCCAGCACCTGACCAACATCGTGTTCATGGGCATGGGCGAACCCCTCCTGAATCTGGATCGAGTGCTGGCTGCGGTGGAGGCCCTCAACGACCCGCGCCGGTTTGGCCTCGGGGCCCGTCACATCACGGTCTCCACCTCCGGCGTCGTGCCGGGGATCCGCCGGTTGACGGCCCTCGGTCCGCAGTTCACCCTGGCTGTCTCGCTGCACGCCGCCCGCGACGCGTTGCGCGACGTGCTGGTGCCGCTCAACCGGCGCTGGCCGGTGGCCGAGGTCGTCGCCGCCGCGCGCGATCATGCCGCCACGACCGGTCGCCGGATCAGCTACGAATACACCATGATCGGCGGCGTGAACGACACGGACCTCGATGCCCAGGCCCTGGCCGACCTCCTGCGCGACGACCACGCCCACGTCAACCTCATCCCGATGAACAAGGTCGCCCACACGCCCTGGGAGGCGAGCCCCATGACCCGTATCGAGGCGTTCGCGGCCATCCTCGGTGCAGCCGGGATCGGGACGACGATCCGGCGCAATCGTGGCCAGGAAGTCGGAGCCGCCTGCGGTCAGCTCGCCGCGGAGCGGGCCGGTGAGCCGCCGACGCCGGTCGTCGCGCGGCGCCGGGAACGCCTGGAGCTGGCCAGTGCCGCCGCCCTTCGAGGGGAGCGCAGCGATGATCCGGTTCCGGCCGGGGTGGACCCGCCGTGGTGACCGTCAACCGAGCTCGGGTTGCCGCGAGCATCCTCGATTCGGACCTCGGCAATCTTGGCAACGCGGTCCGACGTGTAGCCAAAGCCGGCGCGGACCGCATCCATCTCGACGTCATGGACGGTCACTTCGTCCCGAACCTGACGTTTGGCGCCAAGACCATCAAGCATCTGCGCAAGCGGACCGAGGTGCCCTTCGATGCGCACCTGATGATCAGCGAACCTGGGCGGTACATCGAGGAGTTCATCGACGCGAAATGCGATTCGATCACGATCCACGTCGAGATCGAGGAACCCATCGAGCCGACGCTCCGGACCATCCGGGCGGCCGGTCGGGCGGCGGGGCTGGCCCTGCGCCCGGGGACGCCGCTCAGTGCGCTGGAGCCGTACACGCCGTTCCTGGACATCATCCTGATCATGACCGTCGAACCTGGCTTCGGCGGCCAGAAATTCATGGGCGATGTGCTGGCGGCGAAGGCGCCGGGTGCGCGCGCCTTGCTTCGTCGCCCGCTGTACGGCGGCGAGCTGCATGTCGATGGCGGGATCAATCGCGATACGGTGGAGATCGCGGGCGCCCTCGGAATCGATGTCTACGTCGTCGGCTCGGCGCTGTTCATGAAAGGCCGCGACATGGGCCGCGAGATCCGGCTCATCCGGGCACTGGCCGATGACGGCTTCCGCTACGGTCTGAATGACGGGGTGCGTCCGATCCCGCCGGACCGGATGACCCGCTTCGTCTCGCTCCCGATGCACCTGGCGCGCCAGCTGATGGCCGAGATCGAGGCGACCGGCATCCCGGTGATCATGCTGCGCGGCGATGGGCAGATCAACCCCGATGGTGTCCGCGACTACGATCTGATCGTGCCGGAGACGGTCCAGATCCATCTCGTCGAGCATCATGGGCCATCGCGGGACCAGTTCCTGGCCGAGGCCGATGCCTGGCGCGCGACGTTCCCGCCGTCACCCCCGCCGTCACCCGGGTGAGGGCCCTTCTCCAGCGCACCACCGGTGCGTCCGTGTCCGTCGCCGGTGAGGTCGTGGGCGAGATCGGGCTGGGCGTGGTCGTTCTGCTCGGCGTCGGGCCGGGCGATACGGAGGCGGCCGCGGAGGGATTGGCGCGCCGGATCAGCGAGCTGCGCGTGTTCCGCGACGGCGCTGGGCGGGCCAACTGCTCATTGATCGACAAGGGTGGGGCGGCTCTGGTCGTATCGCAGTTCACGCTGTATGCGGACACGCGGCGTGGTCGCCGGCCCGGCTTTACCGGCGCAGCTCCGCCCGATCAGGCTGAGCGGCTCTATCTGCGTCTCGCGACCGCGCTGCGCGGGCTGGGCGTGAACGTGGCGACTGGCCGATTTGGGGCCGAGATGGAGCTTCGGCTCACCAACGATGGCCCGTTCACGATCTGGCTCGACACGGACGACCGGTAGGCGCGCGTCCCGCTGCGCGCCGTGATCGTCCTGGTTGATCGATCGCGCTATCAGCACGAGGAGGTGCTGCCCCCAAACGACGATCGGGAGACGCAGCTCTTCGTGGCCAGGCCTGGATCGATCAATGGGACCGATCAGCAGGGCCAGACCCGTGGCAAGGGCCAGGCGCGCCAAGGGCCCACGTGCGCGCCGTGATCGTCCTGGTTGATCGATCGCGCTATCAGCACGAGGAGGTGCTGCCCCCAAACGACGATCGGGAGACGCAGCTCTTCGTGGCCAGGCCCGGATCGATCAATGGGACCGATCAGCAGGGCCAGAGCCCGGCGCCCGGACTACTTGGAGGCCTTGAGCCTCGTTCGGCGGCAGCGCGTGCAGACAAGGGTCCTTGTCGGGACCCCTTTCTGATCGATGACGAGCGGCTGCAGGTTGGGTTGCATGCGACGGTGGGCTCGGACGCGGTTCATGCCCGACGACTGCGGGTTGAAGCCGCCCATCGAAACCTTGCCGCAGATCGCGCAGGAGCGGGCCATGCGGAACCTCAGGAAATGGTCGGAATGGAGGGGCACACGGGTCGAGGGACCCGAGCGGGGCGGTATGATAGCACACGCCCCCGGCGGCTCCGGCACGGGACGCACCCCGACCCAGGCCCAGCAAGGGAGCACCAGACCGCGTGGCCATCCGTCCAACACCCGGCCGATCGCTCGTCTCCCGGCGCGCCCTGCTCGACATCGTGCGGACCGCGACGCTTGGATCATATGGCGTGACCAGCCTCGCCGGCGGCTCGATCGATCGCCTCCTCGACCGGCTCGGGCTCGGCCACGCAGGTATCGACGTCCGCTGGGAAGACGGGCTCGAGATCGGTCTGGACCTGATCGTGGCGCTCGGTGTCCCGGTGGCGGAGGTCGCGCGCCAGGTGGACAGCGCGGTCCGCCATGCCGTGCGGCGCGCCCTCGATCGCGACGTCGCCCGCCTGGTCATCCACATCGACGGCCTGCACGTCCCGTCCGGCGCGGCGCTGCCCGACGTACCCGCTGCGCTGTCGGTCGGCGTTCGCCCAGGCGACCTCGCCGACAGCGGCACGGACGTCGCGTAGTGGCGAGACGCGCCTGTGATGGAACGGGCCTGCTGGATGCCTTTCGCGCTGCGGTCGCCAACCTCGAGGCCCACGTCGAGGAGATCAACAGCCTCAACGTTTACCCGGTCCCGGATGGCGATACCGGATCGAACATGTTCGCCACGGTCAAGGCGGCGCTCGAGGAGGCGGAGGCCGTCGCGGGTCAGCCGGCGGATCGTATCGCGGCGGCCATCAGCTTCGGCGCGCTGATGGGTGCCCGCGGCAACTCCGGGGTCATCACCAGCCAGATCTTCCGGGGCATGGCCGAGGGCCTTGGGGGCAAGCGTCGGTTCAACGGGCTTGACCTCGCCCACGCCCTTTCGGAGGGCGCCCGGACCGCGTACGCCGCGGTGGCAAAACCGGTCGAGGGCACGATCCTGACCGTCATCCGCGAATCGGCCGCCGCCGCGGTGGTCGCCGCCGAGCATGACAACGACATCGAGAACGTGCTGGGCGCCACGCTCGATGCGGCCGAGAAGTCGGTGGCGCGCACCCCGAGCCTGCTCGCCATCCTGCGCGAGGCCGGCGTGGTCGATTCCGGAGGCCAGGGCCTGTATCGATTGTTCCAGGGTGCCCTGCTGCACCTCGTCGGCAAGGCCCCCGTATCGACGGTTCGCGGCGCCGTGCGTGCCGGCCCGAAGCCGTCGACCCTGGTCGCCCACGCCGACGAGGGGTTCGGCTACGAGACGATGTTCCTGCTCCAGGCTGCCGGTCACGAGCCGCTCGATGTCGATGGGATCCGCGACCACCTCCAAGCGATCGGTGAATCGGTCCTCGTGGCCGGCGATGGGCGAGCGCTCAAGGTCCATGTCCACAACGACCGGCCGGACCTCGTGATCGGCTATGGGCTGGGTCTCGGTTCCATGAGCCGGATCAGCGTGGAGAACCTGGACAACCAGGCGCGTGACGTGCGTGAGACGCATGCCGCGGCCTTCACCGGGTCGGCCGAGACCGGGGCCCAGACCGAGGCCGGGTCCGCCGAGACTGGGGCCGAGGCCGCATTCATCGCGGACACCACCGCCGACGCCCCCGCTCTCGCGGTCATCGCCGTGACCGCCGGGGATGGACTGGCTGCCATCTTCCGCGACTTCGGCGTGGCGGCCGTCGTGCAGGGCGGCCAGTCGGCCAACCCGAGCACCGGGGAGTTGCTCGAGGCCGTCGCGGCCGTGAACGCCCGCGAGATCCTTCTGCTGCCCAACAACCCCAACGTCATCCTGGCCGCCCGCCAGGTCGCCTCGATGTGCGACCGACCGGTGGCCGTGGTCCCCACCCGCAACGCCGCCGAGGGGTTCGCCGCGCTCCTGGCCCTGGACCCGGCTCGGGATGCCACGGCCAATGTCGGCCCGATGACAGACGCCGGCCGAGCGATCCAAAGCCTCGTCGTGACCGAGGCCGTGCGCGACGCGACGATCGGTGGCAAGAAGGTGAAGCGTGGCCAGACGATCGCGCTGGACCCGGACGACGGCCTGGTCGCGGTGCACAGCGATCGTGAGGCCTGCGTCCTGGCGGCGATGACCGCCCTGACTCCGGGCTACGAACTCGTGACCCTGTTCTACGGCGATGGCGCGGACCTCGCCGAGACCGAGGCGCTCGCCCGCCGGATCGGTGGCGTCGTACCCGGCACGGAGATCGAGGTCCGACACGGCGGGCAGCCCTTCTACCGGTACCTCATCTCGGCGGAATAGGACGCGCTGGTGGCGAAGACCGCGACCAAGGCTGCCGCGAAGGTTCCGGCAGCCGCGAAGCCCCCGACGCCGCCGCCACCACCGACCGACCCGGTCGAGCTGCTGGTGACGGCCCTGCCACGGACCGGGCTGACGGCCGCCAACCTCCTGCGCAGGGCGGGTATCCGACTTGGCTGGTACGACCTCCGCGACCTGCTGTTCCACCTGCCACGGCGCTACGACGATCTGCGCGAGCTGTCCCGCCTGGGCGATCTGGTGTTGGCCATGGAGGGCACCGTGGTCTCGGCACGGGTCCACGTGGACGACATCCGGGTCGAGGGGTCGTGGCGGCGACGCATCCAGCGGACGGTGGCGAAGCTGTCGGACGACACCGGGCGCGTCCAGGCCACCTGGTTTGGGCGTCGCTATATCGAGCGACGTCTGCACGCCGGTGACGAGATCGTCGTGTCCGGCCGGCTGAAGCGCTTCGGTCGCGAGCTGACCATCGACAACCCCGAGTTCCAGGCCATCGAGGGCGACGGGGAGGTGCTCCACGCCGGGCGGATCGTGCCGGTCTACCGGCTGACGGCCGGGCTGACCGCCGCACGCCTGCGGGTGGCGATGCGAGAGGCCCTCGACCGGGCCGGCCACGCCTACCCCGAGTACCTGCCCGAGGCACTGCTCCTGGAGGAGGGGCTCACGCGCATCGCGGTTGCGCTGGAGGCGGCCCATTACCCGCCGTCGTTCGAGGCCCGCGACGAGGCCCTCGGCCGGCTCGCGTTCGATGAGCTGCTGGCGCTCCAGATCGGGATGGTTGGTCGACGCCGCGCACGCGGGCGCGATCGCGCGCCGGTGATCGATATCGACGCGCCGACCGACGCAGCAATCCGGACGGCCCTGACCGATGCCCTGGCACGCCGAATCGGCCGGCCGATCGAGCTGACCCCCGACCAGGCCGCCGCGATGTCCGCCATCCGCACAGACCTCGCGGCGCCGACCCCGATGTTGCGCCTGCTCCAGGGGGATGTCGGGTCGGGCAAGACCGCGGTCGCCGCCTATGCCCTGGCGGCCGCGGCACGGGCCGGATTCCAGGGGGCGCTCCTCGCGCCCACGGACCTGCTGGCGCGGCAGCACCTTGAAACGGTCGGTGGGTTGCTGGCGGATCTCGGCGTGGACGTGCTGCTGGTGGCGGGTTCGCTCAAGGCCGCGGAACGGGCGAAGGCCAATGAACTCATCGCCTCCGGCCAGGCATCGGTCATCGTCGGGACCCACGCGCTGCTCAGTGAATCGGTGTCGTTCGCGCGGCTGGGACTGGCGATCGTCGACGAGCAGCACCGCTTTGGGGTCGAGCAGCGCGGACTGCTTGAGGCCAAGGCCGGGGGAACGATCACGCCGCACGTCCTGCTGATGACCGCGACACCGATCCCGCGCACCCTTGGCCAGGTGCTGTATGCGGACCTCGACGTCACGGACCTGCGGACCCCACCCGTCGGGCGCGTGCCGATCCGGACCGGGATCCGCCGGCCGGATGCGTTGGACGCCACGTGGCAGAAGGTGCGTGAGGAGGCGGCCATGGGCCACCGGACATTCGTCGTGGTCCCGCTGATCGAGGAGGGGAGCGACGGCGCCGACGACGGGTCGACGACGGGGGCCGTGGCGGCGGAATCGGAGGCCCTCCGGTTGGCCGAGCTGCTGGCCCCACTTCGGGTGGGGCTGGTCCACGGCCGCCTGAAGCCCATCAGTCGAGATGCCGAGATGACCCGATTCCGCGACGGGGATCTGGATGTGCTGGTCGGCACGACCGTGATCGAGGTGGGGGTGGACGTGTCGGCGGCCACGATGATGATCGTCGAGGGTGCGGAGCGGTTCGGGCTGGCGCAGCTGCACCAGCTGCGGGGGAGGGTGGGCCGCGGGACGGCGGCCTCGTTCTGCGTGCTCGTGTCGGACACCACGGACGAGACCGCTGCGGCGCGGCTCAAGGCCCTGGTCGAGACCTCGGACGGGTTCGAGCTCGCCGAGAAGGACTTTGAATTGCGCCGCGAGGGGGACGTGCTCGGGTTCGTCCAGAGCGGGTTGCCTGGGTTGCGGGTGGCGTCCCTTGTGAGGCCTGACCACCAGGCCCTCGCGGTCCGGGCGCGGGCGCAGGCGGAACGCTTGCTGGACGACCAGGGGATCCTGGATCCAGGGCGGGATGACCTCGCGCCCCTCGCCGCGGAGTTGGAGAGGGGCTGGCTCCGCCGTCTCGTGGCCGCGGACCCGGCCAGCGGCTCATGACGGGCCGGGGCGCGGCCGCCCGCCTCGCGGTACTGCCAGTACCGGGATTCACACAACCACGCTCCGTCACCTGCACAAACGACAGCAACCTGTCGATTCTGCGGTGCTCCACGAGGCGTTCATCGGAAACGCGCTACTACCAGTACCGGACCTCGGCGCCCGCTAGGCACCCCACCGCGAGCCCCACCGCGAGCCCCGCCGGTGCCTGACGCCGGGCGGGTGATCGCCGGCACGGCCCGATCCATCCGGCTTGACGCACCCGGACCCGGCACCCGTCCGTTCGGCGATCGTGTCAAGCAGACCCTGTTCGCGATCGTCGAGCCCGATCTGCGCGGGGCGATCGTCCTGGACCTGTTCGCCGGCAGTGGCGCCGCCGGCATCGAGGCGCTGTCTCGCGGCGCAACGCACACCACGTTCGTGGAACGCGACGCGCACGCCGTGAGCGTGATCGGGACCAACCTCGAGCGGACCAACCTGGCGGCGCCGGCCCGGGCCACGGTCACACGGGCGGACGTGCTCGCCTGGCTGCGCGACCCAGCCCGCGCCCACGAGCCAAAGCCGACCCTCGTGATCCTCGACCCGCCGTACGACGACACACGGGCCCTGACCACAGCCCTGGAACGACTTGGCCCGCTCCTCACCCCCGGCGCGCGAGTCGTGGCCAAGCACTTCTGGCGCACCACGCCGCCAGCGCGCGTCGGGCTGCTAGCATCCGAACGCGAGCGCCGTTTCGGAGAGACGGCTCTCACCTTCTATCGAGCAACGGAGGACGCATGAGCGTCGCGGTCTATCCAGGCTCGTTCGATCCGATCACGAACGGCCACGTCGATATCGTCGAGCGGGCGGCGGCCGTCTTCGATCGGGTCATCGTCGCCGTGCTGGCCAACCCGAGGAAGCAGCCACTTCTGCCCGTCGCTACACGGATCGCCATCATCGGCGAGGCACTGGCGAGTGCCGACATCCCGCCCGATCGGTTCGAGATCGCGTCGTTCGACGGGTTGACCGTGGACTTCTGCCGCGAGCGCGGGGCGACCGCCGTCGTCCGCGGCCTGCGCGCCATCAGCGACTTCGAGATCGAGATGCAGCTCGCCCACAACAACCGCGTCCTCGCGCCAGACATCGATACCGTGTTCTTCATGACCTCGATCGCCAACAGCTACGTCAGCTCGAGTCTGGTCAAGGAGATCGCCACGTTCGGTGGCGACATCTCGGGGATGTTGCCGGCATCCGCCGCGACCGCCCTCCGTGCCATAATCGGTCGCGACCCTGCCCCACAAGGAGGCTCCGAGCCATCGACATCATCTTCCTCGTCGAGCGCCTCGAATCGCTGATCGCCAACGGCAAGAAGCTGCCCCTCACGACCAACGTCGTCCTGGACCAGAACGCCGCGCTCGGTCTGATCGATGAGCTGCGGGTGGCCGTGCCCGAGGAGGTCCGCGCCGCCAAGCGCATCAACTCCGAGGGCGAGCGGATCATGGAGAAGGCCCAGGAAGAGGCCGAGCGGATCGTGGGCCGGGCCCAGGAGCAGGCCGCCTTCCTGATCGATGAGCGAGGACTCACCCAGGCGGCCGACGCCGACAGCCGGCGCATCATCGCCGAGGCGCACGCCGACGCCGACAAGATCCGGGGTGGCGCCGACGAATACGCCGTCAGTGTCCTCGAGGGCCTCGAGGGCGACGTCCAGAAGACCCTTCAGAGCATCCAGAAAGGCATCGCCATGCTGGATGACCGGCGCGCGGCACTGATCGAAGCCGCGTCGGCCACGGACGCCGGCGGTAGCCCGTTCGACGACGGTGACTGGGACGTTCAACCGGAGGACGCCGCGCCCACCCGGGCGTGACCGCGGGTCATGTGCGCTCGTCCGGCCGACGGGCCGCTCATCTGGAACGTCAGTGGTCTGCTTGGCGATCGGATCGGGGCGGATCGGTCGTTCGACATCGTCGATGCCCGGATGGCGCTGCCGGACGAGCTGGTACTCGCCACCCCGATCGCCGGCCGGGTGCGCCTGACCCGGACCAATCGCGGTATCTTCGCCGACGCCCGTCTGACCACGACCCTCGCCGGCGAGTGCAGCCGCTGCCTGCGGCCGCTCACGACTCCCATCGATATCGTCCTCGACGAGGAACACCTGCCCTCGCTTGACCTCGCGACTGGCAAGCCGATCGCCGCCGATGATGAGCCGGATGCCCAACGCCTGACCGATCACCACGAGCTCGACCTCGAGCCATCCGTCCGCGACGCCATCTCCCTGGCCGAGCCGTTCGCGCCGCTCGATCGCCCCGATTGCCCCGGCCTGTGCATGGTCTGTGGTGAACCGCTCGATGAGGGCATCCACGACCACCCGGTCGATGACATCGACCCACGCCTCGAGGCGCTGCGCGGGTTCACACCGGTCGACTGACGTCTGGGCAGGAGCGCGCCCGCCTCCGCCAGGGCCCGCGAGCCGCCTCCGCCAGGCCCGCGAGGGCCCGCGAGCCGCCTGGGCCCGCGAGCCGACTCCGCCAAATGCGCATCGCCAGCATCACTCGGCGGCCTGCCGGGCGTTCGACTGCAATAGCGCGGGCCAGATCCGCTCGGGTCACGCTCAGAGCGGCACAGTTTGCGGCGGATCGACCTGTCAATCGACCTCCCACAGCGCCGAGTGATGCTGGCTAGCACCATTTGGCGGAGTGCGGACCGTCCACCGGGGCCCACGCCCACCCGGCCACGCTCATCGATCCGAGCGGTCACCGGGTCTGCGAGATCGACTGGACAGGGCGCCCGATCCTCGGCGTGCGGTCCCTGGACCCAACGAGGTTCCGTTCCGGACGCGCCAGACCGGTCGATTCGCGGTAGACTCCGCGGTCGGTGCGGCCGACGCGCCAATTCTCGTGCGCCATCCGGCTGCGCGGCCCGCCCCACGACACGATACAAGGAGCCCGACACCGATGGGTGTACCCAAGCGACGCGTCTCGCACGCCCGCCAGGGCGAGCGTCGGTCGCACCTCGCGATCGATCTGCCCAAGCTCGACGAGTGCCCGCATTGCCACGAGAAGAAGCTGCCCCACCGCGTCTGCCCCAACTGCGGCTGGTATCAGGGCCGTCTCGCGGTCGAGCCCAAGGCGGCCCGCGCCAACACCGACGAACCCGCCCGCTGACGTCGTGACGCCGCCTCGGTCCATGGCGTCCGAGGCCGCGACCGGCGACCTTCGAGGCGTGCGCGTCGCGTTCGATGCGATGGGCGGCGACTACGGACCTGCCGAGATCGTCCCGGGTGTCCTCGCTCACGCCCGCGCGCACCCGGCCGATGAGCTGATCCTCGTCGGTGACACGACGGCCGTGGCCCGCATCGCCGGGGCCTTGCCGCCCAACGTCCGGATCGTCCATGCCGGTTCCGTCGTCGAGATGCACGAACACCCCGCCCGGGCCCTGGTCCGCAAGAAGG
This sequence comes from Chloroflexota bacterium, assembly GCA_031407755.1. Lineage (GTDB taxonomy): Bacteria > Chloroflexota > Limnocylindria > Limnocylindrales > CSP1-4 > SPCO01. The sequence continues at coordinate 57,288 of JANOIS010000164.1, read as the reverse complement.
ACAGCTCGATCGTCGTCGCCACCGAGCTCGTCAAGTCGGGCGAGGCGGACGCCGTCGTGACCGCCGGCCACACGGGCGCCGGGATGGCCGCCGGCAAGCTCATCCTGGGCACCCTGCCCGGCATCGATCGACCCGCCCTGGCGGTCCAGATGACCACCGATTCGGGGCCGATGGTCCTGATCGATATCGGCGCCAACCCCGATTCCACACCCGAACATCTCGCGCAGTACGCCCGGATGGGCGCCATCTTCGCCGAACAGGTCCTGGGCGTCGCCAACCCGCGCGTCGCGCTCCTGTCCATCGGCGAAGAAAAGGGCAAGGGCGACGCCCGGATCCAGCGCGCGACGGAACTGCTCGATGCGACCAGCCTGAACTTCATCGGCAACGTCGAGGGTCGCGACCTCCCGAAGCACCTGGCCGATGTCGTGGTCACGGACGCGGTCGCCGGGAACGTCGTGATCAAGTTCTATGAGGGCCTCTCGACCTTCATCTTCGACCTGTGGCGCGCGGAGTTCCGTGGCTCCCTCCGCGGTCGGCTGGCATATCTCCTGATGCGGCCCGGGATCAGGCGGATCCGGGCGGTGTTCGACTACGAGACCCAGGGTGGTTCGCCATTGCTCGGCGTGCAGGGGACGGTCATCATCACCCACGGCAGTGCCAGCCGGCGGATGATCGGGTTCGCCTGCGAGGTTGCGGCGAGGACGGCTCGCGCGCGCGTCCCGAACCTCATCGCCGAAGCCCTGGCGGCCGATCGCGCCGTCGCAAGACCCGAGGAGGTCGCTCGATGACCGGGCCTGAACTGACCGTCGGCAAGGGCGTCATCGAGCAACTCGTTCGCCTGGCGGCGATGGAGATCCCGGGCGTCGCGCGAGTCGGTCACGGCGGACCGCTATGGCGGAGCTGGCTGGCCGGCCCGGCCGTCCGCGTACGGGTGACCGACGAACGGGTCCTGGTTCGACTCCGCATCGTCGCCCGGCCCGGACATGCGCTTGGCCCATTGACTGCCGGCGTTCGAAGCGCGGTCGGTGCGACCGTCGAGCGGCTGCTCGGACTCGATCTCGGCGCCGTCACGGTCGTCGTGGACGGTGTCGGAGGCTGACCGCCAGCGCGGGCGGCGGACGGGACGTCGACTCGCGCTGGCCGCCGTCTTCGAGGCGGACTTCGGGCAGCGGACGCCGGAGGCCGTCCTGGAACGCCACCTGGCCGAATCGGAGCGCGACGAGACCGCCGCAATCCTGGCGCGCGAGCTCGTCGCAGCCGTCGTCCGCCATCGCGACGCCATCGATGCGCGGATCAGTGTCGTCGCGCCGCAGTACCCGGTGACCGGACTTGCCCGGATGGATCGCGCTTTACTCCGAACGGCCTTCGGCGAGGTGCTACACTCCGCCACGCCGGCCCGGGTGGCCATCGCCGAGTGGGTCGAGCTGGCACGAACCTACAGTGGAGACCCGATGCGACGCCTCATGAACGGCGTCCTTGGGACCATCGCCCCAGCACCCAACTCCGAGGAGGGAGTCAGTGGCCACAACGTACGACCGGCTCAAGAAGATCGTCGTCGAGCAGCTCGGCGCAGACGAGGATGAAGTCAAGCCGGAGGCGTCGTTCGTCGACGACCTCAACGCCGACACACTCGATCACGTCGAATTGATCATGAGCCTCGAGGAGGAGTTCGGTACGGAGATCTCGGACGAGGACGCGGAAAAGATCCGCACGGTCCAGGACGCCGTCGACTTCATCGACGAGAAGTCCACCTAACCCCGACTTCGGCCGCGGCGGCGGTGCGACCCGGCCGGGCGGTCGCGGATCGACTGGGCCTTCCGGTCCGGGACCTCGACCTGCTGGAGCAGGGCCTCATCCACTCCAGCTGGTTCCATGAGCATCCTGACGCCGCGCGTGGGCATAACGAGCGCCTGGAGTTCCTCGGCGACGCCGTCGTGAATCTCGCCATCTCCGAGGCGCTGTACGAGCGCCACCCCGGCGAGGACGAAGGCGCCCTGTCGGCACGCCGGGCGGCGATCGTCTCGACGACCGGACTGGCCCGGCTGGCCGGCCGTATCCAGCTCGGCGCAGACCTCATGCTCGGCGAGGGGGAATCGCGCCGCAGCGGTCGGCGCCGGCCGTCCCTCCTCGCGTCATCGTTCGAGGCGCTGGCCGGCGTCCTGTACCTGGACCTCGGCTACGACGCCGTGCGGGCGTGGCTGGTGGAGCTGTCCGGGCCGGAGCTGATGCTGGAGGCGCCGGTCCTGTCACTCAAGAGTCCCAAGTCGCGTCTGCAGGAGTACACCCAGCGCCGATCCGGCGACCGACCGTCGTATCGTCTGCTCGATGCCTCCGGTCCGGATCACGAGAGATCGTTTCGGATCGAAGTCTGGGTGGACGGCGAGATGATGGGTGTTGGAGAGGGGGCATCGCGCCGGGTCGCCGAGACGGCGGCCGCGGGCCAGGCGGTGGAGCGGATCCGAGCCGAGCGAGCGTCGGCGCCATGACGGATCCGGCGGCCGACTGGTTGGCTGCGCCTCGCCTGCTGGCGCTGCGTCTGCACGGCTTCAAGTCGTTCGCGGAGCGCACCAACGTGGAGTTCGGGGGCGGCATCAGTGCCGTCGTGGGGCCCAACGGATCGGGCAAGAGCAACCTCGCAGATGCCCTGCGCTGGGCGCTCGGCGAGCAGGGTCGGGCGCTGCGCTCGCGCAAGGCGGAGGACGTCATCTGGGCCGGATCGGAGAAGCGGTCCGCTCAGGGCATGGCGGATGTAACGCTGGTTCTCGATAACGCCGACGGGCTCCTGCCGGTGGAGTTCCAGGTCCTCGAGCTTGGGCGTCGGCTGTACCGCAGCGGCGAAAACGAATACCTGCTGAACAAGCAGCGCATCCGCCTGCGCGACCTCGTCGACCTGCTCGACGGCGCGCATCTCGCGGACAACGCCTTCCTGTTCATCGGCCAGGGCATGGTCGATCAGGCGCTGGCGCTCCGGCCGGAGGAGCGCCGGCCTCTGTTCGAGGAGGTGGCCGGGGTCCGCCGCCACGAACGTCGCCGGCGCAAGGCCGAGGAGCAACTCGCCGAGTCTGAGGCGAACCTGTCCCGCGTCGAGGACATCCTCGCCGAACTTCGGCCGCAGGCCCGCCGACTGGCGGCGCAGGCGGAACAGCAGGCCACCCGTTCCAACATCGGGGAGGATCTCACGACCGCCCTGCTGGCCGTCACCCACGCCCGCTGGCACGAGGCCGCAGCGCGCCTGACTGAGACGACCCTGCGACGAGAGCGGGCGCAGGCGGAGACGGACCGAGCCATGGCCGAACTCGACGCGGCGGAGACCGTTGCATCGGCCCTGGCTTCAAACCTGGCCGCTCGCGCGTCCGTCGAACGCGGGCGACGCGAGATCCATGAGTCGGCGCGGGAGGCACTGACGGGTCTGCAGCTGCGGGACGGCCGGATCGGGTCGGACCTCGAGGCGGTTGGGCGCGACCGCATCCGGCTCAGCGACGAGCGGGCGTCCGCAGAGGCCGAGGTGGCCGCACATCGGCGGGCCACCGCTGCGCCGGTTCCGGCCCGCGACCTTGATCTCGAGGCCGCCGTGACCGAGGCAGATCGGGAACTTGCCGAGGCCCTGGCCGAGCTCGCGACATTGCGCTCCGCGTCCCGAGAGCGCGGCGAGGAACTGGCCGCGCTGCGTCGGGCCGAGGCCGCGCGGGAGGCGGAGGCGGAGACGGCTCGGCGACGGCTCGCCGAGGCTCAGCGGTTGGCGGCGGACGAGGCGGTTGCGGCCGACGACGTGGCGGTCCGTCGCGACGCTCTTGCGGAGCGTGTCGCGGCGGCCGGTGTTGCTCTTGTGGCGGTCAGCCGGTCGGAACAGGCGGCTCGGGAGGCCCGGGAACGGGCTCGGGCGAGCCTTGAGGTCGCGGAGGCGGACCGGGCGGCCGCCGCGGACCACCTCGCCAAGGCCTCGGCTGCGGTCGGGGGACTGCGCGGCCGGTTGGATGGTCTCGCGGCGCGACTGGATGAGGAAGAGCGACGGCCGATCGCCCGAGCGGCCCGGCGGCAGGGTGGTCGCCGGCTGGACGAGGATCTCGCCGTGGACCCCGAGCTGCGAGCGGCGGTCGAGGCGGCGCTCGCGGATCGGGCGCGGGCGTATCTCGTCGGTGCGGCCGCGGTCGGCGCGCTGGCAGGTGAACGCGGCCGGTTGGTCGTGGAGGAGCGGCTCGCCGTTGTCGACGGGGTGTCGGCTGCCGATACCGCCACGCGTCGCTGCCTGGACGCCGTCGTCGCCGCCGGGGGCGGTCGACTCGTCGATGCGATCCGCCGCGACGTGACGGGCGGTGTCCGGCGGCTTCTCGCGAGGACGGTCTGGCTGCCGGACCTCGCCGCGTGTCTCGCGATCCAGGCCCTGCTGCCGGTCGGCTGGCTGGCCGTGCCGCGCGACGGGTCCGCGGTCGTGGACGACGTTGGCGTGGCCCTTGGCGCCGTGGATTCCGTCCTGGAACGACGAGCGGAGCAACAGCGCCTCGCCACGGACCTCGAGAGGGCCGACGACGACCTGGCCACGCTGCGGGCGGCCGCCGCCACGACGACATCGGCGGCCGACCGGGCCAGAGGGGACCACGAGGTTGCCCGCGCCGACGAGGCTCGGCTGGCCGCTGAACATCGCCGCGCGGAGGAGGTCGAGCGCGCGGCCGCCCGCGATGCCGAGGCGATCGCCCGGGAAGGAGCCTGGCACGAGGCCCAGCGGTCCCGACTGGGAGCAGAGGTGACGCGCCTGGCGGAGGCCGTGTCGACGACCAGCCGGACCGAGGAACCGGGACGGACCGACGATCCCCAGCCGGTGACCGATGACGAACGATCTGCGGTCGCCGTGTGGGAGGCACGCGCGGTGCAGCTTCGCGATCGCCGCGAACGTCTGGCGTCTCGGCTCGCGACGCACGAGGCCGCGCGCCGGGACGCCGAGCACAAGGTGGCACGGGCCGAGGCCGCGGCTGCCATGGCCGAGGACCGGGTCGCACGTGCGGAGCGCGAGGCCACGACACTCGCGGATCGTGATCAAGTGCTCAGCGCCGAGCGCGATGCCCTCCGGGCGGAGATGGCGGCCGCGGCGACGGGAGAAGCGCAAGCCCGCGACGCGCTCGTCGCCCTCCACACCGCCGATACCATCGACCGGGCACGTCTGTCGGATGGGGAGCGCGCCGCGACCGGCGCCCGCGATCGATTGCGCAGCGCAGACGATCGACTTCGCGCAGCCGACCACACCCAGATCGAGGCCCGCGTTGGCCTCGAGTCGCTGCGCGAGGGCGTGCTCGCAGAGCTGGCCGGGATGGGCGAGCTGGGGTCGCGCAGCCTGGGCGTTTCGCCGGATCCGGCCGCCGCGGCCGTCATGACCGATGTCGAGGACGACCGGGTCATCGCCGACGACACCGCCGCGCTCGAGGCTGCGCTCACCATGGTCGCCGAAAGGTGGACTGCGGAGCCGCCGATCGTGCCGGCGCCCACACCTGGTCGGCTGGCGCAGCTGCGCCGTCGCTATCACGAGCTCGGTGCCACCAACCCGTACGCCGTCGACGAGTACGCAGAGCTGCGGGTTCGGCTGGAGACGCTCGAAACACAGGGTGCCGATCTGTTGTCGGCCATCGCCAGGATCCGAGAGCTCATCGCGGAGCTCGAATCGATGATCGCGACCCAGTTTCGCGCGACGTTCGAGGCACTCGAGGGCGCGTTCGAGCGCCGGTTCGAGCAACTGTTTGGTGGTGGGTTCGCGCGGCTGGCCCTGACCGACCCGACGGACCTTGGTTCGACCGGCATCGAGATCGTCGCTCGACCGCCCGGAAAGAAGGCCCAGGCACTCGCGATGCTGTCCGGCGGGGAGCGGGCGTTGACCGCGGTCGCCCTGCTGTTCGCCATGCTCGAGGTCAGGCCCGTGCCGTTCTGCGTGCTGGACGAAGTCGATGCGGCGCTCGACGAGGCAAACATCGGGCGGTTCGCGGATGCGCTGCGCAGCCTGGCGCACCAGACCCAGTTCATCGTCATCACCCACAACCGCGGGACGATCGAGGCAGCGGACGCGCTGTATGGCGTGACCGTTGGCGATGATTCCGTGTCGCGCGTGATCAGCCTTCGGCTCGACGAGGCCCAGGCACTCGCGGCCCAGCGCGGGCGCGAGCTCAGCGTGGCGGGCTGATGCCCTTCTGGCGCCGCAAACGCGACGACGCACCGCCGACTGCTCCGGTGCGGCCGCCCCTGCCGCCGATCCCAGCGGCGCCGTCCGGCTCCCCGCCGCCGGAAAGCTTCGAAATCGAAGGTTTCGATGCGGGCGGAGGACGGGCTCCCGCCACGGCCGTGCCGCCCACGCCGACGTTGGCCCCCTTCGACCCGACCGCGTTCCTGGCGGTCGCCCCCGCGCACACGCTCGACGACGGGCTCGAGAAGACGCGCGGCGGGTTCATGATCCAGCTCCGCGAGTACCTCGGCAGCGCCGACGGCCCGATGTGGGACGAGGTCGAGGAAACGCTCATCATGGGCGACGTGGGAGCCGCCCTGGCCATCGAGCTGGTCGATCGGGCTCGGCGCCGGCGCGAGGGAGGCAGCCCAGAGGCCGCCATCCGAGCGGAGCTCACAGCCCTGCTCGTCAAGCGCGACCTCGACTGGGAGCCGCGCTCCGCGGTCGATGGCGGCCCGGCCGTCGTGCTTGTCGTCGGGGTCAACGGCACGGGCAAGACGACGACCATCGGCAAGCTCGCCGCACGCTACGCCGGTGAGGGCCGGAGCCTGATCCTCGCCGCCGCGGACACATTCCGGGCCGCTGCCATCGATCAGCTCCGGATCTGGGCGGATCGATCGGGCGTCGCGATGGTCGCGCACGCCCCCGGCGCCGATCCGGGTGCCGTCGTGTACGACGCCCTGGACGCCGCCGTGGCCCGTGGCGCGGACCTCGTTATCGCCGACACGGCCGGTCGATTGCACACGAAATCGAACCTCATGGACGAGCTGTCAAAGGTGCGCAGGATCATCGACAAACGGCTGCCCGACGCGCGGCCCGAAACCCTGTTCGTTCTCGACGCCACCACGGGTCAGAACGGGCTCGCGCAGGCCAAGGCGTTCCACGAGGCCGTCGGGCTGACCGGCATCGTGCTGACCAAGCTCGATTCGACCGCCAAGGGCGGCATCGTCTTCGCCATCGAGGACGCGCTCAAGATCCCTGTCCGCTTCGTCGGGGTAGGGGAGGGGGTCGCCGACCTCCTTGTCTTCGACCCGGATGCCTTCGTCGAGGCGTTGTTCGCCTGACCTGAGCTATGCACCGACGGGCTGATCGCGCTCGACGTCCGCGACCACCTCGGCCAGGCTGCGCGTGTCGTGGCTCGGCAGGTCGCGAAGAAAGCGGACGGGCGACCACCACAGAACGGCGGCGGCGAGAAGACCGCCGATCGGGGCCAGGAATGCGGTTGCCCGCAACCCGATGACCTCGGCCAGCAGGCCAGCGCCGATGGTCGCGACGAGCTGCGCGGCCACGGCCAGGACAGAGAACGTGGCGGCGACCCGTCCCAGTTTCCGGTCGCGGACGAGAGTCTGGCGGACGGTGACCTCGGTGATGTCATACACCGTGACGGCGGAATCGGCGATCAGCTGCTGCGCGACAAGGCAGGCCAAGGCGATGAGCGGCAGCCCGGCCGGCGCCAGGGGGATGAACAGGTTGCCGATGGCTGACAACAGCATCGCGGCGATCGCCACCTTCCCGATCCCCCAGCGCGTGGTGGCGCGGGTGGCCACGATGGCACCGATGAACGAGGACGCCCCGCCGACCGCAGCCACGATCCCGACCAGGGCTGGACTGAGCCCGAGCACCTCGAGGGAGAACAGGAAGAAGGTCGCGCCGAAGATGCCCCACAGACCCGCCAACAGCATCGATGCGACGGCGAACGCTCGAAGGACGGGGTCATGCCGAACCAGGCGGAGGCCGTGGCGGATCTCGTCGAGGACCGGCTCGCGATCCTCGCGTGGCGGCGGCGGAACCTCCTCGTGCCGAACGGTGAGGAGGAGGACCGCCGAGATGAGGTAGGTCACGGCGTCGATCAGGATCGTCAGCGGGGCGGTCAGCACCTGGACCAGGATCCCGCTGACCCCGAACCCGACGAACTCGGCCACGGAGCCGCTCGCGGCGAGGGCACCGTTCGCCTCGACCAGTCGATCCCGTTCCACGATGCTGGGCAGGTAGGCGTTGTCGGCGGCGTCAAAGAACGCGGTGAGGATGGCGGTCAGCGCCCCCACCACCAGGAGCAGCCAGAAGCTGAGGAGCCCGAGGACGAAGGCCACGGGGATCGACCCGAGCAGCACAGCCCGTCCGAGGTCTGACCAGATGAGCACGGGTCGGCGCCGCAGTCGATCCACCCAGGCTCCTGCGACCAGCCCGACGAGGAGGGTCGCGCCGAGATCCACACCGCGAAGCACGGCGACTTCGATCGGGCCAGCGCCGAGGGTCAGGATCGCCAGGAGGGGTAGCGCGATCCGCGTGATGAGCGAGCCGAAGATCGAGATGGACGCCGCGGCCCACACGCGCACGAACGCCTGGTTGCTCCAGAGCGGGGAAGCGAATGGGTTGCGCACGATGGCGCAGCATAGGCCCGCGACATCGTCCGCTTCGGAACCCGGACCATCGTCGGAGGGGGCATCCGCGTGACCCTGCGCTACAATGCGCCCACCTCGGTGCGTCAGAACCCGCGCACCACCCGGTACCCGTCACGGCGCACGCGCCACGACCCGCCGGTCCACCGCCCAGGCAGGAGTCCTGACCGGACCATGTTCGATACCCTCAGCGAGCGTCTGCGAGCGACCCTCGGCAGTCTGACCGGCCGCGGCCGGATCAGCGAGGCCGACGTCGATGCGGCGATGCGCGACGTGCGGCTCGCCCTCCTCGAGGCGGACGTCAACTTCAAGGTGGTCAAGGATTTCGTCGGTCGTGTCCGCGAACGAGCCCTCGGTCAGGACATCCTCGGCAGCCTGACTGCGGGCCAGGCCGTCGTGAAGATCGTCCACGACGAACTGGTCGACCTGCTCGGCACGGGCGATCGCGTCTTCCACCTGAGCGGCAACCCGGCGGTCGTCGCCATGGTCGGTCTTCAGGGCTCCGGCAAGACCACGAGCACGGCCAAGCTTGCCCGCCACATCGTCAAACAGGGCCGTCGGCCCCTCCTCGTCGCGGCGGACCCGTACCGTCCGGCCGCCGCCGACCAGCTCGAGACGCTAGGCCGTCAGCTCGACATCCCGGTCTTTCGCGCCCCTCCGGGAACCAGCGTGCCGGACATCGCCCGCCAGGGCATCGAGGCCGCCAGGCGCCAGGTCCGCGACGTCGTGATCCTCGACACGGCCGGTCGCCTCAGCCTCGATGAGGCGCTGATGGCCGAGATCGCCGAGGTCAACGCGGCGGTCAGGCCGATCGAGACGCTGCTCGTGGTGGACGCGATGACCGGTCAGGAAGCCGTCGGGGTCGCCCAGGCGTTCGCCGCTGCCGTTCCGGTCACCGGCCTCATCCTGACCAAGATCGATGGGGACGCCCGTGGCGGCGCGGCGCTGAGCATCTCGGCCGTGACTGGGATCCCGGTCAAGTTCCTGGGCACCGGCGAGAAGACGGACGCCCTGGAGGTCTTCCACCCGGACAGGCTCGCCGGCCGGATCCTGGGCATGGGCGACATCCTGACCCTCGTCGAACGGGCCCAGGAGACGTTCGATGTCAACCAGGCCCAGAAGATGGAGGAGAAGCTTCGCAAGGCAAGCTTCACCCTGGAGGACATGCTCGAGCAGCTCCAGCAGGTCCAGAAGATGGGCCCGATCGGCCAGATCATGTCGATGATCCCGGGCATGGGCAACCTGGCCGGGGAAGCCCAGGCTGCCGTGGACCGCGGCGACCTCAAGCGGACCGAGGCGATCATCCGGGCGATGACCCCGGCTGAGCGCCGTGAACCGGCCCTCCTCAACGGCTCGCGCCGACGTCGCATCGCGGCAGGCTCGGGCACCAACCTGCCGGAGGTCAACCGGCTGGTCAAGCAGTTCAATGACATGCAGAAACTCATGAAGCAGCTTTCCGGGGGTGGCCGGCACGGCGCGCTGGGCAGCCTCATGGGGGGTCGGCGCTAGGCGCCGAAAGGAGACATCTCATGACCGGTTTCGATCGAACCAACCACGATCCAGCCAGGGGCGCAGATCCCACCATCGACACCGATACGACCGCGACTCCGATCGCCACGACCCCGATCGGCGCCCCGCCGGCTGACGGCGTGCCGGCCACCATCGCCCCCGCGCCGCGACGCAACCGCGTGCGCTGGTTCGCGGCCGCGGGCATCGTGGCTCTCGTGGTCGGCGCGTCGGCCATCGCCACACTGATGCTCACCGGCTCGTCACCGGCCGCCACCGTCCTCGGCTACGTGCCGGCGGACAGCGTGATGTACGGCGAGGTCCGACTGGACCTGCCGGGCGACCAGCGCCAGAAGGTCGGTGCGTTCCTCGCCAGGTTCCCGGGCTTCGCCGACCAGGCCGCCCTCGACACAAAGCTCGACGAGGTCCTCGATCGGCTCGTGTCGGACGGCACCGATGGCGAGCAGACGTACAGCCGGGACATCAAGCCGTGGTTCGGCGGGGAGATGGCGTTCTCGGTCGGGGCACTCCCGACATCCGGTGACCCTGCCACGGCGCCCGCGGATATGCGAGCCCTCCTGCTGTTCTCCATCAAGGACGAGGCCCTCGCCCGGACGTGGTTCAGTGGCGTGATCGAAAAGACGGGTGCGAGCACCTCGACGCAGGACTACCAGGGCGTTCAGTTGATCGTGTTTGACGACCAGGAGCGAGTCGGCAACATGGCCGATGCCGCGTTCGCCTTTGTCGGCGGCAAGGTGGCCATCGCTGGCGATCTGACCTCGGTCAAGGCCGCCATCGACACCAAGGGCGCGGGCGGGCTCGCGGGCGACGCGGCCTTCACGGCGGCCAGGGCCGCCGCCAGCGGCGACCATATCGGCTTCGTCTTCCTGGACACGCAGTCCCTCATCGACGCCGCGATGTCGATGACCGAGGGCCTTGCCAGCGCCCCACCGATCAACAGCGCGCTGCTCGGCCTGATCCCCGAGTGGACGGCCATGCGCCTCCGCGTCGAGGGCGACGCCCTGGTCATGGACGCGATGGCACCGCACATCGACGCCGCCCCCGGGCCCGCCACCAATCACGCCAACGGGGTCGCGGGCTACGCGCCGCCATCCACGATCGTTCTCGCGGCCGGCAACGACGCCGGTGCGACCCTGCTCGAGACCATCGCCCTGTATCGGGGGGACCCGACCCTCGCCGAGGTCTTCTCGGGCATCGACCAGGCTGCCGGGATGCTCGGCGGACTCGACGCGAGCCTCGGCTGGATGGGCGACACCGGGATCGTCATCGCGCGAACCGGCGACACCCTCGAAGGTGGCCTCGTGTCCATCCCGGCCGATGCGGCCGGTGGCAAGCAGCTGCTGACGACGCTGCGCAGCTTCATTCAGCTCGGTGGCGGACAGCTCGGCTTCGATGTCCGGGACGAGGACTACAACGGGACCTCGATCACCATCCTCGACCTCGGGACGGCGACCGACCTCGCAGCCCTGGCCGGTGGCATGGGCGGTGTCCCGATCGACCCCGGGACCAGCCTGCCGGAGGGCAATGTCGAGATCGCCTATGCCACGACCGATGGCGTCGTCGTCATCGGCAGCAGCCCGGACTTCGTTCGGCACGTGCTCGACGCCGGAGCCGGCGCGTCCCTGGCCGACGACGAGCGCTTCCAGAACCTCGTGGGCCGCGTCGGTCCTGAGCACACCGGCATCACGTTTCTCGATATCACCGCCGTACGCGAGCTCGTCGAGGGCCTGCTCGCCGAGGCAACGGCCGAGCAGCGCGCCGAGTACGAAGAATCGATCAAGCCGTTCCTGACGCCGTTCGATGCCGTGATCGGATCGAGTGTCACCGGCAGCGACCTGGATCAGCAGCACCTGGTGATCACCGCCCGGTAAGTCGCAAGCAGCGTGGCGGGTCCCCAGGTCCGCCGACGTCAACCAAGGCAGTCCAAGAAGGAGGAATCACAGCACCCATGGCAGTCCGTATCCGGTTGACGCGCGTCGGCGCGACCAAACAGCCGTCCTACCGAGTGGTGGTCGCCGACGCACGCAGCGCCCGCGACAGTCGAGCCATCGAAACGCTCGGGCACTACAACCCGCGCACCGAGCCGGTCGAGTTCAAGGTCGACGCCGACAAGGCCAGGGCCTGGCTGGCCAATGGCGCCCAGCCCTCTGACACCGTAGCCCGCCTGTTCAAGCAGGCCGGCATCCTGCCCAGCGACAAGTAGGAGCACGAACCATGGCAGCCAGGGAACTCGTGGAATACGTCGCCAAGGCGCTGGTCGACGATCCGGATGCCGTCACGGTCGAGGTCGTCGAGGAGGACGGCGCGACCGTCATCGAGCTGCACGTCGCCGAGGACGATATGGGCAAGGTCATCGGGCGCAATGGCAGTGTGGCCAAGGCGCTGCGGACCCTGATCAAGGTCACCGCGGCGCGCGACGGCGAGCCGGTCCAGCTCGAGATCGTCTGAGCGAGGTCCGGGCCATCGCCACCGAGCGGCTCGTGGTCGCCCTCGTGCGGGGCGTCCACGGGCTTCGCGGCGCGGTTCGCGTCGAGGTCCTGACAGACCGACCAGAGGCCCGGTTCGTCCCGGGCGCGGTGCTGTATCGCGAGGGATCGGACGAGCCGCTGATCATCGCGTCCGCGGAGGCTGTGGCGGATGGCCCGGGCTGGCGACTGCAATTCCGACAGATCGCTTCGCGTGAGGCGGCGGACAAGCTCCGTGAGGCGTACCTCGAGACGACCGTGCAGGCAACCGCCGATCTCGCCCGCGGCGAGGTCTACTGGCATGAGGTCGTTGGCGTGAGCGTCCAGGGCCTGGATGGCACGGCGCTCGGCGTCGTCCAGGATATCTATCGCGTCGGTGAGAACGAGGTTTATGTCGTCGGGGGCGGGCTGTTCGGTACGTTCGATGTGCCGGCGGTGAAGGCGTTCATCCGGATCTTTGCGCCGCGGCGGGGCGAGATCGTCGTGGACGCCGAGGCGCTTGATCTGCGGCCGTTGAAAGTCCGCGGGTCGGATCCGGACCGGCCACGGGCGCCGCGCCGGACGGGACCCAGGCGGAAGAAGCCAGCGACGGGTGCGGTCGGTCCCGCGCCGGAGCCGCGGGAGGAGCCGCGGGAGGAGCCGGAACAGCGGCCCGATCCCGCGCCATGACCCTCGAGATCGACGTCCTGACGCTCTTTCCGACGATGGTTGCGGGCCCCCTGGCAGAGAGCATCCCCGGGCGTATCCAGGAGCGCGGTCTTGCTACCGTCCGGGTCCACGATCTGCGCGAGTTCGGGCTCGGCCGACATCGATCGGTCGACGATGCCCCATACGGCGGTGGTGCCGGCATGGTGATGCGGGTCGAGCCGCTCGTCGCCGCCATCGAATCGGTCCGACGTGTGGAGTCGATGGTCATCCTGCTGGACCCTGGAGGGGAGGTGTTCGCGCACGCGCGCGCCGCCAGTCTGGCCACCTGCGACCACCTCGTGTTCGTCTGTCCCCGGTATGAGGGCGTCGATGAGCGCATCCGTGCGTTCGTCGATCTCGAGCTATCGATCGGTGACTACGTCGTGACCGGCGGGGAGCTGCCGGCGTCGGTCGTGATCGATGCCGTGATCCGCCTCCTGCCGGGCGCCATCGACGACCTCTCGACCGCCGAGGAGTCCTTCACGGGCGGGCTGCTGGAGTACCCGCAATACACCCGGCCGCCTTCGTTCCGGGGCGTGGACGTGCCGGAGATCCTCACCTCCGGTGATCATGGCGCGGTGGCCCGCTGGCGCCATGAACGAGCTCTCGAGCGGACAATGGAGCGCCGTCCGGACCTGCTGTCCGAGGCCGGCCCGGCTGAGCACGGCGGGGCCCATGCTATACTCCCGCACCGGTCGCCCAAGCGCGACCTCCTCTGAACGCCCGACCGCAGCTTTGGCTGCCTGAAGATCAAGGAACTGCCGCGTGACCGTGCTTGACGAGATCGTCCAGGACCAGCTCCGTACCGACCTGCCGGAGCTCGCCTCCGGTGACACCGTGAAGGTCTCCGCCAAGGTCGTCGAGGGCACCCGCGAGCGTATCCAGGTGTTCGAGGGGACCGTCATGCGCCTGCGCGGCGGCGGCATCACCCGCTCCATCACGGTTCGGCGCATCGCGTCGGGCGTGGGTGTCGAGCGTACATTCAAGATCAACAGCCCGCGCATCGACAAGATCGAGGTCCTGCGTCACGGCAAGGTCCGTCGCGCACAGCTCTACTTCCTGCGCGACCGCGTGGGCAAGGCGGCCACGCTACGCGAGCGGCGCACCAACGGCTGACCCGGCCCGACGCGACCCGACGGACCGCCCGACGCGGCGGCCGATCGGACGGCCCGGCCCGGCCCGCGCGGCCCTGCCCGACGCGACCCCATTCCAGTGGGACTGAACCAAGCGACGTGAGGGCGCCCCGGGACGTCCGCGATTCCAGCCCGACTGGCATTCCGTGACGAATGCTCCTTCACTCGAGCCTGGAATGGCTCGCGAAGGGGGCCAACGGGTCGCCTTCATCGCCCCTGGAGGCACGGCCGGTTCCTTACACCAGCCAGGCTGGAGTTGGCCGGCGCCCGCGCCGGCGCCCGCTCTCCGCGGTACCCTTGCCCTCGAATGGCCGTCATCGTCCCGACCCTCCGTTTCGAGCGCCGTCTCTGGAACCAGGGGCTCATCAGAGTCGTCGGCGTCGATGAGGTCGGGGTGGCGCCGACGTGCGGCGCTGTCGTCGCGGCGGCCGTGATCATGCGGCCCGGCTGCCACCGGATCCCCGGCGTGCGCGACTCCAAAACGTTATCGATGGCCCAGCGCGAACGCCTCGCGCCGCTCATCCGGCAGCGGGCGGTGGCGATCGGTGTCGGGGCCGCTTCCGTTCGCGAGATCGATCAGCTCAACATCTACCACGCGACCCACCTCGCGATGCGCCGGGCCATCGCTCGAGTCGGTGGCCACGAGCACGTCATCGTGGATGGCAACCGTATCGCCGGGTTCGAGGCCCAGGTCGGGCCCTACACCAACGTCGTCGATGGTGATGCCAAGGTCTACTCGGTCGCCTGTGCGTCGGTCGTGGCCAAGGTCGTTCGCGACCGGATGATGACCAAGCTCGCGTTGCGCTACCCGGGCTACGGCTGGGAGCACAACCAGGGGTACGCGACACAGGATCATCGCGACGCGATCCGGGCGATGGGCCTGACCCCGTTTCATCGCCGTTCGTTCCTCGCGTTGCAGCGGACGCTGGCCGGTGATCAGCTCGAGCTGGATCTGCTCGCGGACCCGTCGGCGTCGCCATCGACTCACGAGTTGCTGGAACGAGAACTCGTGCCGGTCATGGCGGACGATGCGGCCATCGACCTTGCGGATCTGGCGATGCTGGAGATCGCACCGGTCTGACGGGGCTCGCTGCCGACGCCGAAGTAAGCCGGTGTGAAGTCGCAGCTACGTGGCGGATGAGCGTCCCTTGCGAAGATACGTTCGTGGCATGTCGTCAGCCGGACCGGTCCCGAACCACGGCCCAACAGGCCGGCGATGCTGCCGAAACGCTGGTCCTGGACCGGCTGGTCGCGTCCGCCTGGCGGATCCTCGCCCGGAACGTCCATGTCGGCCGGCACGAACTCGACCTCGTGGCGGTCGACCCGGGTCCGCCGGCTACGCTCGTGATCGTGGAGGTCCGCTGGCGCGGATCGCGCGGGTTCGGCCTGGCCGAGGAGACGGTCGATCACCGCAAGCGATCCCGCCTGCGCCAGGCGGCGTACGGGCTGCTGGATCTGGGCTTGTTCCCCGATGGCCAGGGTGTTCCCAACCTGCCGTTGCGCTTCGACCTCGTCGTGGTGGAACCGGGCGAGCGAGGAGGGGAGCCCCGGGTACGGCACCATCGGGCGGCGTTCTGAGCTGAGGGACCGCCCCACATATCGCCGCGGGTCCGCCCCGCCCCGCCGCCACGACCACGTGCTACACTCCGCCGCGGCCCGGGACCCCCGAAGCCACGCCCACAAAAAACTGCCCGAACCGGCGCCAACGCCGGACGGAGCTCACACGCGGATCATCCCGACCGGGGTGGTGCCGATGGCCAAGGCCACGGTCCCCGACGACGAGGCCCGCGGAGGACACAACCGTACAGGAGGTCGCTCACCGTGCCCGCCATCTCGATGCGGCAGCTGCTGGAAGCCGGAGTCCACTTCGGCCATCAGACTCGCCGCTGGAACCCCAAGATGCGCCCGTTCATCTTCGCCGAGCGCAACGGGATCCACATCATCGACCTTGCCCTGACCGTCAAGCGGCTTGAGGTCGCCCTTGATGCCGTTCGTGACACCGTCGCCCGAGGTGACCAGGTCCTGTTCGTCGGCACCAAGAAGCAGGCTCAGGAGCCGATCGTCGCAGAGGCCACCCGCGCCAACATGCCGTACGTTCAGAAGCGCTGGCTCGGCGGCATGCTGACGAACTTCAGCACCATCAAGAAGCGCATCGGCCTGCTCGAGCAGCTCGAGGCTCGCCAGGAGGCTGGCGACTTCGATCGGATGACCAAAAAGGAAGCCGCCAAGTTGACCGAGGAGATGGTCAAGCTCCAGGGCACCGTCGGCGGCATGCGCAAGATGAAGCGACTGCCCGGCATGGTCTTCATCGTCGACCCGCATCGGGAACGGATCGCGGTGACCGAGGCGAACAAGCTCGAGATCCCGGTCGTGGGCACGGGCGACACGAACGTCGACCCCGACGAGCTCGATTACATCATCCCCGCCAACGACGACGCCATCCGCGCGATCCGCCTGCTCTGTACCCTCGTCGCGGAGGCCGCCATCGAAGGCGCGCAACAGCGATCGAGCCGCTCCGCGGAGCCCGACGTCATGGAATCGATGGCCATGCCCGAGCCCGAGGACGAGTCGGCCGGCGCCTCGGACGAGCTCCTCGCCGCCCTCGCCGGCGGCGCGGCGTTGACGTTCGAGCCCGATGCGGATGAGGACGACCTGCTGCCCGGCGACCGCGTTGCCCGCGCGGAAGCGGCCGTCGCTGAACCGGCCGAGGCCACACCCGAGGAGATCGCCACCGAACTCGCCCGCGAGGCGGCCGAAAAGGCCGAGGGCGATAACCCGGCCTGACCGAGCATCGGGCGTCGGCTTTCGACGGCCGTCACACCCGTATCGAACACCACCCGACGGCGCACGTGGCGACCGCCCGAAACCAGGAACAGGAGCACACGACCTCATGGCGGACATCCCCGCGGAGCTGGTCAAGCAACTTCGAGAGCGGACCGGCGCCGGTTTCATGGACTGCAAGAAGGCCCTGACCGAAGCCGACGGCGACATCGACAAGGCCATCGTCCTGCTGCGCGACAAGGGCCTGGCTGCTGCGGCCAAGAAGGCCGGTCGCGACGCCCGCGAGGGCCTCGTCTCGAGTTACATCCATACCGGCGGCCGCGTAGGCGTGCTGGTCGAGGTCAACTGCGAGACGGATTTCGTGGCCCGAACGGACGAGTTCCAGAAACTGGTCCGCGATATCGCGATCCAGATCGCCGGCCTGGCGCCCCTGTACGTGGACCAGGCGAGCATCCCGACAGAGGCACTCGACGCCCGCAAGGCCGAGCTCCTTGCCGACGAATCCGTCCAGGCAAAACCCGAGAGCATCCGGCCCCAGATCATCGAGGGGCAGCTCAAGAAGTGGTACTCGCAGGTCGCCCTGGTGGATCAGCCCTTCCGCGATGAAGAGCGGACCGTGGGCGACCTGATCACGGAGAAGATCTCGACCATCGGTGAGAACATCCGTGTGCGCCGCTTCGTCCGCTATGCGCTCGGGGAGGAGCTGTGAATCAGACGGCGACCGCCCAGGTCGCCTCGGAGCCGTCCGTGCGCTATCGGCGGATCCTGCTCAAGCTGTCCGGCGAGGCACTCCTGGGTGATCGCCCGTACGGCGTGGACCCCGCCTTCTGTGCGTTCATCGCCGACCAGGTCCGGCACGTCATGGACCGCGGAGTCCAGGTTGGCATCGTGGTCGGCGGCGGCAACATCTTCCGTGGCCTGGCCGCCGCCGCCAAGGGGATGGACCGTGCCACCGGCGACTACATCGGGATGCTGGCGACCGTCATGAATGGACTCGCGCTCCAGGACGCCCTCGAGAAGGCCGGCGTGCCGACCCGGGTCATGACCGCGATCGCCATGCCTGAGGTCGCCGAGCCGTACATCCGCCGCCGCGCGATCCGCCACCTCGAGAAGGGTCGCGTCGCGATCTTCGTGGCCGGGACCGGCAACCCGTACTTCACGACGGATACGGCCGCGGCCCTGCGCGCGGTCGAGATCAACGCCGAGGTCCTGCTCAAGGCGACCAAGGTGGACGGCGTGTACGACCGCGACCCGATGACGAACCCCGACGCACGGCGTTACGCTCATCTGGAATACGCCGATCTGCTCCGTGACCAGCTCAAGGTCCTGGATGCCGCCGCCGTGAGCCTGTGCATGGAGAATGACCTGCCGATCATCGTGTTCAAGCTCGATCATCCTGACAACATCACCAAGGTGGCAACCGGTGAACCAGTCGGTACCGTGATCTCGGGGGCGACGGGGGCGACGGGGGCGACGGGGGCCACAGAAGCAGGGAGGCCGGCATGAGCAGCGAGATCCTCACCGATGCTGACCAGAAGATGGCCCGGGCCGTGGACGCCATGGAGCGCGACTTTCAGGGCTTTCGGACCGGTCGCGCATCGACCGCACTGGTCGAACGTATCGTGGTCGATTACTACGGCACCCAGACCCCGCTCAACCAGCTGGCCGGGATCAGCGTTCCCGAGCCTCACCAGATCGTCATCCAGCCGTGGGACCGAGGCGTTCTGGGCGCCATCGAGAAGGCGATCACCAGGAGCGACATCGGGATCACCCCCAACGTCGACGGCACCGTCGTGCGACTCAACATCCCGCCGTTGACCGAGGAACGACGCAAGGACCTGGTCAAGGGCGTCCACAAGCGTATGGAAGAGGCGCGCGTCGAGATCCGCAACCTCCGCCGCGACGCCAACGACCATCTCAAAAAAGAAGAGCGGGACGGCACGGTCGGGTCGGACGAGGGCCACCGCCAGCTCGATCTGCTCCAGAAGACGACGGACCGCCACATCGCCGAGGTCGATCGACGCGGCGCAGCCAAGGAACAGGAAGTCCTCGAGGTCTAGTGGCCCACACGCCGTTGACCCGGCCGACCGACGCGCCACCGGCCGCCCACGACCACGCGGAGGCTCCGCTGGTCCCACTGGAGGACCTGCCGCGGCACGTCGCGATCATCATGGACGGCAACCGGCGCTGGGCCCGTCAGCGCGACCTGCCTGAACTGGATGGCCATGCGGCCGGCGTCGAAGCCATCCGTGAGCTCCTGCGACATGCTGTCCGCCGCGGCGTCCCGGTCCTGACCCTGTACGCGTTCAGCCGCGAGAACTGGGCGCGCTCGGACGACGAGGTGAACGGCCTGTTCGGCCTGCTTGAGGGGGCGATCCGCAGCGAGACGGACGAGCTGCGCCGACAGGGCGTGCGGGTCAGCCTCCTGGGCCGCCTCGACGAACTCCCGGACGCGACCCGCGCGTCGATCGGCGAGGCCCTTGAAGCCACCGCCGACGGCACCCGGCTACGCCTCAACATCGCCTTCAACTACGCCGGCCGCACGGAGCTCGTGGACGCGGTCCGGCGTCTCGTCGCCGCCGGCGCGTCGCCCGAGTCGATCGACGAAGCCGCCGTTACGGGCGCGCTGTACACCGCCGGCCTGCCGGATCCGGACCTCGTCATCCGGACTGGTGGCGAGCAGCGCCTGTCCAACTTCCTGATCTGGCAGTCGGCCTACGCCGAGTTGTACTTCTGCGAGGCCCTCTGGCCGGACTTCGGGCCGGATGCTTTCGATGGCGCCCTGCTCGAGTTCGCGCGGCGTCAGCGCCGCTTCGGGCGCTAGGCTCGTCGGGTGCGCTCGCGAGCTCTGAGCGCCGCCGTCCTCGTCCCGGTCCTGCTTATCGTCCTGGCGCTCGGTGGCCCGTTCCTCGCGGCGGCCACCGCCGTTGTCACGGTCCTTGCCGCCCGTGAAGCGTTCGCGCTCCTGAGCAGCGCGGGCCACCCGACCCTGCCCGTCCTCGGTACCGTGCTCGCCCTAACGGTCATCCTCGATGCGGCGTTCCCAGGCGTCCTGGAGGGGAGCGGGCTGCTGCTGGTGGCCATCGGGATCGTGCTCGTATCGGTCGCGTCCTTCAGTCGGCCGGATCCGCGCGACGGGCTGGCGACCTGGATGGCGACGATCTTCGGAGCGCTGTATGTGAGCCTCCTCGCATTCGTGGTTCGTCTGGGCCACGCCGCACCGGCCGTCCCTACGGATGCGCCGCTGGCCGGCCTCGGGCCAGAACGCGGCTGGATCCTGCTGCTCGTGCTCGCCGTGTGGGCGTACGACACGGGTGCCTTTCTGGTCGGCAGGCGATTTGGCCGCGAGCGGTTCCTCGAGCACATCTCGCCATCCAAGACCTACGCCGGGCTCGTCGGTGGGGTCGTGGCCACCACGGTCGTCGTGGGCGCCGTCCTCGCTGGCCTTGGCCACTCGCCGAGCCACGCCCTCATCCTCGGTCCGCTCACTGCCCTCGCCGCGCAGGCCGGCGACCTCGCGGAGTCCATGCTCAAGCGCGCGGCCAATGCCAAGGATTCGGGCACGCTCATTCCCGGCCACGGGGGCATGCTGGACCGCGTGGACTCGTTCCTGTTCGCCGCCCCCGTCGTGACCCTGTATGTCGTCGCCCTCCTCGGCTGAGTCCGGGCCGCGTCGGGTGGCGCTGCTCGGCTCGACTGGCTCGATCGGACGCCAGACCGTCGACGTGCTCGCCGCGCATCCGGACCTGTTTCGGGTCGTCGCCCTCGCCACGGGCTCGAATCGGGCGTTGCTGGAGGAGCAGGCCGCCCGACTGAGCGTTCCCGTCACCACGGTCGGAGCCGACGGCGACGCGTTGGCCGAGATCGCCACTCGTGACGACGTCGACCTCGTGGTCATCGCGACCGGAGGCGTCGTCAGCCTGCGGCCGGTCCTGGCAGCGCTCCGCGCCGGCAAGATCGTCGCCACCGCCAACAAGGAGACACTGGTCGCGGGCGGCCACCTCGTCATGCCGCTGGCCCGCCGCCTGGGTGCGGATCGGGCCGCCACCTCACCTGGAGATCCGTACGCGAGTCCGCTCGCGTGGCTCCGACCGATCGATTCCGAGCACTCGGCCATCTGGCAGTGCCTCGTCGGCGAACCCATGTCGGGCGTTGCCGCCCTTATCCTCACCGCGTCCGGCGGTCCGTTCCTGGATGCGACGCCGGCGGAGATGGCGGCGGTGACTCCGGAACGAGCCCTCAAGCACCCGACCTGGACCATGGGAGCCAAGATCACCATCGATTCCGCGACGCTCGCCAACAAGGGTCTGGAGGTCATCGAGGCGCACTGGCTGTACGATGTCGACTACGCCGCGATCGAGGTGGTCATCCACCCGCAGAGCGTTGTCCACTCCGCCGTTCGCTTCGTGGACGGTTCCCTCAAGGCCCAGCTGGGCACCCCGGATATGCGACTTCCCATCCAATACGCCATGACCTACCCACATCGCCGGCCGTCGCCGGCTGCACCACCGGACCTGATCGCGACCGCGCGTCTCGACTTCCGAGCGCCCGATATCGATCGATTCCCGGCGCTCCGGATCGCGCGCGCGGCTGGCATCACGGGGCCGAGTGCATCGGCCGCATTGATCGCCGCCGACGACGTTGCGGTCGCGCGATTCCTCGACGGCACGCTCGATTTCAACGGCATCCCCCGGCTGCTCGAGGCCGCCGTCGCGCGATTCGGCGGCAGCGGTGAGCCCGAGCCGGATGTCGAGACCCTCGTCGCGCTCGACGCCGAAGTCCGGGCCGCCTTCGCGTCGGGACCCGTGGCATGACCGGTTTCCTTCAATCGATCGTCACGATCGTCCTGTTCTTCGGGATCCTCGGGATCCTGGTCGTTATCCACGAGCTGGGCCACTTCGTGACGGCCCGCCTGGCCAACGTCCGCGTGCTGGAATTCGGGGTCGGCTTCCCGCCGCGGGCGAAGGTTCTGCGCAACAAGGGCGAGACCCTGTACTCGCTCAACTGGCTGCCGATCGGCGGGTTCGTCAAGCTCGAGGGCGAGGATGGCGACGCCGCCACGGATCCGCGCTCATTCTCTGCCCAGGGGCTGCCCAAGAAACTCGTGATCCTCGTCGCGGGTGTCGTGATGAACGTCCTCCTCTCGTTCGTCATCTTCACCGGCATCGCGTGGCTGGCCTCGCCACTCATGGGTATCCGCTTCTTCGAGGTCCAGCCAGGCTCGCCGGCAGCCGCCGCGGGCCTCCAGCCCGGCGACGCGATCGTCGCGGTGGATGGCCAGCGCTCGCAGTTCATCACCGGCCCGACCATCCTCGACAGCCTCCGGTCCCGGGCGGGCGAGACCATCGTCCTGACGCTCGATGGACCCGACGGGGTCCGTCGCGACGTCTCCGTCACGTTGCGGGATCAGGCCGCGGTGGATGCCGATCAGGGTGCTCTCGGGATCTCGCAGGCGACTCGCCCGTGGGAGGGCTACTTCGATGGTGCCAATACATCCAACGACCTGCCGACGGCCATCGGCGTCGGAGCCGACCAGACGGTCCGGGCGCTCGGGCTCATCCTCGGTGGCCTGGGCAAACTGGTCGGGTCCGTGGCGGCCGACCCCACGGCGCCGCCCCCAGTCTCCGGGCCGGTCGGCATCGCGACCCAGATCGGCGACGTGTTCTGGAATGCCGGACCGATCCTGACCCTGTACGTTGCGGGGATCCTGTCGGCCAACCTCGCCCTGGTCAATGTGCTGCCGTTCCCGCCGCTGGATGGCGGCCGGATGCTGATGATCACGCTCAAGCGGGTATTCGGCAAGCGGATCAGCCTCCGTGCCGAGCAGATGACCTATGTCGCGGGGTTCGTCTTCCTGTTCGGTTTCATCATCTGGGTGACCGGCTACGACATCGTACGGAGCCTGTCCGGAGGCGCGGCCGGCGCACCATGACCTCGCCGGATCTGCTCAGGCCGCGTCGTCGGCCGACCGTCAGCGTCGACGTCGGCGGCGTACTCGTCGGGAGCGCGCACCCGGTCGTGGTGCAATCGATGACCAACACGGACACCGCCGACGCAGACGGCACCGCCATCCAGGTCGCCCGCCTGGCCCATACCGGCTCGCAGCTGGTCCGGGTCACGGTCAATACCCCGGAAGCGGCGGCGGCCGTGCCCGAGATGATGCGCAAGCTGCGCGACAACCTCGGTGTGGACGTGCCGGTCATCGGCGACTTCCACTACAACGGCCATCAGCTGCTCGTCGACTTCCCCGAGACGGCCGCGCTTCTCGCGAAGTACCGGATCAACCCCGGAAACGTCGGGGCGAAACGGCACGACGAGCACTTCGCGACCATCGTTCGCGTGGCCGTGGACAACGACAAGCCGGTCCGGATCGGGGTCAATTGGGGCTCTCTTGACCAGGCGATCCTGACCGAGCTGATGGACGCCAACGCGAAGCTTCCCGTCCCCGCCGATGCGCGCGACGTGATGATCGAGGCGATGCTTCAATCCGCCCTGCGTTCCGCCGAGCTCGCGGAACAGACCGGTCTGCGTCACGACCAGATCATCATCAGCGCCAAGGTCTCCGGGGTCCGGGACCTCGTCGATGTCTACCGGCTGCTGGCGGCCCGCTGCGACTACCCGCTCCACCTGGGCCTGACCGAGGCCGGCATGGGCGACAAGGGGATCATCGCCTCCACCGCGGGCCTCGCCATCCTGCTCAACGAGGGGATCGGGGACACCATCCGGGTGTCACTGACCCCGGAGCCCGGCGCACCGCGCGAACGCGAGGTCGAGATCGCCCAACAGGTCCTGCAATCGATGGGTCTTCGCGCGTTCCTGCCGCAGGTGTCAGCGTGTCCTGGCTGCGGTCGGACCACCAGCACGTTCTTCCAGGAGATGGCTCAGCAGATCCAGGGCTACCTCAAGGACCGCATGCCGGAATGGAAGGAAACCCATCCAGGCGCCGAGGAACTTCGCGTCGCGGTCATGGGCTGCGTGGTCAACGGCCCGGGCGAATCGAAGCACGCGGACATCGGGATAAGCCTGCCCGGCACGTTCGAGGAACCGGTCGCCCCGGTGTTCATCGATGGCAAGCTGGACCGCACGCTCCGAGGTGACGGCCTCGTCGCCGAGTTCATCGACATCCTCGAGGACTATGTCGCACGCCGCTACCCGGAGCCCGCCCCCATCCAGACCTAAGGTGATTCCTCAGGACGTTGTTGCCGACGTCCCGGTCTGCCGCGATCCGGTCAGCCACGACCGTGGGTCGTGGTAGGCGCAGATCGGGACCGTTCGACGATCGCTGGCCGAGCACCGCACGCTCAAGCGCGGCGCCGCCGACGCCTGGATCGGCCGTTGGCCGCCGTCCCGGGCCCGCCGCCCGCCGAGTTGGCCGCCGCCCGCCGCCCGCCCGGGTCCAGCCTTGGCCAGTCCGCCAGATGTCGTCCCACAGAACGTTAGGCGGGCTGTCCGCGCTCCTGGAGCCGGCGCGCACCCGGCACGACGACACGCGCACGCACGATCAGGCGGATGCGTGGCCGCTGCGAGGACGCCCGACGGGCCCATAGCGCGCCCAGTGATGCTGGCTGGTGTCATCTGGCGGGATCGGTCGGCGCGGGCGCTCCGGTCGGAGTCTCGTCGGCCAGCCCGAGGATGGACGCATCGGTCGTGGCCGTCTGCCGCAGTCCCCGCTTCGGTCGGCCGCGATCGGTCATCGACGACCAGGGGTCGTGGTCGTCACAGACTCGGATGTGCCGGCCTTGTCGCCGATGACGACGGGAGGTCGTCGCTGACGAAGATCCGGGAGCGTCGGCCGCTCCGATAGGTACTTCCGACGGGTTGTGTAGGGCAGAGTGGGGTCGGAGACTAGCGGCATGATCCAACGACTGCGCGCCGATCGCCGAATGCTGTCCGGCGCCATCGTGATCCTGGTGGTGATCCTGGGTGGCGGCGGCATCCTTCTCGCGTCAGGCCTCAGGCCCGCGTCCACCCCGGCTCCCCAGCCGACCGCGGTCGCCGTCGCCGATTCCCCAGCACCGAGCGCGACGCCGCCGCCGGCGAGCGCATCGCCGAGCCCGCCCGCGAGTGTGGCGCCGTCGCCGAGTCCGACGCCGCTGATCTACGAGGATCTGTCCGGCGTCGTGACGACCGCCGCGCTCGCTCACCGCTACCCGATCGCGGTCATGATCGACGACTCGCCCGCGGCCCGTCCGCAATCCGGGCTGTCGGTCGCAAGCATCGTCTGGCAGGCCCCGGCTGAGGGTGGCATCCCGCGATACATGGCCATCTTCCAGTCGGGCACGCCGCCGCGAATCGGTCCGGTGCGCAGCGCACGCCTGTATTTCGCGCGCTGGGCGGCCGAGTGGAAGGCCGTTTATCTGCACGCCGGCGGTCCACCACCGTTGCGCGACTTCCTCGCCGGCCGTCAGGATCTCGTGCTGGACGTCAACGGGCGGGCCACCCGCCGTGTCAGCTTTCGACGCGCCCCGCACAATCTGTACACGGACGGCAAGCGCATCCGTGGGTACGCCGAAAAGTCCAAGCGGGCCACGAGCGAGCGGCTCGCCTACGATCCGACGGAGCCCGGTCGTCTCCAGCCCTTCGCAGACGGAGCGGCGGAGGCTGATCGAGGGCCGGACGGCGGCTCGATCCGGGTGACGTACACGAGCGAGCGCGTGAGCTATCGATACGATCGCCCGTCGAATACGTGGCTGCGCACGGTGGATGGCCGAGCGCAGCACGACGCCCTCGCCAAGGGGGATCGCGGCTATGGGGTCATCGGCAGCGGGCCGCGGATCGCGCCGACGTCGGTGATCGTCATGGTCGTGCCGATCCGGCGATCCAAGGCGATCGAGGGCGCGGCGCTGGGGCGGCTCGAGGCGGATTCGATCGGCAAGAACACCGCCTGGGTCTTCGCCGACGGGCGGGTCACCAAAGGCACCTGGAACAAGAGATCACCGTCGGACCGGACCCGCTTCCTGGACGCAGCCGGCAAGGAGATCGTCCTCCCACGGGGCCAGCTGTTCATCCAGGTCATCCCCAAGGCGTCCGCCGCAAGCTTCAAGGTCGCCGTCGCCGACTGAGCTCGGCGACGCGCCCGCCGAGCCGTCCACCGGTCCGGGTGTATACTCGCGGCTAACTGAACGGCCGCTCCGCGACGTGGGTGACCCCCGCGTCTTTTTTTTGGACCGGTCGTTCCACGGCAGCATGCGCAAAGAGGAGGCGATGGTGAGTCGAGACTTCGTGGGCGCCCTCCTCCAGCTCAACGCGGAGAAGCAGGTTTCGCGAGAGCAGCTGATCGGGGCCGTCGAGGACGGTATCCAGTCGGCCTATCGACGCGTCGCCGGCGATGAGGACATCCAGGTCCGGATCGATGCCGAGAGTGGCCAGATCCGTGTCTTCCGGTCGCGACTCGTGGTCGAGGTGATCGAGGACGAACTCACCCAGATCACCGTCGAGGATGCGCGTGCGCATGAGGTGAACGCCAAACCGGGCGACGTCGTCGAGACCGAGCAGCTCGATGGCGACGTGTTCGGTCGGATCGGTGCCCAGACGGCCAAGCAGATCGTGCTCCAGCGCATTCGCGAGGTCGAGCGCGACCAGGTCTTCGATCAGTTCGCGAGCCGGGAAGGCGAACTCATCACGGGCACGGTCAACCGCGTCGAGCCACGGGCGCTCATCCTCGATGTCGGCAAGAATGTGGAGGCGATTCTCGCGACCACCGAGCAGAGCGCGCTCGAGCACTACCGCATCGGGCAGAACGTCAAGGCGTTTGTGCTGGAGGTCCGACGGTCCGTGCGTGGTCCTCAGATCTTCGTCAGTCGAACCCACAAGGGCTTCCTGCGTCGGCTCTTCGAGCTCGAGGTCCCGGAGATCCACAGCGGCACCGTCGAGATCAAGGCGGTCGCGCGCGAGGCGGGCAGCCGCTCCAAGGTCGCCGTTGCGTCCCGCCAGGAGGGGCTGGATCCCGTGGGGGCCACCGTCGGGCAGCGCGGGGCGCGCGTGCAGGCCGTGGTCGCCGAGCTTGCCGGTGAGAAGATCGATGTCATCCCGTGGAGCGACGATGCCGGCGCCTTTGTCGCCAATGCGCTGAGCCCAGCCCAGGTCCTGTCCGTCGATATCGACGAGGAGCATCGCATCGCGTCCGTCACGGTGCCCGAGCGGATGCTGTCGCTGGCCATCGGTCGTGAGGGCCAGAACGCCCGGCTCGCGGCGCGGCTGACCGGCTGGCGGATCGATATCCGCAGCGATGTGTCGGTCGCCGAGGCGAAGGCCGCCGCGGACGCCCCGCCCGTCGAGGTGCCGCCGGTCAAGATCGGAGACACGCCCCTGGCGATCGCCCTTGATGCGGCCGATTCGGAGCCGCCGAGCGAGTCGCCACCGGCCGAGACCGCTGTGCCGGCCAAGCCCAAACGGGTCACGAAGAAGGCGGCCACAGCCCCGACAGTGGACACCTCCGAGGCCCCGGCCACGGCTGCCAAGCCCAAACGGGTCACGAAGAAGGCGGCCACAGCCCCGACAGTGGACGCGTCCGAGCCATCCGCCACGACCCCGGCCCCGGCCGCCAAGGCGAAACGCGCCACGACGAAGAAGACCGCGGCCGAACCTGAAGCTGCCACCGAGGAGGTGGCGTCATAGGCGCGGCCGCCCGTCCGGCGGTGTCGTCGATGGCCACGCCGCGCCGGGTCCCGACCCGCACGTGTGTGGCCTGCCGGACCGCGCGCCCAAAGCTCGAGCTTGCGCGGATCGTGCGCACGCCGGATCGCCGTATCGTGGTCGATCCATCCGGTCGTCTGTCCGGGCGCGGCGCCTATGTTTGCGTCGGGATTGACTGCCTGAGCCTCGCCATCAAGAAGGGCGCCCTGTCACGGGCGCTGGAAACACCGCTCCCCGCCGCGTTCCTCGCGGACGTCGCATCGGGAGCCATCACCACGAACATCACCCAAGGAGGAGCCCATGGCCAGGAGTAGGAGCGGCACCCGCGGCCGGCGCGGCCCGCGCAAGCCGCCGCGTCGAGATGGCGCATTCGGATCACAGGTCCAGACGATCGATCCGAGCGCACGTGGCGCGCTCGAACTGCCCAGCACGATCACCGTCAAGGACCTGGCTGAACTGCTCACGGTCAATGTCGCGGATATCATCCGAGAGCTGATCAAGAGCGGCATCTTCGCGACGATCAACCAGCTCATCGACCGCGACACGGCCTCGCTTGTGGCAGGCGAGCTCGGCTACGAAGTCGCCGAGACCGTCGCCACATCGACGAACGGCACCGGCCCCGATCACGAAACGGATGCGGACGCGACCCCGGCCGCCAGGGAATCGCTGTTCGACGAGGACGACCCCGACGCGCTCCAGCCACGAGCACCGATCGTGACCGTCATGGGCCACGTCGACCACGGCAAGACAAGCCTGCTCGACGCCCTCCGCTCGACCGAGGTCGCGGCCGGAGAACGTGGTGGCATCACCCAGCACATCGGCGCTTCGGAGATCGATCATGACGGCAAGCGCGTCGTATTCCTGGACACTCCGGGCCACGAGGCGTTCACCGCGATGCGCGCCCGGGGGGCACGGGTCACGGACATCGCGATCATCGTGGTGGCCGCGGATGACGGCGTGATGCCCCAGACCCTCGAGGCGATCAGCCACGCTCGGGCGGCCCGAGTCCCGATCATCATCGCGCTCAACAAGATCGACAAGCCGGACGCGGATCAGACCCGGGTCAAGACCGAGCTGACCGAGGCGGGCATCGTCATCGAGGAATACGGCGGTGACGTGCCGCTCGTGGCGGTCTCGGCCAAGAGCCGGGTCGGGCTTGACGACCTGATCGAGATGGTCCTGCTCGTGGCTGATCTCCAGGAACTCCAGGCGAACCCGGATCGGCCCGCTATCGGCACCATCGTCGAAGCACAGATGGACAAGAACCGTGGTGCCATCGCGACCGCCCTGGTCCAGACCGGCACCCTCAAGGTCGGCGATATCATCGTCGTCGGAGAGACGTTCGGTCGCGTCAGGTCGCTGGAGAACGACCGGGGCAAGCGAGTCAAGCTGGCCGCACCGGCCACTGCCGTCGTGGTGCTCGGTCTGTCCGAGGTCCCGGCCGCGGGTGACATCATGCGCGTGGTCGCGGACGACAAGGCCGCCCGCGCCATGGTCGATCTGCGCAAGACCGAGGCGGCCGCCAAGGGTGGCGATGGCTCCGGCCGCGCGACCCTCGAGGACCTCTACCGCCAGATCCAGGCCGGCCAGGCCAAGGAACTGCGGATCATCCTGAAGTCGGATGTGTCCGGCTCGCTGGGCGCCATCACGCATGCCCTGGAGCAGCTCGATCAGGGTGAGGTCCGGCTCAACGTCCTGCATGAGGCCGCCGGCGACATCACCGACAACGACATCATGCTCGCGACCGCATCGGATGCGATCGTGGTCGGCTTCAGCACGAAGATCACCGATACGGCCCGGCGAGCCGCCGAAGCCGAGGGTGTCGATGTTCGGCTGTACGACATCATCTACAAGCTGACCGATGACATCGATGCGGCCCTCAAGGGCCTGCTCGAACCCGAGATCGTCGAGATCGTGGAGGGTCGGGCGGAGGTTCGCCAGGTCATCAAGGTCGGCAAGAACACCCAGATCGCCGGTTCGTACGTCACCGACGGCCGGATCGTCCGCGGCGGCGCCCGGGTCTACCGCGGCGGCAAGGTCATCGCGACGGACCGGATCGAATCGCTGCGGCGCTTCCGTGACGACGTCCGCGAGGTCCAGACGACCTACGAGTGCGGCATCGGTCTGGCCAACTTCCATGACCTCCAGGAAGGCGACGTGATCGAGTGCTTCACTTCGCAGACCATTTCGAGGGCGGTTTCCGCCTGAGCATGAGGTCTCGTCAGCAGCGCCGCGTCACGGCAAGGTCGCGCCCGTCGCAGCTCCGCCCAGCAGCCGCCTCGTGAGTCAGCGAACGGATCGGGTGGACGAATTGCTGCGCCAGGAGATCGGGGCGATCGTGGCGCGCGACGTGGCGGATCCGCGCGTGGGGTTCGCGACGATCACAAAGGTCGAGACGACGCGGGATCTGAGCCACGCCAAGGTGTGGGTCAGCGTCATCGGGCAACCCGCGGAGCGACAGGCGACCATTTCGGCCCTTGGTCGTGCGATGCCGTTCGTCCGCCATGAGCTTGGGAAGACGTTGCGCATGCGGCGCATCCCGGATCTCCACCTGCTGCTCGACGATACCGCCGAGCGTGGCACGCGCGTCCTGCAGTTGCTCGACGAGCTGAACGCCGGGGCCGAACCCACCGGGGATCTGCCCGTCGGCGAGACGCTTCCGACGCCGGTCCCTCGGGTCCATCACGAAGGCGACACACCGGACGAGCCGCCATCAGCCGTGATTCCGCCAAAGCCGCGCACCCGGCGCCGTTGGACGGGTCCGGGTTCCAGGCCGGGGCAGGGGAGTGCCAGACGCCCCGGGCCGCGCCGATGACGACCGCCGGTGCCGGCACGGACCTGGGTTCTGACCTGCGGCCGTACCTCGACGCCGTGCCGGATGTGGTCGTGGAGCGCCTGCGTGGGGCGCGGCGAGTCCTCGCGGTCGGCCACGAAAACCCGGACGCGGACACGCTCGGAGCGACGCTCGGGGTTGTCCGCATCGTGGAAGCCCTGGGTGGCCGGGCGGATCCGGTGTGCACGGACCCGGTCCCGCCGCTGTATGACTTCATCGCCGATGTGGAGCGGTTCCGGACGGATCCCGATCCCGACGCCGAGTACGACCTGCTCGTCGTGTCCGACTGCGGGTCGCTGGACCGGATCGGGGAGGTCGCCGCTCGGCACGCCGACCTGTTCGAGCGACTGCCCCGGGTCGTCATCGATCACCACGCGTCCAACGCCGCCTCCGGCGATGCCGACTGGATCGAGCCCGCCAGTGCCGCAACCTGCGAGATGGTCGCCCTGCTGGCCCTGCGCCTGGACGTGCCCCTGACGGCCGGGGACGGTGCCCTCGCCGCGACCCTGATGGCCGGGATCGTCATGGACACGGCGACCTTCGCCCACCCCAATGCCACGCCCCGCACGCTGGCCGTGTCCTCGGCCCTGGTCGCGGCCGGAGCGCCGCTGTCCGATATCTCACGCCGGCTGTACCGGACCAAGCCCGCGCCCCAGCTTCGCCTGTTCGGCCGGGTGCTCGATCGACTCGAGACCGGCGACGGGGGTCGCGTCGTGTGGTCCACGTTGCTCGATGCCGACCTGGCCGCGACCGATTCGATCCCGCCGCACGGGGAGGGGATCATCGATCTGCTCGCCCAGGCGGACGAGGCCGAGGTTGCGATCCTGTTCAAGGAGGCCGGCCAGGCGACGCGGATCAGCGTCCGCACGAAGCCAGGTGGCGTGGACGCGACCGTGCTGACCGGCCGATTTGGCGGTGGTGGCCACGCCCGGGCAGCCGGCGCGACCGTGACCCTCCCCGTGGACCAGGCACGGCCGGCGGTCCTCGCGGAGGCCACCCGCCTCGCCGACGAGGTCATCCGCTAGGTCGTGGCGCACAGCTCGCTCGGACCGGGGCTGGATGGGATCCTCGTCCTGGACAAGCCCATCGGCCCGACGTCGCACGACATCGTCGCCCTCGTCCGGCGCCTCGCGGCGACGCGACGGGTGGGCCACGGTGGCACGCTGGACCCGTTCGCGACCGGGGTGCTGCCGGTGTTCCTGGGGCGTGGAACCCGTGTCGTCGAGTTCCATCTCGCCGACAACAAGGCGTATCGCGCCACCGTCTGCTTCGGTGCTTCGTCCGCGACGGACGACATCGAAGGCGAGATGACGCCGGTCGATGGCCCGGCGCCCGTCAGGGCCGCGATCGAGCTGGCCCTGGCCGGTTTCCTCGGCCCCATCCGCCAGCGTCCGCCCGCGTATTCCGCGATCAAGGTCGGCGGCCGGCGCGCGTACGCGATGGCCAGAGCCGGTGAGTCGGTCGTGCTCGCGGAGCGGGAGGTCACCATCCACGCCCTGTCGCTCGTGTCATGGGACGACAGCGACCCCGAGCGGCCGGTGGCGATCCTGGATGTCAGGTGTTCCGCCGGGACATACATGCGCGCGCTTGCCCGCGACCTCGGCGAGCGGCTGGGGAATGCGGCCTACCTCGGGGCGCTCCGCCGAACCGCGGCCGGTCCGTTCACGGAGTCCGACGCCCTGCCGCTGGACGCCGTCCGTGCGGCCGCAGCCGACGGCTCGGAGCGGCTGACGGGCCTTCTGCGCCCGATCGATTTCGGGCTCGATCGATTTCCGGACGTCGTCCTGACCGGCGCCGAGACGGAAGCCGTGGCGCGCGGCCAGTTCATCCAGCCCGCGAGTGGCTTCCCACCTGGCGCCGAACGCTATCGACTCCGAACACCCGACGGGACGCTCGCGGCCCTGGCCATCGAGGCGCCCGGCGGGGGTCGGCTGGCGCCGGACAAGGTCTTGATCGCCCCGGTCGGGCCGGCAGCCACCGTCGAGGCCGACTGATGGAGGTCGTGGCCGGGGTCGAGGGACTTCGACCTGAGCACGGACCGGTCTTCGCCGTCGTTGGCGTGTTCGATGGCCTGCATCTGGGTCATGCCTACCTGTTGGAGCACCTCGTTCGTGAAGCGGCTGACCGGTCGGCGCGGCCGTGCGTGATCACCTTCGATGCCCATCCCGACGAGGTCCTGACCGGTTCAGCGCCGCCGTTGCTCATCCACCCCGATGAGCGCCTGGCTCGGCTCGAGGCCGCGGGTGTGGAGGTCACCGTCGTCCAGCATTTTGACGAGGCGGTCAGACACACCCCGTATGACGCATTCGTGGCGAGGATCCTGGCCGGCACGTCATTGGCCGGGCTGCTGATGACGCCGGATGCGGCCTTCGGCTTCCAGCGCGAGGGGACCCCGGAGGCGCTCGCTGTCCTCGGTCGGGAGCGCGGGTTCGATGTCGTGGTCGTCCCGCCGTTCTCGATCGACGATCGACCGGTGCGCAGTTCAGAGATCCGGTCGTTGATCGCGGCCGGGAATCTTCAGGGCGCCGCCAAGTTGCTTGGTCGGCCGGTCACGCTGCGTGGCGAACTCCGCGATCGTTCGTTGGTGTTCGATCTGCCGCTGGCGCTTCCCGGGAACGGGAGCTACGCGTGCGCGATCGATGGCACGGCCGCAACGCTGACGGTACGGGAGAGCCTGGTCAGGATCGATGGCGCGGTCGTCCCCGACGGCCCGGCCGACGTCATCCTCGGGAGCTGACCCGCCCGAATTCCAGCTCCACTGGTACAACCAGCCTGGGTGACCCCCGGAGCCACAGGCCACGGTCACCCACACAGCCGGGTCGGACCCCTGGAGCGCGAAATCGGTCAAGATTTCCAGTCCACCTGGAGTTCGGTGCAACCAAAGGCCCGACGGCCCGCAGGTCACCGTGCGGCGTGTCGCTTGTGCCAGCCACACTGGAATCGGGTCGCCGGCCGGCTTGTACCGCGGTGGGCCAGGCTTGGCGTTGCTGGCCGACTGAGCGTCGCGCTAGGATGGGCGGATGCAGCTCGCCCAGATCAACGTGGCCCGTCTCCTGGCGCCGATCGACTCGCCAGAACTGGCCGAGTTCGTCGCCCAGCTGGAACCGATCAATCGACTCGCCGACACGAGCCAAGGCTTCGTCTGGCGGCTGCAGTCCGACGACGGCGATGCGACGTCCATCCGCGTGTTCGACGACGAGATGATCATCGTCAATCTCACAGTCTGGGAGTCGATCGAGGCGCTGCGTGCCTACGCCTACACCTCAGGACACGTCGGCGTGCTTCGACGACGGCGCGAGTGGTTCGAGCGGCTGGCCACGGCGCACCTCGCGCTGTGGTGGGTCGAGGTTGGGCATCTGCCAACGGTCGTGGAGGCGCAGGACCGGCTGGAGCGCCTGCGGCGGGACGGACCGACGCCGGCTGCCTTCACCTTCCGCACACCGTTCGAGGCAGACGCCGCGGGCCCGGGTCAGCCGATGGTCGACGCGGAATTCTGCTGGCCTGACCTCGCTGCGGGTTGAGGGCTGCTACCGCCCCGGCTGCCAGAGCGGCTCGACGGCGCCGCGCTCGTGGTTTTCGTAGCGGGCCATCACGAACAGCGCGTCGGACAACCGGTTGATGTAGGTCAGCACGTGCTCGCCGATGGACTCATCGCGGGCCAGGGTGACGACCTCCCGTTCGGCTCGGCGGCAGACCGTCCGTGCGACATGGAGCTGGGCCGCACCGGGCGACCCTCCCGGCAACAGGAAGTTGGTGAGCGGCCCGACGACCGCATTCAGCTCGTCGATCAGGCGCTCGAGTCGTTCAACGTGATGTGGCTGGACGGTCGGGATCGCCCCGCGCCGCTCGTCGTCGTCCGGCCAGCACAGGTCCGAGCCCAGATCGAACAGCTCGTTCTGGATCGTGGCGAGTTCCAACGTCAGTCGATCGGTCAGCCCTAGCGCGAGCGCCACGCCGATCGTGGAGTTCAGCTCGTCCACCGTGCCGTACGCAGCCACCCGGACAGAATCCTTGGACACGCGCCGCCCGCCGCCGAGGCCCGTCAGGCCCTCGTCGCCGGTCCTTGTGTAGATCCTCGTCAGCCGCGGCATCGCCCGAGGGTACTCGCTCGGGTGGGAGCTCGCCGGGCCGTGACGCCTCGGCGCTTCGGTGATCGGTGTCGTTGATCGATCCGCGGTCGGCCACGAGGAGTTGCCAACCTGGATCGTCTTTCCGGGGCACCAGTTCCTCGTGGTTAAGCCCACAGCGATCAATGAGAACGATCAAGGGGCGGGCGGGTCGGACGGGCGGGGTGGCACGGGCGGGTCGCACGGGCGGGTCGCACGGGTGGGACGTTGCCGCGCCGGGACGGCTCGGAACCCGTTTGACCGTTCGACCCCGTGGCCCGTATCCTTCACCGGTCAAAGAAGAAGAACATCAAGCACAGATCGTGTCGGAGGACCGAGTGCCGCTCGCGCGGGAACTGAAGCAGGAGATCATGACCGGGTACGCCACCAAGGAAGGTGACACCGGTTCGCCCGAAGTCCAGGTCGCGCTCATCACCGAGCGGATCACGGACCTGACCGGGCATCTTCGCCGCTTCCCCAAGGACAACCATTCGCGTCGCGGCCTCCTCAAGCTCGTCGGCCAGCGCCGCCGCCTTCTCGCCTATCTGATGAAGAAGGACAGCGCGCGCTACCGGACCGTCATCGGACGGCTGGGGCTCCGCCGCTAGCGTCGCAGCATCGCGACCTCGGGCTCGACCCGAGTTCGCTGCATGCTCGGCGCCACGTAGCGCAGCCGGCTGACCCGCCCGCGGGTCGATCCCTCCTCCACGACAAGGAGGATTCATTCCCTTGTCTCAGACATTCGAGACGCAGGTCGGTGGCCGCACACTGACCATCGAGACCGGCAAGATGGCACGCCTCGCCGGCGGCTCCGTCACCGTTCGCTACGGTGACACCATGGTGCTCGGCACCGCCAACCGGTCGGAGCCGCGCCCCGGCCTCGACTTCTTCCCGCTCACGGTCGATTTCGAGGAGCGGATGTACGCCGCGGGCAAGATCCCGGGCGGCTTCATCAAGCGCGAGGCGCGCCCGTCCGAGAACGCGATCCTGGCCGCCCGCCAGACGGACCGGCCGATCCGCCCGCTGTTCCCCGAGGGCTACAAGGACGACGTCCAGCTCGTGATCACCGTCCTCTCGACAGACCAGGAGAACCTCCCGGACGTTGTCGGCACGATCGCCGCATCCGCGGCCCTATCGATCAGCGAGATCCCGTTCAACGGCCCGATCGCCTCCGTGCGTGTCGGCCGGATCGACGGCGAGTTCGTCGTCAACCCGACGTTCAGCCAGCTCAAGGACTCCGAGCTTGACCTGATCGTGGCCGGTACCCGCGACGCGATCATGATGGTCGAGGCGGGCGCCAAGCTCCTGCCGGAAGACGTCATGGCCGAGGCCATCCTGTTCGGGCACCGCTCCCTTCGACCGATCGTCGAGCTCCAGGAGGAGATGCAGAAGGCCCTCGGCAAGGCCAAGAAGCTTCCCTACATCGAGCCATCGACCAACTCCGTCCTCGAGTTCGCTTCGGCGACGGACGCCAAGCGCGAGCTCGTCGTCATCGATGTCGAGACGACCGGCACGGATCCAAAGATGTCGGACCTCGTCGAGGTCGCCGCGGTCAAGATCAAGGGCACCAAGATCGTCGATCGCTGGTCGTCGTTCGTGAACCCGGGCCGCAAGATCGTCGGCAACCAGATGCACGGCATCACGGACAAGGACGTCAAGGGCGCCCCGAGTCCCAGGGAGGCAGCCGACAAGCTGCTGGCCTTCGTCGGCGACGCGCTCGTCGTCGGTCACAACGTGGGCTTCGACCTCGGATTCATCGAAGAGGCCAAGGGTGATGGTTTCCGGTTCAAGCCGGGAACCTACCTCGACACGCTGGTCATCGCCCGTGATGGTTATCCCGGAGCCGAGTCGTACAAGCTCGGTGACCTGGCCCGATTCTTTGGCGTCGAGCTGAGCCAGGGCCACCGCGCCCTGCCGGACGCCGAGGCGACGGCCAACCTGCTGCTCTGGTTCGCCAACGACCTGCCCGGCCGGATCTCCACCCTGCGTGAGTCGATCGCCGAGGCCGTCCGTGCCAATCGGACCGGTGGCGACACCAACAAGCTGCTCGACGCGGCCAAGCGCGAGGCTCGCGTCAGCAAGAACCTGTTCAACCTGGTCCAGAAGAAGACGGTCCGCCGGATCGTCATCGACGAGGGCATTCGCATCGACGGCCGCGGCCTGACGGACATCCGTCCCATCACTGTCGAGGTCGGGCTTGTCCCGCGGGCGCACGGCTCCGGCCTGTTCACCCGTGGCGAGACCCAGGCGCTTACCGTGGCCACCCTCGGGTCGTCATCGGACGTCCAGCGGATCGATACGATCAGCCCCGAGACCGAGAAGCGCTACCTGCACCACTACAACTTCCCGCCCTACAGCACCGGCGAGAACAAGATGATGCGCGGGCCCAGCCGGCGCGACATCGGCCACGGCCACCTCGCCGAGCGGGCCCTGCTCCCGGTCCTGCCGAGCCACGAGGAATTCCCCTACGTCATCCGGCTCGTCAGTGAATGCGTGACCTCCAATGGGTCAACCTCGATGGCCTCGACGTGCGGTTCCACGCTCGCCCTGATGGACGCCGGTGTGCCGATCAAGGCACCGGTCGCCGGCGCGGCGATGGGCCTGATCAGCGAGCCGGACGGCACGTTCGTCGTCCTGACGGACATCCTCGGCAAGGAGGATTCCATCGGTGACATGGACTTCAAGGTGACCGGCACGCGGGACGGTGTGACCGCCCTCCAGATGGACATCAAGGTCCAGGGCATCAGCGAGGCGATCATCCGCGATGGTCTCAAGCAGGCACTCGCGGCCCGTCTGACGATCCTCGACAAGATGGCCGAGGTCATGCCCGAGGCACGCTCGGACATGAGCGACTTCGCCCCCCGCATCACCACGATCAAGATCAACCCCGAGAAGATCCGCGAGATCATCGGCAAGGGTGGATCCATGATCCGCAAGATCCAGGAAGAGACGTCCACGGAGATCAACGTCGAGGACGACGGCACGGTCGAGATCGCGGCCGTCTCCGGCGAGAACGCCCGCAAGGCGATCGACTGGATCAACAGCCTGACCCGCGAGGTCGAGGTTGGCTCGCTGTACATGGGTAAGGTCACCCGGATCATGGGCTTCGGCTGCTTCGTCGAGATCCTGCCGGGCAAGGAAGGCCTCGTCCGCATCGGCGAGCTGGCCGACTACCACGTGCCGACCGTCGAGGATGTCGTGGCCGTTGGCGACGAGATCATGGTGGTCGTGCTGGAAGTCGACCGCCAGGGCCGGGTCAACCTGTCGCGCAAGGCAGCCATGCAGCGCCACCTGGCCAAGGACCCCGTCTGACCACGGGTTCTCACCCCTGACCGTAATGAGCGGCCGGCCGGTTCCTTCGGGAGCCGGCCGGCCTCTCGCGTTTTCGCGTCGGGCGGTCCGGGCGACCGGGCCGGGCGACCGGCGGCCGGGCCGGGGACGGGGCCCGGCGGTACGGGCAGTACCGAAATCCGCACAGCCACGCTCCGTCCCGTTCAGAAACGGCATCATCCTGTCGAATCTGCAGTGGTCCACGAGAGTTTCATCGGGAAAGCGGTACTGGGAGTACCGGCCGCTCGAGCAGTGGCGCCGTCACGGTCCGGGCGACCGACGGCTTCGCTCGATTCATTGACGTGTCGTCGACTGCTCGCCTATGCTCCGGCGGCCCAGTAGCAAGCGCCCAGGGACTTCATAGGAGTACCGATGCGGACCCGTTTCCTTACGACTCTCGCAGCGGCGTTGCTCGCTGTCACGGCATGCCAGCCAGCCGCCGCCCCGAGTGGCTCCGGTGCACAGCCGGTCAGCGTCGCGCCCGGGTCGATCGCACCCGAAGTCAGCGCCTCAGCGGAGCCCGGTGGCAGCGCCTCGGACACGCTCCAGATCCACTGGCTTGGCGACGTGACGGCGATCTGGCACCCGGCGTCGCAGGAGACCTTCAGCCAGGCCATCAACTTCCAGCTCATGTTCGACAAGTTGATCGAGCGCGGCTGGGAGGGTGACACCTGGAAGCCCATTCCGGATCTCGCCGACTCGTGGGAGGTCTCCCCGGACGGGCTGAAGTGGACGTTCCGTCTCCACCCCGACGTCAAGTGGCACGACGGTGAGCCGTTCACGGCGAACGACGTGGCCTTCACCATCAATCGGGCGCTACTCAACACCGCGCGGAACCCGCAGAACGCGTGGGCCGCCGTCGTGGGCACGGACGAGGTCAAAGCCGGAACGGCGCAGACAGCATCTGGCGTGAAAGTCATCGACCCCCTCACCATCGAACTGACGATCAAGGCCCCCAATGCCGACTTCTTCGCTGACCTCACGGACCCGTCGTCGGTGATCGTCCCTGAGCACATCCTCAAGGACACCGATCCAAAGCAGGTCGAGACGATCGAGTTCTCGACCACGAAACCGATCGGGACTGGTCCATACAAGTTCATCAAGTACGAGACCGACCAGTACAGCCAATTCGAGGCCAACCCCGACTACTTCCAGGGCGCTCCGAAGATCAAGAACATCTTCGTCAAGCGACTCCTTGGCGATCAGGCGATCGCGCAGCTCGAATCAGGCGATGTCGACCTGTCGGTCCGGCTCAACCCGGCCGAAAAGGGACGCCTCGAGAAGGTCCCGACACTCGACGTGCTCTCGACGGCCGGTGTCGGCACCTACGGCCCGTACATGAATCTGCTGTCGCTGACCGATGTGAAGACACGCAAGGCCATCGCACTCGGCGTGAACGCTCAGGGAATCATCGACGCGGTGTACGGCGGCGCCGGGCGCATCAACCGCGGCGTGGTGCCGGGCATGCCCCCGGCCGACGACCAGGAGTTCTTCGACTACGACCCGGCCAAGGCCAAGCAGCTGCTCGATGAGTCCACCTGGGACAAGAGCAAGCCGCTGCGGATCGTGTTCGACAAGTCGTTCGCCGGCGTCGAGCAATGGACCCCGATCATGCAGCAGGACCTCGAGGCGATCGGCTTCAAGGTCGAGCTGATCGGCCTCGATACCACCGCGGCGATCGACTTCTACGAGAAGATCGACCAGTTCGACGTGACGATCGCCCAGGGTGGTGACCAGGGTGTCGGCCCATTCCGCTCGCAGATCTATTACAGCTGCAAGCAGGAGGATCCGCCGCACTTCAAGACGTACTCGCGCAACTGCGCGATCGACGAAGGGTTCATCGCCGCCCGCAAGGAAGTCGACGAGGCGAAGCGGACGGAGATCTTCAAGAGCATCAGCAAGCTGATCAACGACGAGGTCGAGAAGGTGAGCTGGTGGACGACCAGTGCGCTCAGCGCGAAGGCCAAGCGCCTGCAGGGAGTCACGATCCCGCCGAATACCCGGGAGTTCATCGTGGGCGTCCAGAACTGGACGTTGACCCCATAAGCGACTACTCGAACCTTTCGATCCACCGGCCGCCCCCGTCCATCTGAGGGCGGCCGGATGGCGACATACGTTCTGCGGCGGATCCTCATCGCGTTTCCTGTCTTGCTGGGAATCACGATCACCAGCTTCGTCGCGCTCTCCCTCGCCCCGGGCGATCCGCTGACCGCGCGGCTCGACCCGTCCGTGCTCGCTCAGCTCCAACGCAACCCAGCGCTTCTCCAGGAGCGTCGGAAGGAGCTGGGTCTCGATCAGCCTGTCCCCGTCCGATACGTCGTCTGGCTGGCAGGCGCCGTGCGCGGTGATCTCGGGTACTCGATCCAGTCCCGCCGGCCTATCGCGGAGGAGGTGGCCAAGCGGATCCCGCCGACTCTCGTGCTCATGAGCGTTTCTATCTTGATCGCGCTGCTGGTCGGGATCCCCCTCGGGATCCTCGCGGCACTGCGGCCGTATTCGCGTGCCGATTACGTGATGACGACCGTCACCCTGCTGCTTTCGAGCGTGCCCACCTTCGTCCTGGGTCTGGCGGCCATCTACATCTTCGCCGTCTGGCTGGACGTCCTGCCAAGCGGCGGGATGCAAACCCTGGGCGCCCCGAACTCGGTCCTCGATTTTGGCAGCCACCTCGTGCTGCCCGCGTTGGTGCTGGGCCTCGCCAGCGCATCGCCGCTGCTCCGTTACACGCGCGCCAGCATGCTCGAGGCGCTCAATGGCGAGTACGTCGTGGCCGCCCGTGCGAAAGGCCTGACGGCACCGACCGTGGTCATCCGCCATGCGTTCAGGAACTCGCTGATCCCGATCATCACGGTCGTCGGCCTGCTGCTCCCGGAGCTGGTGGCGGGCGCCGTGATCACCGAGCAGATCTTCGCCTGGCCGGGGATGGGCCAGCTCGCGGTCCGGGCTGCGAGCGATCGCGATCCGGCGCTCATGATGGGCGTCGTCCTTGTCATCGGGTCGGCCGTGCTCGTCGTGAACATCCTCGTCGACGTCCTGTACGCGCGCGCCGACCCAAGGATCCGTCTTGGCAGCGCTCGCTGACGCCCAGCCCATCCAGGGTTTGGTGCTCGAACACCAGTCGCCTGGGCGCGCGGCGCTCCGGCGCTTCATGCGTCACCGGCTGGCCGTCGTGGGGATGGTGCTCCTTACGGTGATCGTGCTCCTGGCTGTGTTCGCGGACGTCGTCTCGAGCAAGCCGTTCTTCACCGACATCAAGGCCGTCAGCCAGCCGCCGAGCGCTCAGCACCTGCTCGGGACGGACCGCTCCGGGCGCGATGTCTGGGCCCGGGTCGTGCACGGGGCGCGGACTTCGCTCGTGGTGGGTCTGGGGGCCGTGACGATCTACGTCGTGATCGGGACGCTGCTCGGCGGATTGGCCGGCCTGGCCGGCGGTCGACTCGACTTCGTCATCATGCGCGTCGTCGACACCCTGATGAGCATTCCCACGCTGCTCCTCGTGATCGTGTTCGTCTCAGCGGTCGGGCCGAGCCTGTTGAGCGTCGTCGCGGTCATCGGCCTGCTCGGGTGGCCAGGCGCGTGCCGGCTCGTGCGCGGCCAGGTGCTCGCACTCCGGGAAGCGGAATTCATTATCGCCGCGCGTGTCGTCGGCGTGAGCACGTCCGGGATCCTCTTCCGACACCTCATCCCGAACATCATCAGCTCGCTGGCTGTCCTCGCCACATTCGGGGTCGCGAGCGCGATCATCCTCGAGGCTGGCCTGTCGTTCCTCGGCCTCGGCGTGAAGGTCCCGATCCCCAGCTGGGGCGAGATGATCAACGCCGCACAGTCTCCGACGGTCCTCATCGACATACCGTGGTTGTGGATCGCACCCGGCGTCGCGATCGCGCTGACCGTTCTCTCGGTCAACTTCATCGGTGACGGCCTGCGCGACGCCCTCGATCCGCGAGCGGTCCGCCGCTGACTCGCATCCGGCTGGCCCATGAAGACCCGCTGGTATACTCCCGCCGTGCCCGACTCGATCAAGACCACAGCGGAGCCATGCTCGCAGTGAACACGAAACCCCTCACCGTGGCGGTCGTGGGCGCCACTGGCGTCGTCGGCGGCACGATGATCCGGATGCTGCTCGATCGGGGATTCCCGGTCGGGGAGTTACGGCTGCTTGCCAGCACCAGATCTGCCGGCCGGGCCATGGATGTCGGGGGCATCGAGCACATCGTCGGGGAAGCCACACCGGACGCATTCGAGGGCGTCGATATCGCGCTGTTCAGCGCCGGTGGCGAGACCTCCAGGCACCTCGCTCCCGAGGCGGCCAGGCGTGGCGCGACCGTGATCGATAACTCCAGCGCCTGGCGTATGGATCCGACCGTACCGCTGGTGGTGAGCCAGGTCAACGCGGACGACCTCGCCTGGCACGAGGGCATCATCGCCAACCCCAACTGCTCCACGATGCAGCTCGTGCCGCCCCTGATGGCCCTGCGCGACGCTGTGGGCCTGGAACGCATCATCGTCGATACCTACCAGGCAGTCAGCGGCACCGGCGGCAAGGCCATCACGGAACTCCAGGCCCAGGTCGAGGCCCACGTCAACGGGCGAACGCTGGAATCCAGCGTCTA
This sequence comes from Chloroflexota bacterium, assembly GCA_031407755.1. Taxonomy (GTDB): domain Bacteria; phylum Chloroflexota; class Limnocylindria; order Limnocylindrales; family CSP1-4; genus SPCO01. Next base: position 14,577 of record JANOIS010000164.1, on the reverse strand, counting down.
CCCGCATCAGATCGCGTTCAATGTCCTGCCGCAGGTCGACGTCTTCCTGGACAACGGCTACACCAGGGAAGAGTGGAAGGTCGTCACGGAGAGCCGCAAGATCCTGCACCTGCCGGACCTGCGGGTGAGCTCCACGGCCGTACGGGTGCCCGTCTTCGTGGCCCACAGCGAGGCGGTCCACGTCGAGACGACGGAATCGATCACGGCGGACCGTGCCCGGACCCTGTTCGCCGCCGTACCGGGCGTGGTCGTCCAGGACGATCCGTCGACCTCCACCTATCCGCTGGCCACGTTGGCGGCCGGCACGGACGAGATCTACGTCGGGCGTGTGCGCCAGGACCCGTCCATCGACGGCGGCCGCGGACTCGCCTTCTGGGTGGTCAGCGACAACCTGCGTAAGGGCGCAGCCACCAACGCCGTCCAGCTCGCTGAGATCCTGGTCGAGCGCGGCTGGGTGCGCGCCGCCGCGGCACGGAACGCGGCCGGAACGACCGCGTGACGGATGCCGAGCGCCGCGCGGCGCTCGATGCTGTGGCGGACGAGGTGCGGGTCTGCACTCGCTGTCGACTGCACGAGACCAGGACGATGGCCGTGCCGGGGGAGGGGGATCCGCAGACGGAGGTCCTCTTCGTCGGGGAGGCGCCGGGCATGAACGAGGATCGTCAGGGTCGGCCGTTCGTGGGTCGCGCCGGCGGGCTGCTGGTGAACCTGCTCGGGCACATCGGCTGGTCACGGGACGACGTCTTCATCACCAACATCGTCAAGTGCCGTCCGCCGGGCAATCGCGACCCGGAGCCAGATGAGATCGTTGCGTGTGCCCCGTACCTGCAGCGCCAGCTCGAGGCGCTCGATCCGTCCGTCGTGGTCACCCTCGGCCGGCATTCCATGGGCCGGTTCATGCCGGGTGTCCGCATCTCGCAGGCGCACGGCACGACGGGCCACGCGGAGACGGCGACCGGCGCCCGGGACGCCACGGTCTTCGCCATGTACCACCCGGCTGCGGCCCTGCGAACGCCCGCCATCGAGCGTGAGAGTTACGTGGACATGGCGCGGATCCCGGCCGTCCTGACCGAAGCCCGGACGCGGCGGTCCGCATCCGCCGCAGCCGCGCCGACGGCTGCGCCTGCCGCAGCCGCCCCGGCCGCCTCGACGGACCCCGACACACCCACCGACCAGCTCAGCCTTTTCTGATTCACACAGGACACCACATGCCCAACCAGAACAACGCCAATCCCGATATGCCGCTTCGAATCATCCCGCTCGGCGGGGTCGGCGAGATCGGCAAGAACATGTATGTCTTCGAGTACGGCGACGATATCGTCGTCATCGATTGCGGACTGATGTTCCCCGACGAGGAGATGTTCGGCATCGACCTCGTCATCCCCGACGTCACCTACCTCAAGGAGAACCGGGCCAAGGTCAAGGCGTTCCTCATCACCCACGCCCACGAGGATCATGTCGGCGCCCTGCCGTACGTGTTGCCCGAGTTCCCGGGCGTCCCGGTCTACGCCAGCACCCTGGCCCGTGGTCTTCTCGGGAACAAGATCAAGGAGCACAAGCTCCACCACAATCCGGTCCACCTGCTGAACCCCGGCGACGAGCTCGATATCGGACCGTTCCACGTCCTGCCGTTCCGTGTCGGCCATTCCATCCCGGATGCGATGGGTATCGCCCTGCGAACGCCGGTCGGGACCATCGTCCACACCGGCGACTTCAAGTTCGATCACACCCCGGTTGACGGCAAGCTCTCCGACTTCGCGATCCTCGCGCGGCTCGGCGAAGAAGGCGTCGCCTGCCTCCTGTCCGACTCGACCCGCGCCGAGAACCCGGGCTACACGCCCTCGGAGCGGACGGTCGGCGAGGCCTTCCGCGAGATCATGGAACCGCTCGACGGCCGGGTCATCGTGGCCACCTTTGCCAGCAACATCGCGAGAATCCAGCAGGTCCTGGACGCAGCCGCGGACATGAACCGCAGCGTGTCCGTCATCGGCCGATCCATGGAGCAGAACTTTCGCATCGCGACGGACCTCGGCTACCTCACCTACGACCCGTCGAAGATCGTGCCCAAGGACAAGATCAAGGACCACCCGGACGCCAAGCTCGTGATCGCCACGACCGGCGCCCAGGGCGAGCCCATGGCGGGCCTCGCGCGGATGGCGAACCGCGATCACCGATTCGTCGAGATCAAGCCCGGCGACACGGTGATCGTCAGCGCTAGCCCGATCCCTGGCAACGAGGAGTACGTATCCAGGACCATCGACAATCTATTCAAGGCCGGCGCGAACGTGTATTACCACACTATCAAGCGCGCCCACGTCTCCGGTCACGCCAGCCAGGAGGAGCTCAAGCTGATGCTCGGCCTGACCAAGCCCAAGTACTTCATCCCGATCCATGGTGAGTTCCGGATGCAGGTCCAGCATGGTCGACTCGCTATCGAGACCGGCGTCGACCCCGAGAACGTGTTCATCATCGAAAACGGGACGCCGATCGAGTTGTATGCGGACGGCTCGGCCCGCCGCGGCACGTCGGTCACGGCTGGCTACGTCTATGTCGATGGCCTGTCCGTCGGCGATGTCGGCGAGGTCGTCCTGCGCGACCGGCGGTCCCTGGCCAACGACGGCATGTTCATGATCGTCGTGACCGTCGACAAGCAGACCGGCGCGGTCATCGGGCGCCCGGAGATCGTCACCCGCGGCTTTGTCAAGCTCAACGAGCTCGATCCGCTGATGGAGGAGGCCGTTGAGCGCGTCATGGCCGCCATCAGTACACCGGGCGAGCACATCAGCGAGATCGCCCTGCTCAAGACCCAGATCAAGGACGGCGTGTCGCGCTATCTGTACGAGCAGACCAAGCGTCGACCGATGGTCTTTCCGGTCGTGGTCGAGGTCTGACGGTTGGCGACACCCAAGCCGACCCGCACGACAGCCGAGCGCGGGACCGCCACCCGGACCACCCGGACCACCCGGACCACCCGCGGGTCACGCCGGAAGTCCACCAGCGGCTTCCTCTCCCGGGTCACGCCTGAGGTCGTCCGCTCGATCCTCGGAACCCTGCTGATGGCCCTTGGCGCCATCACGCTCATCGCCCACATCCTCCCCGGTCAGGGCGCCCTGACCGACTGGTGGCGGGATTCGATCGCGCCCTGGTTCGAGACCGGCCGGTGGCTGCTGCCGGTGCTGCTGCTCGGCGCGGGCTGGTACATCGCGGCCGGGCCGGGCAAGAATCCGGGCTCGGGCTGGGGGATGACCCTGGGCGGCCTGTCCGTCGCGTACGTGGGGCTGCTGGGCGCCTTCGAGATCGTGGCCCCGGACATCCTGGAAACGGAACGCGGTGGCGGTCGGATCGGGCGTTTCCTGGCCGAGACACTCCAGCCACTCCTGACCGGACCGGGAACCTTCGTGCTGCTGTCGGCACTCGTCGTCCTGGGGGTCATGATCGCGTTCAACCTGCGCCTCACGCAGCTGACGGATCCGGTCACAGGCACCGCGCGCTGGGTGGTCACGACCGCGGCCCAGTCGCTGCAGCGCACGCAGGACGCGCGGGCGGCGACGGCCGTCGCCAAGGCCGCCACGGCCGATGGCCGCGGCAGGAACGGCGCCGCCAGGGTTCCGGTCGCGGTCCCGGTCCGGCCCGCCGATGACGCTGATCCGGCCACCGCGCGCAGCATCCTCGATGAGCCGGCGACCCGGACAAGCCCATCGCCGATGAGCCAGACGGTCTGGATGAGTTCCGGCGATGGCGGGCCGACCGGCGCCCCGTCTCGACCGACGAGCGCCGGTGCCGCGGCCCGCGCCGGTCTGGCCGTCGCCGACCTTGCCCCGACGGCTCTGGAGTCACTTCAGGCGATCGATTGGACGCTGCCCGGCGTGGAGCTGCTCGAGCCACGCGCGGCCGGTCGCATCGGGGAGGCGCTCGATCACAAGTCGAATGCCCGACGCATCGAGGAAAAGCTCCTCAGCTTCGCGATCCCGGCCAAGGTTCTCAAGATCAACTCCGGGCCGGTCGTGACCCAATACGAAGTGAAACCCGATCACCACGTCAAGGTCGCGCGGATCGAGGCGGTCGCTGACGACCTCGCGATGGCCCTTTCCGCCCGATCGATCCGGATCGAGGCCCCCATCCCGGGCAAGGACGTCGTCGGCATCGAGATCCCGAACGCCATCAGCGAGATCGTCGGGTTCCGTCCGCTCGTCGAGGAGAGCAAGATGCTCGAGTCGACGAGTCCGTTGACCTTTGCGCTCGGCCGCGACGTGTCCGGCCTGGCATACGCCGTCGACCTCGCCAAGATGCCCCATTTGCTTGTGTCCGGGGCAACGGGCTCGGGCAAGAGCGTCTGTGTCAACGCCCTGATCACGAGCATCCTGATGCGGGCCAGACCGGACGACGTCCGGATGATCCTGGTCGATCTCAAGCGGGTCGAATTGGCGCCCTACGACGGGCTGCCCCATCTGCTCCAGCACGTCATCGTCGAGCCGAACGAGGCGAAGGCCGTGATCAATTGGGCGGTCCGCGAGATGGAGGAGCGCTACAAGCTCCTGGCTGCCCACGGCGTGCGCAACATCGCGGCGTTCAACGGCCGCCCGGAGATCGCCGGTGACGAAGGCGACAACGAGCGGATGCCCTATATCGTCCTGATCATCGATGAACTGGCCGATCTGATCATGCGCGAGGGGCGCAAGGTCGAGGATCCGATCGTCAAGATCGCCCAGAAGGCGCGCGCGGTCGGTATCCACCTCGTGCTGGCGACGCAGCGACCGTCGGTCAACGTCGTCACCGGTCTGATCAAGGCCAACGTGCCGTCGCGGATCGCCTTCGCCATGGCCTCCATGGTCGATTCGCGGACGGTCCTTGATGCGCCCGGCGCTGAAGATCTCATCGGTCGCGGCGACATGCTCTATCAGCCGGTGGACCTGCCACGGCCGGTTCGCATGCAGGGCGTGTTCGTGAGTGATCACGAGGTCGCTGAGGTCACCCGCCACTGGCTGGAGCAGACCGGCGGCCGGACCTTCTACGACGAGGGGATCCTGGCCTTTGCCGAGGCCGAGGATGGTGGCGGCAACGACGGCGGCCAGTTCGCCTGGCTGCGCAAGCTCGGCGTGGACGAGATGACCGTACCGGCGGCCGAGCTCGTGATGAGTTCACAGCGGGCGAGCACGTCGATGCTCCAGACCAAGTTGAAGCTCGGGTTCGCACGAGCGAGCCGGGTGATGGACGAACTGGAGCGCTACGGACTCATCGGCCCGCAGGATCCGCGCAACCCGGCGTCACCACGCCACATCTATGGCCCCGATAACTGGTTCAAGTCGCTGGACGATATCGATGATCCTGGCGACCGCTAGACACGTCTCCGACTCGGGGGGCTGGCTTGGTGGAAGGCTGGGGTATCCTATGGCCCCGACGATCATCCATCCGGCCCGACGGGCGAGCGGTTGGCGGCGGGCTGAGCGCGATCACCACGGGGCACGGCGATGACGACACGGGAGCAGGTCCGGCGAGCCATCGGCGGCGGCGAGCGCGGCGCAGCCCGCGGCGAGGCCCGCGATGTTGGTTCAGAACCAGCTCAGGGACTGCCGGAACGGCTGCTGGCGGCCCGCGAGCGCAAGGGCGTGGACCTGTATCGGGCGGAACGCGACACCAAGATTCGCGCCCGCTATCTCGCCGCCATGGAACGCGGCGACTACCGCGAGTTGCCGGGCGCGGTCTACACCAAGGGTTTCCTGCGCAACTACGCGCTGTATCTCGGTCTTGACGCTGACGAGGTCCTGCTCCAGTGGCGGGCTGAGCGCGGCGACACCCGTGAACCGCAGGCCGTTCTCAGCGTTCCGCGGCCGATCGCCACCCCACGGAAGGGTCTGACCTTCTCGCCCAGCCTCGTCGTGTTCGCCCTGCTCACGATCGGCGTGATGATCTTTGCGGGCTATCTCGCGCTGCAGCTCCTGCGCTTCGCCAAGCCGCCGACGATCGAGGTGACGAACCCGGTCGCGGCCGTGGTCGATGTCGACGAGTCGGCGACGAGCTATCTCCTGCGCGGCACCTCGTCAGCCGGTGCCACGATCTCCATCGCCACTCCGGGTCGCGACCCATACAACGTCAGCGCCGACGCCGACGGAGTGTGGAGCGCGAGTGTGGATCTGCGCCGCGGACGCAACCAGTTCGATGTGAGCTCGGTGGATCCGGAAACGGGCAAGAGATCGGAAGCGTCCGTCAGCCTGTTCATCACGGTGCCCTACCTGGTGACCCAGGCACCCACCCTGGAGGTGGGTCAACCGGCCGACGGCGCGACCTTCGAGAACGGGGCCATCCCCGTCGAGGGACGCACGACCAACGCCAGGACCGTCGTCGTGAGCGCCACCTACAGCGGGCCGACCGACGACCCTGCCGGCGCCCCAGGCACCGCGACCCCGGCGCCCCCGCCCGTTCCGCCACCGACGACCGTGCCGATCGCCGAGGACGGCACGTTCTCCACCCCGTTGGAGCTGACCACCGGTCGCTGGGCGATCACCGTCACGGCGTCGAGTCCAGAAGGCAAGAGGTCGTCCCTGACGCGCAACGTCACGGTCGCGTTCAAGGGCGTGACCCTCGTCGTGACCATCGATGGTGGCCGGGCCTGGCTCAAGGTCTGGGTGGATGGCAAGCTCGATCCCAAGTTCGGTGCCGGCGGCAAGGTCCTCGGTGACGGCAAGACGGTCACGTTCACAGGCAAGACGTCGGTGGAGGTCAGAACCGGCTTGCCGGGAGTGACGAGGTTCACCCTCAACGGGACGTCACTCGGAACGCTGGGCCCACCGGGCATCCCCGAGACATGGCTGTTCGCTCCGCCGTCCGAGCCCACGGCCACCGGGCGCCGTTGACGGGCGTGTCGCCGACGGACGAGGAACTCCTGATCCTGGCTCGCGAGGTTGGGGCGTCGTGCCGGGGGTCAGGGGTCTCGCTCGCAACCGCCGAATCGTGTACTGGTGGCCTGGTGGCCCACCTGATCACCGAGGTTCCCGGATCAAGTGACTATTTCCATGGAGCCCTCGTGACGTACGCCGACGAGGCCAAACTCGGCCTGGCGGATGTCCCGGCGGACGTCCTGGCAGCGCACGGGGCCGTATCTGCCCAGGTTGCGCTGGCGATGGCCCATGGCGCCCGCCTGCGTCTTGGTGCAAATCTCGCGGTCGCGGTGACAGGCGTTGCCGGACCGGATGGCGGGACCGAGGCCAAACCGGTGGGGCTCACCTACGTCGCAATCGCGGACGCAGCTGGCGACGACGTGCGCAAGCATGTCTGGGTGGGAGATCGAGCCGCCAACAAGCGATCAAGCGCCGCGGCCGCCCTCACCCTGGTCATCGAGCGCCTGCGCACCACCGGTTCGTGACGCGCGACGCGGCGGCGATCGGCGCCGGTCTGGCCGGCGCCCGGGAGGCGCGCCGGATCGTGACGGGCGAACTGGTCCACGTGATCGGCGCGGCCGGTGCCGGGGCGAGTGCCGCGGCTCTGCTGGCACTCCGCGCGGGCGCGATCGTGACCGGATGTGATCCGGGTGGGCCTTCACCCTACACAGCCGCGCTCGAGGCGGCCGGCATCCCGCTCGCCTGGGCCCATGACCCGAGCCACGTGTCCGGGCTGCCCGCATCGGCGCGCGTGGCCGTGTCCAAGGCCCTCACCGCGATCGACCCCGATCACGCCGAGCTCGTCGCGGCCCGCGCCGCAGGGATCCAGCTCGAGACGTGGCAGCAGGTCGTGGCGGATGTGGCCGTGGGCCGGACGCTCGTCGGTGTGGCGGGTACGCACGGCAAGAGCACGACGGCAGGCTGGCTGGTCCACACGCTCGTGGAAGCGGGCCTCGATCCGTCGGCGTTCGTCGGCGCGCTGCTGCCGGGTGGGCTGACCGGCGGTGTGCCATCGACCGCCCGCTGGGGCGCTGGAGCGCCGTTCGTCGTGGAAGCGGACGAGTACGCCGGCAACTTCGATCCGTACCGTCCGGACGTGGCAGTCCTGACCGGAGCTGAATGGGATCACCCGGACGTGTTTGCGGATCGCGCTGCCGTCGTGGAGGCATTCGTGGTCTGGCTGCGGAACGCGCCCCCGGGCGCCACGGTGGTCATCAACGTGGCCGACGAGGGCGGGGCTGCGGTCGCACGCCGCCTCGCCGATCGACCGATCGCGCTCGTTGTCACGGCCGTCGTCGACGCGGACACGGCGAACATCGCCGCCAGCGTTGCGCAGCTGGTCGAGCGATACGCCACTGCGGCGGGGCCCCCGCGGGTGGTGCTTGGGAAGATCGTGGCGAGCGAGCCGGGCGGCTCGGTGGTGGAGGTGCACGGTCTGGAGCCTGGGGCCGCTCCTTGGTTGGTGCGCCTGCGCAGCGCGGGCCGACACAATGTCGCGAACGCGCTCGGCGTCGCGGGAGCGGCGCTCGTGCTGGGTTTGGCACCCGCATCGATCGCGTCGGGTCTCGCTTCATTCGAGGGGGTCGGCCGTCGCCTGGAACGCATGGGCGAATGCCGTGGCGTCGTGGTCTATGACGACTACGGGCATCACCCGACCGCTATCCGCGCCACGATCGAGGCGATCCGACAACGCGAGCCGGGCCGGCGCGTCTGGGCCGTCTACGAGCCGTTGACGTACCATCGGACGGCCGCGCTGCTGCCGGATTTCGCTGTGGCCCTGGCCAGTGCGGACGCCGTCGTCATCGCCGATATCTGGGCCGGTCGCGACCCGGATACGACGGTCGCGTCCGCGCTCGGTCTGGCCGACGCCGTCGCCCGGGTCCGGCCGGGGATGATCGTCGCCGCACCCGGATCGGTCGACGCCAGCGCGGCGTGGCTGGCCACTGCGGTGTCATCCGGCGACGCCGTCCTGGTGATGGGCGGTGGCAACAGCTACCGCATCGCCACCGGTCTGTTGGCACGACTCGAAGCGTCGGAGGGACGATGAACCTGGACCACGCCGCCGCCGGCGACCTCCTTGAGCGCTACGTCCGGGCCTGGCAGGACTTCGACGGCGACGCCTGGACGTCGCTGTTCACCGAGGACGCCGCCTACCACGAGGATCCGTTCGAGCCGCCGCTGGTTGGTCACAACGCGTTACGGGCATACTTGCTCGAGGCAGGCGAGACGCAGGCACAGGTCGAGGTGACCGTTGCCCGGCACTGGGTCGAGGGTCCGATGGTCCTCGCCGCATGGCACGCCAGCTTCATTCGATTGCCGGAGCGAGCTCGCGTCCGGCTGGACGGGTTCATGACCCTGGAGGTCGCGGTCGATGGCCGGATCTCCCGTTTTCGCGAGTGGTGGCATCGGCGCGAGACGCCCGCCGCCTGAGTAGCGTCAAGGAGAAATCGATTGGCCGGAGACATCTCGTTCGACGTCGTGAGCGACTTCGACGAACAGGAATTGCGCAACGCCCTCGATCAGGTTCGGCGCGAGGTCGGGCAGCGCTACGACTTCAAGGGCGTGACCGTCGAGCTGACCCAGGCCAAGGAGGAACTCGTCCTGCTGACCGATGACGAGCATCGCGCCGCGGCCATCAAGGACCTCATCGAGTCAAAAGCGATACGGCGCGAGCTGTCGCTCAAGATCTTCGACTGGGGCAAGATCGAGCCGGCCGGCGGCAACAAGGTGCGCCAGGAGATCAAGCTCCGGCGCGGTTTGACCGATGAGGTCGCCAAGCGCATCACCAAGCTCATCCGCGACGAGTTTCCCAAGGTCAAGTCGCAGATCCAGGGTGATGCGGTGCGCGTGTCAGGCAAGAACAAGGATGACCTCCAGCGGGTCATCGTCCGCCTGCGCGAGCTGGACGAGGCGGTGCCATTCCAGTTTCAGAACTATCGTTGAGGTGCACCTTGTTGCCCGGTTCACGGTTCGCGAAGGTGGTGATGATCATCGTCGTCGTGTGCATCATCCTTGGTCTCGTGCTGTCGTCGATCGCCTACCCGATCTCGATCTGACGGCCATGTGGCGCTCGGGACAGTCGTGACGGATCCGCTCGACGACGCGACCGAGCCCGCGCCGCCCGAGCCGCCGAGCGTGGGCGAGCCGCCGAGCGTGGCCGAGCCCGAGCCGCCGACCGAACCCGAGCCGCCGAGCGTGGCCGAGCCCATCGCGCTGCCTCCGGATCCCGAATCCCCGTCTGCGGACGACCGGCCGCGAACCGTCGGGCGCCTTGTCGCGGATGCGCTCCGCAGCGCCGGCGTCCGCTTTGCCTTCACCGTTCCCGGCGAGTCGTTCCTCGGACTGCTCGATGCCCTTGGCGACGTCGGCATTCGGGTGGTCGCGACCCGCCACGAAGGTGCAGCCGCATTCATGGCCGAGGCGCACGCCCAGTTGACCGGCCGCCCTGCCGCCTGCCTCGCCACTCGCGCCGTCGGTTCGGCGAACCTGGCTATCGGTATTCACACCGCCCTCCAGGATTCGAGTCCGATGTTCGCGCTGGTCGGCCAGGTCGATCGGTTGCATCGCGGCCACGAGGCCTTTCAGGAGATCGATCAGGTAGCGACGATCGGGGGTCTTGCCAAGTGGGCCGTGGAGCCGGTCATCGCCGCAGACGTGGCGCCGGCGATGACGGAAGCGATCCGACAGGCGCTGGGTGGGCGGCCGGGTCCCGTCCTGATCTCGCTCGCCGAGGACCTGCTGGACGAACCTGCGCCACCGGATGCCCGGGTCGAGACCGCCAGACTCGGACCGGCCAAGCCTGCCGAGGCCGACATCCGCGCCGTCATCGATCTTCTCGCATCCGCTCGACGACCGGTCATCCTTGCCGGCGGCGGCGTCCTTCGGGCACGCACCTCGACCGAACTTCTGCGGTTCGCGGACCTCCTCCAGGTGCCGATCGTGGCTGCCTGGCGGCGGGCCGATGTGGTATCCAACGACCACCCGCTGTACCTCGGCATGGCCGGTCTTGGGGCCGCTCGAACGGTTCGCGACCGGCTGGTTGGCGCCGACGCGATGCTCGTCATCGGCTGCCGGCTGAACGAACCGACATCGGGCGACGACACCATCCCCGCCGCATCGACATCGTGGGCGCACGTCGATCTTGTGCCGCGACGACCGGACGATCTCCCCCAGGCCACCCTCGCCGTGTCCGCCGACGCCCGAGCCTTCCTGCGTGCCGCCAATGAGCGCCTGATTGCCAGATCGGTCCTGGATGCCGAGCTGGTCCGGGTCCGACAGGCCGACAACGTCGTCGATCGAGCCGCATGGGAGGCAGCCACGATCGTCGATGCCGATGCCGATTCGTGGACTGGCCCGGGTATCCATCCCGGCCGGGTCATCATGACGCTCCGCCAGGTCCTGCCCGATGACGCGATCCTGACCACGGATGCCGGCAACTTTGCCGGCTGGGCGAGTCGAGGATTCCGGTTCCGACGCCCTGGCACATTTCTGGGCCCGACGTCGGGCTCGATGGGCTACGGGTTGCCGGCGGCCATCGCCGCGGCACTCATCCACCGCGATCGGCCGGTCGTGGCCCTGGTCGGCGACGGTGGTTTCGGGATGTCCATGGCGGAACTCGAGACGGCCGTTCGGGAGCATGCCCGGGTCATCGTGCTCGTCTTCGATAACGAGCGCTACGGCACGATCCGGATGTGGCAGGAGCGGCGGGGTGTCGGGCAGGGTGTCGCCACGGAACTCGGCCCGATCGATTTCGCCGCCATCGGACGTGCGATGGGAACCCGGGGCGTCCGGGTCGAGCGCGATGCCGAATTCGAGCCTGCCCTGCGCCAGGCTCTGGCCGAAGAACGCTCAACGGTCATCCACCTCCAGGTCGATCGCCGCTGGGTCTCCGTGGATGAGATAGCGAGGGACTAGGTGTGAGTCCCGGACACGTTGTTGACGACGTCCCGGGTATGCCGCGATCCGGTCAGCTACGACCAGGGGTCGTGGTAGGCGCAGATCGGGACCGTTCGACGATCGCTTGCCGAGCACCTCACACTCAAGCGCGGCGCCGCCGTCGCCTGGATCGGCCGTTGGTCGCGCCCAGGACGACGGTGGTTCGTAGCTGACGAAACTCGGGAACCGATCACGGGTGCAGCGGCCCGGCCCGTCTCCCGCCGAGTTGGCCGCCGCCCGCCGGGGCCTACACCTGGTCCGCCAGATGTCGTCCCACAGAACGTTAGGCGGCTGCCCGCGCTCCTGGAGCTGGCGCGCACCCGGAACGACGACACGCGCACGCACGATCAGGCGGATACGTGGCCGCTCCGAGGACGCCCGACGGGCTCATAGCGCGCCCAGTGATGCTGGCTGGCGCCATCTGGCGGGATCGGTCAGCCGCAATCGGTCACCTACGACCAGGGGCGCCCGCGCTGCTCGAAACGCGATGAGCCGTGCGACGAGACTGGGCTTCGCGTGCGGCTCCGCGGCCGCCGACGTCAGCGCTCCACGACGACCGTCCCGTTGCCCACCACACCCTCGGGCACCCTTACGATGACACTCGTCGATACTTCGTCCTGGCCGTCGAAGTACGTGACGATGACCTCCCAGACGACCGCCTCGACCCGCTCCTCCTCATAGAGTCCGTTGACCTCCTTCGGAAGAAACGCGCTCGAGACGCGCTCGTCCGCAGAATTCGGGAGGACACCCGCTTCGACGGGACGCCCAGCTCGGTCTACGATCCTGACGACGAGTCGCCCGTAGCCTCCCGCCCAGGGCAGGGGCCCTTCCCGGCTCAAGATCAACCAGTCGACATTGCGGAAGTGCGACACGATTCCAGCTTCGACATCCACGCTATTCGCCCTATAGGTGAGTTCGACCACGTTGTCTGGTGCTCTCGGGCCAACTGTCGAGAGCTCTGCTCCCACCGAGGAGAACCACTCGCGGTCTGCCTCGACAGCCCGGGCGAACGCTCCCAGATCGTCCAGCGAGTAGCGGACTTGCCGAACTTCGACCGGCGCATCGCGACCAAGGAGCATTTCCAGCGCGGCACGGCGCTCCTCGACCTGACCGCTGAACTGGATCACGGCGATCCGCCCTTCGATATGCGTTCCCGCATAGTGTCCGGGGAAGAGATGGCCATAGGTCTCCAGGGCCGGGACCAGGTCCACGACGGCGAGGTTCAGAGCGACCATCCTGGCGATCTCCCAGGACAGCAGTGGCACCCCGATCTCGTTCGCGCTCGATGGGTCGTCCGCGACCGCCCGGATCCATGGTTCGTCGGAGCGCAGTCCAAATGTGGCCCGGAAACGCTGCCACGCAAGCAGTTCCTCTGGCCCGGGCGAAGGTTGCTCCGCTGGTCCCGTCTCGGTCGGGGCGGCGGTCGATGGCAGGCTGGTTGGGTCGACGGACCTGGATCGGCACCCGACCAGGAGCACGACGCCACAGACCACCAGCAGAGTGGCGATCCACGGAACCATCGGCGTTCTCATGACGCAAACGCCTGCTAGAGCAGGCCGGACGGGTGGTCGACAGCCCGATGCGCGCGCCGGGCAAGCACCGAGAAGGACAGTGGGATCCGGCCTCGATCGGCGGGGTGCACGTCCGTGTGTCCGCCCCACCAGTCCGTCGGGTGCTCGGCAACACGGTCGAGAATAAGACCAGATCGGGAAAGCGCGGTGACGATCTCGCCCAGCGTCCAGGCCCGCGCAAACTTCCAGTGTTGATCGTCATCGGCGATCGACAGCGCGTCGATGTACTCGGGCGCCCAGCCCTTCGATGCCTCAGGTCCAGCGAAATAGTCGTAGTCGGTCGCGATCCAGCGGCCGTCCTCGTCGACATCGAATAGCCACTCGGCCGGGTGGCCTTCGAAGATCACGAGTCGACCATCCGGCGCCAGCAGACGGACGAGCACCGATGCCCAGGCGTCCAGGTCCTGGAGCCACATCAGGGACCCCCGACCGGTGTACAGCAGATCGGCCGTCCCATCGAGCTCCTCCGGCGTGTCCAGGACATCGGCGAGGATCCAGCGCGCAGGCGCCCCGACCGCCTCGGACAGCCGCCCCGCAAGCGCGATCATGTGCGGACTGAAATCGACGCCGACGACCTCGTCTGCCCCGAGGTTCCAGAGCGACAGCGTGTCGCGACCACCGGCGCATTGCAGATGGATCGCCCGGCGGCATGAGCCATGAAGATCACCGATGAGCTCGAGTTCCGGCGGCAGCAGGTTGGTCCCGCCGGAGCTGATGAGCTGAACCGCCTCGTCGAACCAGCCCTCGTAGCGTTCGGCGGCCTCGTCCCATGCCTGGCGGTTGGCGGCGTGCATGCCGCGGACATTTCCGCGCTCAGCCGGCGTGGCGGGACGGACATGCGGGTTGGGGTCGGTCACGTCTGGGAGTGTAGGGTGCGCTGGACGGGCGAAACGGTCGTCGCCTCGCCCGGCTGCAGGACACGCAACTCGACGGTCGGAGCGAGTTCCGCGCACGCTGCCCGAAAGCGCTCCGCGGGTTCGACCAGGGGTCCTGACCAGACTCGCTTGAGGCCGGCCGGATAGAGCGTGCCCCAATGGATGGGCACGACGACGCGCGCCCCGATCGACGAGGCCAAGCGGGCGGCACCGCGAGGACCAAGATGCCACGGCGCAGCGTGAGGACCCCAGCTGCCGATCGGTAGCAGGGCGACATCCACCCGACCGTCGAGCCGCCGTAGTTCGCCGAACGCGGACGTG
>JANOIS010000121.1:0-1731 GCA_031407755.1 Chloroflexota bacterium | reverse complement strand
CCGCGAGCGTATCGGTGGTCGAGAGCCGGACGTCCGCGATTTCCTCGCGAAGCACGGCCGGTTCTTTCCGAGCGCCCAGACCTTCGACGACATCATCGACCAGCTCGCCCAGCGGATGGCCGCGATGCAGTCGCTCATGCGCTCGATGAGCCCGGAGCAACGAGCGGAGCTCGAATCGATGATGGCGGCGCTCCTGCGCGACGACCGACTGCTGGTCGACCTCCAGCAACTGGCCTCGAACCTCGACCTGCTGCTGCCGGGCGGGCTTGGCGATCGCGTCCGGTTCGGTGGTGACGAGCCGTTGTCGCTCGATGGCGCGCTGGCCCAGATCGCCAGGCTCCAGGCGATGGAACGACTCGAGGACGCCCTGACGGATGTCGGGGGCCCGGCCGACCTCGCCCGCATCGACCGCGACCAGGTGCGCGACCTCCTGGACGACGATACGGCCCGTGATCTCGATGCGCTCGGTGACCTCGCCCGACGGCTCGAGGAGGCCGGCTACCTGACGCGTGCCGGCGATCGACTCGAGCTCACGCCACGGGGCAGTCGCAAGATCGGCCAGAAGGTGCTCGACGACCTGTTCTCACGGCTGAAGCGCGATGCCTTCGGCGGCCACCGGATCGATCGCGCCGGACGGGGCGGCGAACGTGAGGAGACGACCAAGCCGTACGAATTCGGCGACCCGTTCCATCTCGATCTGCGTGGGACCCTGTCCAACGCGCTGATGCGTGAAGAGAACGCGCCGGCCCGGCGCGGCGCCCGGGCGGTTCGGCTGAGCGCGGACGATTTCGAGGTCTATCGCACCGAGCAGATGACCCGGACGGCGACCGTGCTGCTCGTCGACATGAGCCGCTCGATGCTGCTGCGCGGCTGCTTTCTGGCCGCAAAGAAGGTCGCGGTCGCGCTCGACACGCTCATCCGGACGCAGTACCCGCGTGATCACCTGACCGTCATCGGGTTTGCTTATTACGCCCGCGAGATCCGGCCGGGCGCCCTGACCGAGCTGACCTGGCACGGCTACGAGTACGGCACGAACCTTCAGCACGGTCTGCTGCTGGCACGTCGGATCCTGGCCCGGGAGGCCGCAGCGAACAGGGAGATCGTGGTCATCACGGACGGGGAACCGACTGCCCATTTCGAGGGCGGCCAGGTCGAGTTCAGCTATCCGCCCACCCGCCGGACCATCAGCGAGACCCTGCGCGAGGTCCAGCGCTGCACGAAGGAAGGGATCACCATCAATACGTTCATGCTGGAGCGTTCGCGGGCCCTGACCGAATTCGTGGCCCACATGACCAGGCTCAATCGGGGACGTGCCTTCTACGCGACGCCGGAACGTCTCGGCGAATATGTCCTGGTCGATTTTGTGGGGCGGCGATCGCGACGGGTGTCGTAGCGGCTATCCTCCCGTCTGAAGGAGGGCCAAACATGGACGCACTGTTCCCGTGGCTGCTGTTCCTGCACGTGCTCGGGGCGATCGTGGCCTTTGGGCCGACGTTCGCGTTCTCGTTCATCGGGGCCATGGGTGGCGCCGAGCCGCAGCATGCGAACTTTGCCACGCGGGTGTCGCACACGATCTCGGCGCGCCTGCTCTTCCCGATCGGGATCACCCTGCCGATCACGGGTGCGGGGCTGATCGCTGTCCGCCAGGTCAACCCGTTCGACCGGCCCAACTGGTGGCT
This sequence comes from Chloroflexota bacterium, assembly GCA_031407755.1. GTDB lineage: Bacteria > Chloroflexota > Limnocylindria > Limnocylindrales > CSP1-4 > SPCO01. Next base: position 52 of record JANOIS010000121.1, on the reverse strand, counting down.
GGCCATCGCGATCGCGCTGTACATGGTTGCCTTCGGCTATTCCTACTTCGGG
>JANOIS010000108.1:0-2160 GCA_031407755.1 Chloroflexota bacterium | reverse complement strand
GGCTGGGGGATAGGGGCCGTTTCGTAATCTCGGCTCGTCCGTCGTGACGCCAGCTCGGGGAAGTCGCGATGGACGCCAATTCCCATCACACCAGCCTCCACCCAGAGGAGACTCCCAGTCCATGGACGCGACCCCCAGTTCCGCCGTCGTCATCGACGCGGCGACCATGCGCTTCGGCGATGACACGGCGGTCGACGCCATCAGCCTGACCGTCCCGACCGGCACCATCCTTGGGATCATCGGTCCATCAGGCGCGGGCAAGACCACCACCGTGCGGATGCTCACGGGTGCCCTCTCCCCGACGGAGGGCGAGGTCCGCGTGCTTGGCGAGGACCCACGTCGTTTCCGGCGCCAGACCCGCGAGCGGATCGGCTACATGCCCCAACAGTTCACGCTCTATCCGGATCTCAGCGCGCGCGAGAACGTCGACTTTGTCGCCTCGCTGTTCGGGATGCTGTGGCGTGGACGGCATCGGCGGACGCGGGAGGTCCTGGAGCTCGTGGACCTGTGGGCTGTCCGAGGGCGCCGCGCCGGTGCGCTGTCAGGCGGCATGCAGCGACGCTTGGAGCTCGCCTGCGCCCTGGTCCATTCGCCGGCCCTGCTGTTCCTCGACGAACCGACCGCCGGCATCGATCCGATGCTGCGCAGCCGCATCTGGGACGAGTTGCATCGACTTCGGGATACCGGGCGCACCCTGCTCGTGACCACCCAGTACGTCAACGAGTCGGACGAATGCGACATGGTCGCGCTCATCGATGGCGGGAGGCTGATCGCCCTTGCCGAGCCCACAGAACTGCGCCGGATGGCGGATGGCGGCGACGTCATCGAGATCGAGACCAGGAGCAGTTTCGATGGCTTCGCCCTGCGCGAGCTGGAGGTGGTCCGTGCGGTGGACCAGGCGGACGCGACGCATCTCCGGGTGACCGTTGATGACGCGGCGACCGCGCTGCCGGACGTCGTCGAGGCGGTCACGTCGCGCGGGGCTGACGTCGTGTCTGCTCAGGAGTCCCGCCCGTCATTCGATGCCATCTTCACGACCCTGGTACAGCGCGACCGGGACGCCAGGGCTGCCGAAGCAGCGACTGCGGCCACGAATGTCGAGACGGGCAAGGAGGCCGCCTGATGCGTGCCATCGTCGCCGTGGTCATCCGCCTCCTGGCGTTCATCGGCAAGGAACTGACGGAGACATTTCGCCGCCCGGGCGCGATCGTCAGCCTGGTGCTTGGCCCGTTCCTGATCATGGCCGTCTTCGGCCTGGGCTATAACGGGGTCAAGCGACCGCTGGAGACCGTGGTCGTGGCCCCGCCGACGAGCGGCCTGTCGCAGGACGTGGCGACCTATCAGGCGCTGGCCGGGGGTGGCCTCCGAGTCGCGGAAGTAACCACCGACCGGGCGACCGGCGTGGCTCGCCTGGCGGCAGGGACAGCGGACGTCGTGATCGTCGCGCCTGACGATGCGGACGCGCGGTTCCAGGCTGGGGAGCAGTCGGTCATCGAGGTCCTGGTGGATACGGTCGACCCGGTCGCCGTGAACTACGCCGGCTTCCTGGCGGCCGGGCTGGCCAGTGAAGTCAACCGCCAGATCATCGAACGAGCAGCGACCGAGGGCCAGGGCTATGCGCTGGCCGCTGGCGAGACCGGTGCCGCGGAGATCCCGCCCAGTGTCGTGGCCGCGCCGACTCGCGCGCAGTTGGTCAACCAGGCGCCATCACAGCCTGGTGTCATCGCCTACTTCGCACCGGCGGTGCTCGCGCTCATCCTCCAGCACCTGGCGGTGACGTTGGTGGCACTGTCCCTCGTCCGCGAGCGCACGAGCGGCGTTCTGGAACTGTTCCGGATCGCGCCGGTGAGCACCAGCGAGATCCTGGCCGGGAAGGTCCTCGCCTTCGGGCTGCTGGGCGGTGGCATCGCCGCGATCAGCCTGGCGATGATGGTCGCGGCTTTCGCGGTGCCGATCCTGGGGGGTCAGGCGCTCATCGCGGGCACGATCGCGCTGTTGCTCGTGGCCTCCCTGGGTCTTGGCCTATTCATCGCGACCATCTCCGACTCGGAACGCCAGGCCGTCCAGCTGTCGCTGCTCGTGCTGCTCGCCTCGGTCTTCTTCAGCGGGTTCGTGCTGTCCATCGACGAGTTCACGCCGGCCGTCCAGGCCGTGGCCTTC
>JANOIS010000102.1:0-2283 GCA_031407755.1 Chloroflexota bacterium | reverse complement strand
AGGCCGTCCGCATGATGTGGGCCTACATCGACCACGCCCTGGACCGCGGCCCGACCGAGGAATTGGAGTCGCATCTCGACGCCTGCCAGCGCTGTTGCGGCGAGCTGGAGTTCTCACGGCACCTCAAGGAGATGGTGGCGGCGTCCGGGTCGGAGACGCTGCCGGCCCCGCTCCGGAGGCGACTCGAATCGCTGCTGGGAGGCGGCGGCCCGCCGACCCAGGAAGGGGACGCCGCTTGACCGATGTACGCGTCCGCCATGTGGCCGGGACGGACTTCCTCCAGCAGGATGCCATCCGCGGTGCCGTCCGCGAGACCTATCGCTCGGTGGGCCCGACCGACCGGCAGGTCGCGGAGCGCTTCTACAGTCCCCAAGAGTTGGCCGGTCTGCCGGACGAGACGGTCAGGATGGCCCTGGGCGTCGGCGATCCGGTGCGCCATGCCGGCCTGCGCCCCGGCGACGACGTCCTCGATCTCGGCTCGGGCGGTGGGATCGACTGCCTCATCGCGGCTCGCTCGGTCGGTCCCGAGGGCAGTGTCGTCGGGATCGACTTCCTGGCGGAGATGGTGGAACGGGCAACGCGCGCGGCGGCCGAAGCGGGACTGGTCAATGTCCATTTTGTCGAGAGCGAGATCGAGGCGCTCCCGCTGCCCGACGCCTCGGTCGACGTCGTCATCAGCAATGGCGTGATCAATCTTTCCCCGCGCAAGGTGCGGGTCCTGTCCGAGGCGTTCCGCGTCCTGCGAACCGGTGGTCGCCTGGCGATCGTGGACCTCGTCCTGGATCACGATCTGCCGCCCGAGATCCAGACCCACCCGGCGGCCTGGGCCGGCTGCCTGTCGGGCGCGCTGTCCGAGATCGCCCTGTACAAGGGTCTACGGCGGGCGGGCTTCCGGGACGTCGGCATCGAGCCACTGGACGACTTCGGGATCGAAGAGTGTGCCCTCTACCCGCTCTTCAACGACGAGCTGCTGGGGCTATTTCGGCGTCTCGTCCCGGCAGAGCGGCACGGCCGGATCGCGCGCAGCGTCTTCGTCCGCGGGCGGAAGCCCGGCCTCGACGAGTCGCTGCCGGGTCGCGCCCGGAGCTGAGGCCAGGCGCCGGAGGTGCGCACCCGCGATGCTTGCGGGACGGTCGGGAATATCCGCGCGGTCCGTTTCGTCCTGTCCGATGACAGGAACCACTCCAGAGGTGACGATCATGACCGAGCTCGAGACCGCGCCCGTCGACATCGACTCGCTCCGCGCGGCGATCCGCGCCGAGTACGCCGCGGTGGCGGAGCATCCCGAGCAGGGATTCCACTTCCATACGGGCGCACGACTCGCCGCGATCCTGGGCTATCCCGAAGAGTGGATCGCTGCGCTGCCGCCGAGTGCGGTCGAGTCGATGGCCGGGACGGGCAACCCGTTCGCGCTCGGCGATCTCCTGCCCGGTGAGCGGGTCGTGGACTGTGGGTCCGGGTCCGGCGCCGACAGCCTGATCGCGGCGAGGATGGTTGGGCCTGACGGCTCGGTCATCGGCGTGGACATGACGCCCGAGATGCTGTGGAAAGCGCGCCGGAACGCCGAGGTCGCAGGCCTGCGCAATGTCGAGTTCCGGGAGGGGGTCCTGGAGGCACTCCCGGCCCCGGACGACTGGGCCGATGTGGTCATCTCCAATGGGGTATTGAACCTCGTGCCCGACAAGACGCTCGCGCTGGCCGAGTGCTTCCGGGTCCTGCGCCCCGGCGGTCGCATCCAGCTCGCCGACATCGTCCTGGACCGGCCGGTTCCCCGTGGCTCCAAGTCCGACGTGAGCCTATGGACCGGGTGCATCGCCGGCGGTCTTCTGGAAGGCGAGCTCGTCACGCTGGTGGAGGGGGCGGGATTCCGGGATGTCGAGGTCCGCCGGGGAGTGGACGTCTTCGGCGGCGCTCCGCAGCAATCCAGCGCGGCCGACTTCGGGACCGTGGGCGCCGGGATCACGGGCCGCAAGCCATGAGGAGACCACTGTGACTGACGTCACCGCCACCCCTGACCTCGCAGCGATCAAGCAGCGCCAGCAAGCGACGTGGGCGAGCGGCGACTACCACATGATCGGGACGCAGATCCTGATCGTCTCGGAGCTGCTCATCGAGGCCCTGGACCTGCGCTCCACCGAACGCGTCCTCGACGTGGCCACCGGCAGCGGGAATGCCGCATTGGCTGCGGCTCGGCGCGGCTGCGCGGTCGTCGGACTCGACTATGTGCCGGCGCTGCTGGAGCGGGCCCGGCTGCGGGCCGAGGCCGAGGGCCTCGAGGCGGAG
>JANOIS010000086.1:0-3940 GCA_031407755.1 Chloroflexota bacterium | reverse complement strand
GCCGGGCGGAACGCCGGACACACGGGGCGCCAGCCGCGCGGTGCTCGGGCTCGGGATCTTCTTCGTGCTCGGCGTCCTCGTGACGTACTTCCTGCTCGGCCTCGGGCTCCTGACCACCATCAGCTCCCTGGCGGACTTCGGCGCCAACCACCTTCCAAGTCGGATCGCGGCCCTCATCGCCATCGGTCTGGGACTGTGGATGATCCGCGACATCCTGCTGCCCGATGCGTCGTGGAAGCTGGAGGCGCCACACGCGATGCTCGGCCGGATGCGGGCCTGGGCCAGGACCAGTTCGCCCGTCGCCCTGTTCGGCGGCGGCGTCCTGATCGGGCTGTGCACGGTGCCGTGCAGCGGGGCGGTATATCTCGGGGTGGTGGCCATGCTCGGTGCGAGCGGCACCGTCACGGCCGGCCTGGGAGGCCTCGCCCTCTACAACCTGGCCTACATCACGCCGCTCGTGGCATTGCTCGTGCTAGCCAGCCGGCCTCGGCTGATCCGGGTCATCAACCGCTGGCACCTGGAACACGCCGGCGGCACCAAGGTGGTCCTGGCGATCGTGACCCTGACCCTCGGCTTTGCCATCCTGCTGACGGTCTGAGACCCGCTCTGACCTCGGGACTGCGACCGCGAGCAAGGCGCGCATCTCCCGCATCGCATCCCGCTGGTGGACGTGCAGGCGATCGGGCGGCTAGTGCTCCCGGGATTTCAGCTGCCGCCGAAGGACGAGGTAGCGCGCGACGAGACCTATATCAATGTCACTACCCTCCGCCGTCACCCAAGACGCCCGGCTAGACGCCCCGCCAAGTCAGGTGGTGACCCCGCCCCGGAAGCGTTCCGGGCGGACGACCAGCGCGACTCCGAGCGTGCCGAGGATCGCGGCTACTGCGACGACCACGCCCAGTTCGACGCCGGTCCGCTCTCGGCTGGCGTGCGCCCCTTCGTCCGGCTCGGGTGCCGCCGCGGCACCTCCTTCGGCCGCGGTCACCTTCAGCTCGACCTGGAGCGTCTCATCGCCGATCGCCTGGAGCTGGTAGGTACCCGACGGCAGATGGCCCGGGATCTGGATCTCCTGGCTGAGCATCCCGTCCGCATCGGTCGTGGCCGTGCCGAGGTTGACCGCCATGGTCTCGCCCTGGAGCACGAGCACCCGCTCGTCGTCCGGCTCCAGGCCGCTGCCGGCGAGCAGGACGGTCTGTCCGGCCGTCACGTCGGCCGGCTCGACCGTGATTCCCGCGCCCGGCTCGTCGGCGAGGACCGACACGGCGGGCAGCAGCAGGAGGGCGCCACCCAGGAGCAGCGCGGAAAGAAGTGGCCTACGCATGGTTGGAGTCACCTTTCCGGACCGCACCACCCAGGAGCGGGCCGATGAAGCCGGCGGATCCGGCAACGATGAGTGGCAAGCCGATGAGGAGCACCAGCAGCCAGCCGCCGAGCGAGCCGTCGACCAGCGCCGGTCGGAGACCGACCTCGACCGCGGCAAACCCGACGGCCAGGAGCCCGATCCGGAACAGGATGGCAATCATCCCGCGGCCTCCAGGACGTGCGCCGCCGATGGCGTCAACCAGGCGTAGATCGCGAGAGCGATGAGCACCAGGGCGACGACCATGCCGATCACCACGATCCACTTCCGCCGTGCCGGCGACCGCCAGGGGCTGCGGTCGACGAACGGGAGGGCGATGAGGCCGGCGAAGAGGATCACGGGCGCCCAGACGAGCGCCGGGAGCCCGAACCAGTCTTCGAGCGGGTAGAACGACAGGAACATCCACCACGGCTTCGTCACCTCGATCGCCGGGTTGGGACGGTCGCCCAGGCCCGGCGGCCAGATCAGCGACAGGACCACCGTGCCGGCAAGGATGAGTAAGCCGAAGCCGGTCATCCGGACAATGTGGGCGGCGAACGAAGAGCCGCCCTTCTCCGGCGCCGGGCCACCCTCGACCGCCGCGTCGGCGACGGCCGGGATCGGCGAGACGCCGTGGCGTTGCACGAGCAGGAAATGCGCGATCAGCAGCAACGTGCCGAGCGCCGGCAGGATGACGACATGCGAAATGTAGAGCCGTCCGACGATCGGCAGCGTCGTCGTGAACTCAGGCGTGAACCAGAAGCCGAACCCACCGAGCAGCTCGCCGATCTCGGTGTTGTGCTGGAGCGCCTCGTAGCCCTCCTGGTCCCACTTGAGGACTGTGCCGGTGAAGATCAGCCCGAGGGTGACCGCGAGCAGCCCCAGGCCGATGAGCCAGTTCGCCTCGCGCGGTCGCTTGTACGACCCGGTCACGAAGACCCGGCCCATGTGCAGCAGGACCGTCGCCATGACGAGGTTGGCCACCCAGAAATGGATGCCCCGGACGACGTCTCCGAGCGGCGCCGAGCTCATGATGTAGGCGATGCTGTGCCGGGCGCCACTCGGGATCGGACTGTAGAACTGGGCGAGCCAGACCCCGGTCGCGGCCAGGATCAGGAAGCCGACGAAGCTGATCCCACCCAGGATGTAGCCGATGCCGTTGGCGTGAGCCGGCACCGGATAGGCCAGCCCGCTCAGGCCGAGGCGCTCATCGATCGCCTCCCAGGCCCTGTGCCAGCGTCTTTCCTGGATCGCGGTCCCGCCGGCTGCCAATTCCGATCTCATCCCTGCTGCGATCCGATCCGCGTCGACACCGCTTGCCGGCGGTCGGTCACCCACATTGGGCGCCCATCGCCTGAGAGCCAGATGAGGCCAAGCTTGGGATTCGCTGAGCGGCCTCCGATTCCCTCGCGGCGACCGTTCGCCGGACGGGTCGCCTCGGTATTCTGCACCTCCGTAGTTGCGCAGATCAGATCGGCAAGCATCCGTGAGCGATGGAGAGCTCCGCCGGGTGTCGGGAATCTGGCACCATGAGATCCGGCGCGCCGACGAATCCCTCGTTGCGGCCGACCGGGCGCGCGGCGCCTTCCTCGATCTCGACGGTCGCTTCCGACCGGCTCCGCAGGAGCTCCTGGACGATCTCCTGTGTGGCGAGCCACCAGCCTGAAGGAGTCACCAGCTTGGACGGGATCCACCGCCTCCTCGGCTACGCCATCGTGGCCGTCACCGCGGTCGGGATCGGCTGGTCGGTCCTCCTCGTCGTCGCCGGGCGGGCAGGAGGGCCCGCGTTCGAGCGGTTCCAGGCGGCAGTCGTCAGCGTCCTCGTCGTCGGCGCCGCGAGCGGGCTGGTCCTGCTCGCCACCGGCGCACGCCCGGCCGACGGACTGCACCTGCTCTACACGATCGTGGCGATCGCGCTGATCCCGCTGGCCCGCTCGTTCCTCGGCCGGACGAACGGCCGCGCCGCCGCCGCGCTGCTGCTCGCGGCATTCGTGGTCCTCGGCGGGCTGCTGTACCGGCTCCTCACGACCGGTTGAGACCCGGATGGCCTCGACCCGCCTTTCCTGTGCCTACCACCGTGCGCTCTGGCGTGGCGGAGACCGTCAGGGCGCCGCGACCACGATCGTGCCGGTCTGGCCGGGGTGATAGCGACACAGGTACGGGTAGGTCCCGGGCAGGTCGTACCCGCGCTCGAAGGTGGCACCCGGATCGAGGTTGCCTGAGTCCCAGGAGCTGTCGGAGGCCGTGACGGTGTGGGGCAGCCCGTCGTCGTTGAACCAACGAACCGTCGCCCCCGGGGCGATGGTCAGCGTCGCCGGCTCGAACCGCGACCCGGCCATGCGCACGGAGGTTCCCGCCGGAGCCGTGGGGCCCGATCCCGAGCCCATCATCGCGCCGTGGCCCATCATCCCGCCCGACCCCATCATGCCGCCCGGGCCGTGGCCAAACATCGCCGGGAATGATCGCTCGCCGCCGATCGACGCCCCTGGGCCGACATGCGACCCGATCGCCATGAGCGTCAGCCCGATGACCACCAGGCCTGACCCGAGCCAGCCGATGCCCTGGACCCTCATCGGTCATCGCCGAGCGTTCGCTTGGCCT
>JANOIS010000059.1:0-3447 GCA_031407755.1 Chloroflexota bacterium | reverse complement strand
GCCATTCGCGTCGATCTCGGAGGGCGTCCCATTGACCGGTGTGATACTGAGCTTCGAGTCCCTGGATCGCCGCGAACGATCCGTACACCTGGTCGAGCCCCAACACTCGAAGCGCGCCCTCGAGGCGATCGGCCGCTTCGGAATGTGCCGCGTGGTTGCCGGATGCCCAGTAGGCCCAGCCAAGATCGAACATTGCGAGGATCATCAGGTCGTCGTCGGCGCTGCCACCCTCCGCGATAGCCAGTGACCTGGTGAGGTCACCAAGGCCTCCCTCGAAATCGCCAAGCCCGCATCGCACCAGGCCACGCGCGTGCATCGCCCGCCCGACCTCAGCGTCGTCCGCGACCTGTTCCGCGACCGAGAGCGCCTCCTCGGCGATGGGCAGCGCCTCCGCGTCGCGATCGAGGGTGGCCAGTCGGTTCGCATAGGTGGACAGCGCTCTGGCCCGCTCGGCCGTTGGTGGGTCCGCGGGGATCACCGCGATCGACGCCTCGCCAGCTTCGATGGAACGGGCCGTCTGGTGGCCGTTATAGGCATACCAGCCGAGTCGCTCGAGATACGGACCGAGCACCATGGGATCCGGGTTCTTGCCCAGATCGGCGATCGCGAGCTGAACGAGGTCCACGGCGGCGGCCATCTCGCTCGCCCGGTTCGCGGCCGACGCCGCCAGCATCGCCAGTTCGTGATGGGTGATCCCGGCCCGCGCGATGGGGTCGTCCACGGATGGCCAGAGCTCGAGGGCCCGCTCGCCCGCGGTCTGGGCCTCCCTCCACGCACCGGCGCGCAAGAGCGCCCGGGTGGCCAGCACGCACGCCGGGAGCGCCTCATCGCGGTCAGCCGCACGGTCCCATTGGAGGGCGATCAGGGCGGCCCATTCGTGAGGAGGCATGTCCACGCGTTCCCGGGCGAGGGCCTCGGCGACGCTACGATGAAGTCGCCGACGCTCACCCGGCAGCAGGTCCGCGTAGATGGCCTCGCGGACGATGTCGTGCCGAAAGGCCAGACGGTCGTCTGTCGTTCGGACGAGGAAATGCTGGCGCATCGACTCACGGATCGCGGCGCCGGCGACACCTGGATCGAGCCCGACGATGTCGATCAGGAGCTCGTCGTCCACCGCAGCTCCAAGGCAGGCCGCAGCCTGGAGCAGTTCCCGCGCGGACTGACCCAGCATCAGATTCCTGGCGAGCACGATCTCGCGCACGGTGGGCGGCACGTCCCCGGTCAGTGTTGCTCCGTCCAGCGATAGCAATTCCTCGAGGTAGAACGGGAGGCCGCCGGAGCGGCGAACGAGTCCGACGACCGCGTCGCGCGTCAATCCGGCGTGACCGATGGCACGGACGAGCGCCTCCGTGTCAGCGCCATCCAGGGGCAGGAGTCGAATCCGGACGACGGCGGCCTGTCGATCGAGCTCCGCGATCTCGCCCGCGAGTGTCTCCTTGCCGGCGAGATCCTCGGCACGAACGGACGCGAGCATCAGGATCCTGGCGCCGCGCAACGCACGGACCAGGTGCGCCAGCAGCGCGCGACTCGAGTGGTCCGCCCAATGGAGATCCTCGACGACCAGGATCACGGGCGCGATCCTGGCGAGGTATTCGAGCGTGTGCGTGACAGCCGCGAAGATCCGGCCCTGGAGGTACCGCTCCTCACCGGCCGCGACCTCATCGACGCCGCCGCCCAATTCGGGGATCAGGCGGGCGAGATGTGGCCGGCCGGGTCCGACGATCGACGTCAATTCTTCGTCCGATCGCCCATCAAGGGTGGAGCGGAGGGCCATGGTAAACGGAGCGAACGGCAACGCCCCTTCGGTCGATCCTACGGCTCCGCCGACCAGGACCTGCCAGCCGTCAGCACTGGCCTCCGTGCATGCTTCGTGGATCAGCCGCGACTTGCCGACCCCCGCCTCGCCCGAAATGATCGCGAGCGTCGGGTCGCCACCGGCTGCTCTGGCCCGCGCGGATCGAAGGGCCGCGAGGTCGTCCTCACGACCGATCAGGACCGCGCTGGAGATCCGCCCCACCATCGCGGCGAGCATAGCAGCGCGCCGAAGCCGGCCCGCGGGCCACGGACCGGCTTCGGCGCAGGCCGCCCGGGTGGGCGGCACATCGACCGGCCGGGACGACCGGGCCGGTCCTTCGCTTACTTGGCGCGGTGGATCACGATGCTCCCGCCGACGATGGCCGTCGTCGGGGCCGCGTCATCGCCACTGCCCAACTGGTTGTCATAGACGATCTCGTCAGTGCTCTTGGTCCAGATCTTGATCCGGAACTTGTCGACTCCTCCGCCTCCGTTGAGTTGACCATCGATGGCCGTCAGGAGGAAGCCGAATTCACCGGCGCCGTTGATCGTGCCGACACCCTTGTACTGGGCCTTGGCTCCCGCCACGACCAACCACTGGTACGACGACGAATGGAAGTTGAGATCACCTGCCTTGAACTGGAACTCCGTGTTGCCGGTCGGCAGTGACGCGCCCTTCAGATACTTGGACACGAACCCGAACGTCGCCTTGCCGGTGAGGGTCGGGTCCGCACGGTAGGCCCCTGCCGGTGAATTGATCCAGCCGCCGCCGGTGACGAAGCCACCACTCGGGTCGTAGACCACGACATATCGATACTCCTCGCTGTCCGTGCCACCGGTCCCGTCGATGATTCGGCAGGTCAGCGTGTACACGCCAGCTGCTCCGTACAGGTGAGTTGCCGTGATGGATCCGGAGCCGGTGCGCGTGTCCGGCGCCGTCCCGTCATCCCAGGACAAGCTGGCACTGGTCACGGTCCCACCAAAGGTCGCCGTCGCCGCGACAGCGGTGCCAAGCGGTACGACCGGCTGTTCGACTGCGGGCCCGCACGCCGAGATGAACCCGAGGGGGGCCGGGTCGGTGCCGTCCGGTTTCCCGTCACCGTCAGTATCCGGGTTGTTCGGGTCGCAACCGATCTCGATCTCGCGGCCATCGTTCATCCCGTCGCCGTCGGTGTCCGCATTCAGCGGGTTGGTCCCATATCGGAACAGCTCGTCGCCGTCCGAGAGCCCGTCACCGTCAGTGTCCGGGTTGTTCGGGTCGCAGCCGATGATCAGCTCGATGACCGTCAGGACACCATCCCCATCCGGGTCATCATCCAGAGTCCCGCCAAGGAGCCCAAGGAACTCGGTTCGAAGGCCCCCGCCACCGCCCGTGTCGTCCCAGGGCGTGCACCCGCAACGGATGATATAGGTCAGGAGGCCGCCTCGACCCCACACATACTCCACGGTCTGCGGGATGCCGTTCCCATCGGGATCGTCCGGTCCGCAGCCGCACAGGCTCCAGAGATACTCGGTCAGCGAACCGTATCCTCCGCCGCCGTGTAGCGCCGGGTCATACAGGCCACCAAAGAAGAAGTATTCGACGATGTCGAAGACGCCGTTACCGTTCGTGTCGTCGTCCAGATCGACCGAGCAGCCACAAGCCAGGCGGAC
>JANOIS010000025.1:0-1794 GCA_031407755.1 Chloroflexota bacterium | reverse complement strand
ACGGCTGGCCGGCGAACCCGCCGTGCCCGCCACGGACGTGTGGGGTCTTGGTGCCGTCCTGTACGAGATGCTCACTGGCAACGTGCCATACCCGGCGACGACGGTCGTGGAGCGGGCCGAATCGGCTCGCGACATGCCGGTTCGTCCTGCGGGCGTGGGAGCGCCCATCTGGGCCGTCATCGAGCGAGCCCTGGCGAGCGACCCGTCCCTGCGTTGCCCGGAGGCCGGTTCGATGGCGGCGGACCTGCGGAGTCTGGAGCCCATCATCGCGGTGCCTGCGAGTGGGCCGGACCCGTGGGCCGAGACCATGGTCGTGCCGATCCCGTCGGCCGTGCCGGTCCCTGGGTTCACGCCGGTCACGACCAAGGTGGATCGCGACGCCAGCGGTACGCGCGGAATCACACGCGGAAGACGGCTCGCAGTCGTTGGCGCGCTGGCCCTCGCCCTGGTCATCGGGATCGTGACGATCAACGCCGGGTCTGCTGGGGCTGATCCCACAGGCGCAGGAGCCGCCGCCCCGACCGCGTCCGCTTCGCTGGTCGTCGGCGAGTCGGCGACGCCCTCGGCCTCGCCCTCTGCAGGCACACCCGACCCGCCGCCCGGCGATAACAGCAAGGGCAGGGGCGGCGGCAAGGGCAAGGGCAACGACAACGACTAGCGGGTGGTGGTCCGCCCGCCCCGTCTGCCGTCCGGACGCGATCGCCTCCCAGATTAGGCAAGCAACAGCCACAGCACTACTACGCGCCGGTCAAGGGTCCTGACGGTCACTCCTGGTCTCTACCAGCACTGTTCGTCGTATAGGCCGTTTTCCAGGGCTGATCAGGCCGTTTGCCAGGCGGATACGAGCAGTCACCAGCGTTGTATGCGAAAAACCGGGCGCAATCGGAGTCGCCGGGGTCGCCGGGGTCGCCGGGGTCGCGACCAATGTGCAGTGCTTGCAGGACTGCCGCCGATGCTCTCGGGCTGGAGACACGAGCCTGGGTCGAACGCGACCTCGGGTGCCGCCAACTCCGGTTCCTTCTCGGGTCCGAGAGCACCGGCCGCCGCCTGGCGGACGCGACCGCGGCCAAGCGACGGTTCAGCTGCGGCTCCTCCGACACAGGCCGAGCCTTCGAGAAGCGAATCGATGACCGACCCGTGCCTCGGCTATGACACCTCGTGAGCGTGCACCGCGGGACGGCCTGACTGAGCGGAAACGATGATGCCCAGCGCCGCGATCCAGATGAGGAAGACGAGGAGCGGAATAATGGCGAGGAAGATCGACGCCAGGCTCAGCACGGCGACGACCACGCTCGCCGGGCGTAGCCTCCGCGGAACGCCCTGATCGCCGCGCACCGCTCGGGCGACTGCCAGTGCCATGACTGCCGCACCGAGCATCGCACCAGCCATCAGGACGTATGCCGTGTGGATGAACACCATCGCGAGGTTCGGATCCACCGTGAACGAGGGCGCGAACGAAGACGTGCCGGCGATCGTCGTCTGGGCGACCACCGACACGAAATACAGCGCCGCGAACAGGCCCGCGCCCATCGAGACCAGCGAGCCGGTGGACCCAGCAGCCTGAGGGAGCCGCTCGCGTAGCCGGCCGACGAACCACACGAACGCGATCAGCCCGGCCATCGCCGTCGGCTCCGCGAGAAGGGTCAGCATCGAGCGCCCCCTGTCCGCATAGAACGCCGCGATGGACGCCGGCGCGTCGGGACCGTTGATGAAGACACCCTGCGCGAAGACGACGAGCGGCCCTACTCCCAGCAAGACCGCCGCCACCACGCCGAGGCCCGCGGTACCCCAGTC
>JANOIS010000023.1:0-3618 GCA_031407755.1 Chloroflexota bacterium | reverse complement strand
CGTGACGGCCCCGAACCGGCGAAGCGTGGTGGGCATAGGTTCAGTCTCCTCTTGGGCGCCGACCGGCGGTGGCGCTCATACAGCTATCAACATACCGCGAGACTAGGCCAGACCGATCGATGCCGGACCGTGCCGAACGGCCCCTTTCGGCAGGACGTGACACCTCGCGCGCGCTCGGCTATCATACTCCCCAGGAGTATATGAACCGCCCATGACTGAGCCACTGCCGACGATCGAGATGGTCTCGTTTCCTGTAGAGGGAATGACCTGCGCCTCGTGTGTGAACCGCATAACCCGGTTCCTTCGCAAGGTCGACGGCGTCGAGGACGCCAACGTGAACCTTGCCTCGGAGTCCGCGACAGTACGCTTCGATCCGCGTGTCGTGTCATTGCCGGATCTCGCTGCCGCCGTCGACGCCGCCGGCTACGTCGCCCGTCTTGAGCAGTCGGCCAGCGCCGACCACGAGGCCGCGGTCTCCGAGGTCGCGGCGGCGCGGACGGAGCGCGATGCCGCGGCTGCTCGTCATCTCGCCTCGCTTCGTCGACGGCTGATCGTCGCGACTCTGCTGACGCTCCCTCTCCTGGCCGGCCTCGCTCGGATGACCGTGGCGACCGGACTGCCGGCCTTCCTCACCGACCCGCTGTTCCAGCTTGCCCTGGCGACGCCCGTACAGTTCTGGGCCGGCTGGCCCTTTTACCTGGGCGCGTGGAAGGCGCTGCGCCACCGGACGGCCGACATGAACACGCTTATCGCCGTCGGGACCTCGGCCGCCTACGGCTACTCATTGGCGACGATCGTCTTCCCGTCGTTCTTCCATGCTGCCGGCATCGGGATGGGCGAGGGCGGACTGCCGCTGTACTTCGACACGGCGGCCGCGATCATCACGCTGATCCTCCTTGGGCGGTTTCTGGAGGCGCGCGCACGGGTGCACACCTCGGACGCCATTCGACACCTGATCGGCCTGCAGCCTCGTACGGCCCGGATCGTCCGCGACGGGGCCGAGGTCGACCTGCCGATCGGCGAGGTCCGGGTCGGCGACCACGTTCGGGTACGACCGGGCGAAACCATCGCCGTTGACGGAGTCGTGACCGACGGCGCATCAGGCGTCGATGAGAGCATGGTCACCGGCGAGAGCCTGCCGATCTCGAAGCACGCCGATGACCTCGTCATCGGCGCGACGCTCAACACGACGGGCACGCTGACCTTCCGGGCGACGCGGGTCGGTGCCGACACCGTGCTGGCCAGGATCGTCCGGCTGGTGTCCGAGGCACAGGGCTCGCGCGCCCCCATCCAGCGGCTCGCGGATGTCGTCACCGGCTACTTCGTTCCGGCCGTGCTCGGGCTCGCCGCCCTCACCTTTATCGTGTGGTTCGTCGCCGGCCCGGCGCCAGCCTTCAACCTGGCGCTGCTCAATACGGTCGCGGTCCTGATCATCGCCTGCCCCTGCGCACTCGGCCTCGCCACGCCAACCTCGATCATGGTCGGGACGGGCAAGGGCGCCGAGGCGGGCGTCCTGTTCCGGAATGCCGAGGCGCTCGAGCGACTCGAGTCCGTGCGGGTGATCGTGCTCGACAAGACCGGCACCCTCACCGAGGGCAAGCCACGGGTCACTGACATCGCCCGCGTTGACGGCGCTCCAAGCGAGGCGACGATCCTCGGGCTCGTCGCGGCGGCTGAGCGCGGCTCCGAGCATCCGTTGGCGGACGCGATCGTTCGCGAGGCCGAGGCGCTTGCCCTCCCGATCGCCGTGGCAACCGACTTCGAGGCGACAGCCGGCGGCGGTATTCGGGCGGTCGTCGATGGCTTGATCGTCCTGGTCGGCCGAGCGGGCTTCCTCGAGGGCGCCGGCGCCGATGTGGGGTCACTCGCTCAGTCAGCCGAGGCCCTGGCGGCGGATGGCAAGACTCCCGTGTTCGTCGCCCTCGATGGTCGCGCCGTCGCGGTGATCGCGATCGCCGATACCCTCAAGGCAGGATCGGTCGAGGCCGTCGCGGAGCTCCATCGGCTCGGGTTGACCGTCGTGATGCTTACCGGCGACAACCGCCGCACCGCCGAGGCCATCGCCGGCTCGGTCGAGATCGACCGGGTCCTCGCCGATGTGCGACCCGATGGCAAGGCTGCCGCGGTCAAGGCCCTCCAGGCCGAGGGCAAGCGCGTCGCCATGGTTGGCGACGGGATCAACGACGCGCCGGCCCTCGCGTCGGCCGACGTCGGGGTGGCGATGGGCACCGGCACGGATGTCGCGATGGAATCGGCGGGCGTCACCCTCATGTCCGGTGACCTTCGGGGCCTCGTCACCGCCTTCGCGCTGTCGCGCGCGACGATGCGGAATATCCGGGAGAACCTGTTCTGGGCATTCGCCTACAACGTCATCCTCATCCCGGTCGCCATGGGTGCGCTCTATCCCGTCACCGGGATCCTGCTCGACCCCATCCTCGCTGCGGCCGCCATGGCGCTGTCCTCGGTCACCGTCGTCTCGAACGCCCTGCGGCTCCGGCGGTTTCGGCTGCCGGCGCCTTCCGTTCGGCGGTCGCCAACCAACCTCATCGTCCCTCGTCCCCTCTGACCGATCGAAGGGAAATCGTCATGCGTCGATCTCATCTACTGATTCTGGCGGCGGCAGCCCTGCTCGTCGCTGATGCTCGACCAGCGGCAGCGCCACGACCGTCTCACCGTCGATGGCGCCGAACGCCGCTTCAGATACTCCGCTCATTTCCGCTGCCGTCACTCGGATCGAGGTGAAGCTCCTCGACACCTTGCGGATGGAGCCCACATCGATGACGGTGCCGATGGGTGTTCCGGTCACCTTCGTCGTGACGAATTCGGGGTCCGCTGACCACGAGTTCTATCTTGGCGACGAGACGGCTCAGGGCGAGCACGAACAAGTGATGATGGCAGGCGGGATGCCCCACGACGAGCCCGAGGGGATCGCGGTGAAGCCCGGCGAGACGAAGGAACTGACCTACACCTTCGCCCAGCCGGGCGAAACGCTCGCCGGCTGCCACGTTGCCGGTCACTACGGCGGTGGCATGAAGGCGGCCATCACGGTCAGCGGGTAGGGCTGGCTGCCCGCGACGGTACGACCACCGATGGCGCGGCATGAACGTCGCGACCCTCGATGATGATCGCGCAACTAGCCTAGCCGAGAACGACTCGCACCCGGTGGGTGGCTCCGTCGTCGACGAGCGGGATCGCGGCGCCGCCGCCCGGCAGCGCCACTCCGTCGAGTTCCGACGATGCCACCCCGCGACTGACCCCCTGCGGGTTCTCCACGACGATCTCGTATCGGGCGGAGTGATAGCGAAAGTCGATCTCGTAGCCCGGCCAGGCGCGGGGGATGCAGGGATCGAGCAGAAGCGTGGTTCCGCGCAGACGGAACCCCAGGATCCATTCGAGGCCGGCCTGATACATCCAGCCTGCCGACCCCGTGTACCAGGTCCAACCGCCGCGGCCGACGTGCGGCGGTTCGGCGTAGACGTCGGCCGCCATGACGTACGGCTCCACCTTGTAGCGCTGGACCCCGGCCCGGGTGCTGGCATGGTTGATGGGGTTCAGGATGGAGAACAGCTCGCCCGCCTTGTCGCCGTCGCCCAGCGCCGCGAAGGCGAGGACTGACCA
>JANOIS010000017.1:0-8862 GCA_031407755.1 Chloroflexota bacterium | reverse complement strand
GTCGCCACGACCATCAGCGGAACTTGGTCCACGAGTAGACCAAGTGCGTCCAGTCTCTGCTCGAATTCTTCTGCGGATGTCCCTACGGCGTCCAGAACGATCGCGGTCCGTGTTGGATCAAGGCGTGATGGGCCACGTGAGATGCCTGCGAATACCCTGAGATTTGGATAAGGCGGTTCAAGCTCGGGCGGCCACCAAGCCCCGGCGTTGACCACGTTTGCTAGACCATGATGTGCCGCGAGCCGTGCAATTAGTGGTGCGAGGTCTGGACGCGGTGAAAGCGCGAATCGTTGTTTCATCGGTGCTTATGCTAGCGCGCGACCCGAGTCGGTCACTCGCCGAGGCTTCCCTGATACCACGCGACGGTGCGTCGGAGGCCGTCCTCGAACGATGTCCCGGCAGCGAACCCGAACCCCTCCCTGGCTCGACTCGTATCGAGCGCACGGCGCGGCTGCCCGTCCGGCTTGGACGAGTCCCAGCGGATCTCGCCCTCGAACCGTGTCAGGCGGACGATGAGCTCGACCAGTTCGCGGATCGTGATCTCGTGTCCAACGCCAAGGTTCACGGGGTCCGCCCCGTCGTACCGCTCGGCTGCCAGGACGATCCCCTCCGCGGCGTCATCCACGTACAGGAACTCGCGAGACGCGGATCCTGTGCCCCAGACATCGATATGGTCGGCGCCAGCCTCCCGCGCGTCGACGCATTTCTTGATGAGCGCCGGGATGACATGCGACGATGCCGGATCGAAGTTGTCGCCGGGGCCGTACAGGTTCACGGGGACCAGGTGGATGACGTCGAAGCCGTATTGCTGTCGGTACGCCTGGCCCTGCACGAGAAGCATCTTCTTGGCAAGCCCGTAGGGCGCATTCGTTTCCTCCGGGTAGCCGTTCCAGAGGTCGGTCTCATGAAAGGGGACCGGGGTGAACTTCGGGTAGGAGCAGACCGTCCCGATCTGGACGAACTTGTCGACGCCAGCCCGTCGGGCCTGCTCCATGAGCTCGATCCCCATGATCGCGTTCTCGTAGAAGAAGCGACCGGGGTTCTCACGATTGGCGCCGATCCCGCCAACGACCGCCGCCAGGTGGATGACGAGGTCCGGTCGACCATCGGCAAGGGCGCGCTGGATCCCGTCGGGTGTGCGGAGGTCGTAATCCCGACTCCGCGGCACAAAGATGTCGGCGGCCCCAGCGGCCTCCAGCCGTCTGACGACGGCCTTGCCCAGGAATCCACCACCGCCGGTCACCATGACCCGGCGGTCCATCCAGAAGGATTTCGCCGTCATCCCGCGGATCCTGAACCTGCCGGTTCCGCGACCATCTCACTCCTTCCGGCCCGGCAGTAGCGGGTGGGCCGGTCAGCGTGCCAGATCGCCTCGAGCAGCCGGAGGGCGCCCGTCTCGCCCGTGTCTGCCGTGGACTCGGGCAAGTCATAGCTCACCTTGACGTGGTTCTGCGCGCCCGTGTTGTAGACCTCATCCGGCTTGATCCGGCTGAGCGAGTTGATGAGCGACGTTGAGCCGGTCAAGTCGCGGTAGTGGAGAGGCAGCGGCAAGTTGGCCTGGTGCGGGTCTCGGGAGTCGATGCGCCCGGTCGAGAAGGAACTCGAGCGGCGGATCAGGCGATGGGCGTCGTAGCCCTTGGACAGCAGCAGCTCACCAGGATAGGAGCCGTGCTGGCCGGTGGTCTCGGTGGTGAGGGTGCGTCGAGTCACTGGTCCGCAATCTCGATCCGACTGGGTGTCATCACCGGAAGGATACCGCGAAGGGTCTGATGTGGAGTAGGTCAGCCCATCGGATACCCGGCCGGAGCCGTGAGGTGGTCGGATGCGCCAAGCCCTCCAGAACTGCCGGTCCGCCACGTACTCGACGGTCGAGACTTCAAGTCGCATCGGCGGATGCATCGGATGGGACGTCTCGAGGGTCCGCTAACCTTCGCAGCGTGACCGCCCGGATTGTCTAGGTTCCAGCCCACATGCCCTTCAACTCGGCTGAAGCGTTCGCGATCTTCAAATAGCTCGAATTACCCAAGCTGGGCTCGGCATCGTCCACGTAGATGATATCGCGACGGCTAGAGGGCAGATCTGCTGCCGCTGGTGTCTGCGGTGGACGGGGGTTGGACCGTCGAATTCGCAGGCCTGCGCTCAAGGGGACGTGCTGGGTTGCCAACCATGACTTTGCCAGCGGGCACGGTCTTGAGGACCACCGCGCCCAATCCCAACACGGCGCCTTCGCCGATGGTGACCGCGTCGATGACCGACGCGCTCGGCGCAACCCAAGCGTTGTCTCCGATCCTCGTGCTTCCTCCGATCATCGCATTGGCGATCACCATGACATTCCTACCAAGGACGACGTTGTGGGCGATGTGGGCGAGGTTATCGACCTTGCAGCCCTCGCCTATGACCGTGTCGCCGAGCGACCCGCGGTCGATGCACGTGTTGCTTCCTACCTCGACCCCTGCCCGGATCACGACCCGCCCGAGGTGGGGAAACCTCGCGAAGTCCCCGGTAGGCCCTCGTGAGTAACCGAATCCGGGAAGACCGATGGAGCAGTTCGCTCCGATCATGACGCCGTCGGCGATCCATGCGTTCGCGATACACGTATTGGGGCCGATCACGACGTCGTCACCGATAGTGACGTTGGACCCGATGACGGCGCCCGCGGCAATCGAGGCGCGGATGCCGATCTTTGCGTCCGCCGAGATGGATTTTGGGTCAGATGCCGGCCAGCTCGTTGTCGAGAGCCCTGAGAAGAAGGCATCCACGAGCCGGGTGAAGGCACCCTTCGGATCGCTGGATCCTACGTACATTCGCATTGGCCTGGAGGCCGGCGGCGAGGCCAGCAAAGGTCCGATCAGGACGGATCCCGCAAATCCCTCAATCCTCTCAGGAAAGCGCTCGGCATTACGCGGCGAGATCCAGGCGAGATCTCCTCGGCCCGCCGACTGATCCGTGGCCACTCCGGTGACTTC
Organism: Chloroflexota bacterium; assembly: GCA_031407755.1. Lineage (GTDB taxonomy): Bacteria > Chloroflexota > Limnocylindria > Limnocylindrales > CSP1-4 > SPCO01. Next base: position 5,896 of record JANOIS010000017.1, on the reverse strand, counting down.
GATATCCGCCCGCTCAATGTCACTTGGCATCACGACGGCGGTTTCGTCGATGTTCAGAAGGTGAGCAATGATTTCGGTGGCAGTTGTCATTCGCCCTCTCCTTTGCCGTCATTCGCCTTCGCTTGAAGCGGCGAAGGGCACCCAGAATCTCCTCGGCAGTTCGTTTTCATCGCGAATTGCTCACCTTCTAAACATCGATCTCCAGTTTCGTCTCCGGTTTGCCGAGGTTCAGCCTGCCTTGCGCAGCCAGAACTGAATCGTATTCGCGAGACACAGCTCGAGAACGACCCCTGATGCACCGGGCAACCCGACGGTGTGGGCTCATGGGCGTCGGCGTCCACCATTCTGGGTGAGTTAGCACCTGAAGGCGATCGAGACCGTCACCGAGCACTTGCTCAAGCGTACGGAAGCGCCAGTAGCCGTTCGAGTCTGAGACGTAGGCATATCGTGACCGAAGGTTCTGCGCGTACGCGTTTGCCATGCCGGCGTATGTGTCGTCATCGAACCCGAGCACGCCATCACGTTCCGGGTTGTGGAACGAGAACGCGCCGGTCCTCGCGCCGACCAAGCCTTCCAGGATGTCCCGCTCCCGCGTCAGTCCTCTTATGAGATCTCGCGCACTCATCGCCTCTCCGTAGAAGCCTGCATCGAAATGCAGCCCGATCTCATGCCCAAGACCCGCGATCCGTCGTAACCTTTCGAGAACGGCACGCTCGAAGACGCTGTAAAACGAGCTGTGGAGGTGGACGAAGTACGTCGCCCGCAGGCCTCGTGCCGCCTCGATTTGCGCCAGTCGTAACGCCCGATGCGGTGACATGTCGATGTCGTGACGCCAGAGCAGGTGTGGGCCGGCCTCTGTCGTGCCGAACGCCTCGAACCGGTACGAACGTGCTGCCATGTCAAGCAGAGAGGCATATTCTGATTCGACGAAACCGCTATACGCGTCCGGGCCGAGTCCTTGCAGCCCCGTTGTCAACGCTCCAGTTCCGACCGAGACATCGACGTCGCCCATTCGATCATGGACGACTCGAGTTCGGGTTTGTCCCCCAGCTGGAGCGATCCAGGTCCGTGCTCGCGGACAAGGTCGCGGACGATCGCCCGCACTCGCTCGGAAGGCAGGCCTGACCCAAACAGATATCGAGTGTCCGAAGGATCTGATACCCACTCCGCCGCCGGTCCGTCGGTGAGGACCCGCAGGAATCTCTCTGCCACGATCGACGGGTCGGATCGAAGCATGACGTGACGACGCGCGCGATCGCCTAGTTCGCGCCGCGCCTGATGTTCTGTCACCAGCTCGCGGATCGCCTCTGTGATGTCGTCGGGATGACATGCCCGGACCGGGCCGATCTCCTCAGGGGGTAAGGTGCGCTCGATCTCCTCCCACCCAAGACTCCCCACCACGGCCGGGCGGCCGAAGCTTGCCGCCTCGTTAGCGAACCCGGCCATCGCGGTGTCTGAGTAGAGTTGGTCTACGACAAAGTCCGCGAGCTCGAGCTCGCGGCGCACATCCGCATGGGGCATTCCGCTGACCTCGACAAAGTCGATCGGCAACCCCTCGGCGATCAGTTCGTCAATCACGTCACGTATCCGCTGGGTGCCCTTCGCCTGCTGATGCGACGGTGAATGGAGCACTCGAACCGGTCGCTCATCGCTTTCGGAAGGCCGGACATCAGCGGGTATAACGAGCAACGGCATGCCGATCGATAAGGCACGGACGTAGGGTCGTTCAAGGAAATGCGAGTAGAGCGGATGGCAGAGCACGACATCTGCGTGCTGCTCGATGCGCCGGATCTTCTTCTTCTTCAGCGCCGTGAGAGCCGCGCAGTCCGAGATCGAACGGTGGGCCGAAGCGGCCATGTCCGCGCCGTCCATGTACGGCGGGCGCGCATCCGTTCCGTGAAGCACGAACACGATCCGCTTCCCAAGGAGTCTCAGGAGCGGGAGTTCGCGCAGTGAGAAGAACGACCTCCCGTATCCAAAAATGAAGACATCAAACCGCCATAGCGACCACGCGAGGAGTGGCAGCATTGCGATGATCCCGATCAGGCTCCATACGACGCTGGCTCGGCCATGCTGGGCCTGTATACGCCGCACGCATGCCAGCGGCTTGGCCGCCAAGGGAATCTTGCGGGAACTCTGGTAGCGGAACGGGTGGTCGCTGATATCTACAGCCGTGGCGGCTATCCCGATGCTCCGAAACCCCCGCTCGAGTGCCGTGTAGTAACCTGCGATCTCGACGGGGCCGAGAAAGATGCGGGGCGACCGGCGGCGCGGGCTCAGGAGTCCAAGCTTCTCATCCATCCGGTGCACGTGTCCTCATGTATCGACGCGTTGGAGGAACGATTGTTCCAGATCGACGGAAACCGGATTCTCGTGATCGGCGGCGCCGGATTCCTCGGCTCGCACATCGTGGACCAGCTTACGGCCTCGGGTGCCCGCGAGATCATCGTTCTTGATGACTTCGTCCGTGGAACGCGGGCGAACCTTGCCGAGGCGGTGAAGGATCCGCGCGTCAGGGTCGTGGAGGGGAGCATCACGGACCTCGACCTCCTCAGGCGCGAGATGGCCGGGACGGACTATGTCTTCCACCTCGCAGCGCTCTGGCTCTATGAGTGCGTGCACCAGCCTCGGAGCGCGCTGGAGGTCAATGTCGTCGGCACCTTCAACGTCATCGAGACCGCCAAGGAGGCCGGCGTCAAGAAGGTCGTCTACTCGTCCTCCGCGTCCGTCTACGGTGATGCTGCCTTCACCCCGATGACTGAGGAGCACCCGTTCAACAACCGGACGATGTACGGCGCAACGAAGATCGCCGGGGAGCAGTTCTTCCGGGCCTTCTACGAACAGCACAAACTGGACTATGTCGGCCTGCGATACATGAACATCTATGGTCCCCGGATGGACTACCAAGGCACCTACGTGAGCGTGATCATGAAGGTGCTCGATCGGATCGATCAAGGGCTCCCGCCGATCATCTTCGGCGACGGATCTCAGGCCTACGACTTCGTCCACGTTGACGATGTCGCCCGTGGAAACATCCTCGCCCTTCAGGCGGACGCGACGGACGAGTTCTTCAATATCGGGATCGGCGTGAAGACCACGATCAAGGAGCTGGTCGATCTTCTGCTCGAGATCACTGGGTCGGACCTTGTCCCGGATTATCGGCCGCAGGAGCAGATGTTCGTGACGCACCGGGTCGGAAGCACTGAGAAGGCAGAGCGGCTGCTCGGATTCCGGGCCACGACGTCGCTCGAGGATGGCCTCCGTTCCGTCGTCGAGTGGCGCAAGCAGGACGAGGCCGCGTCTCGTCCACTAGCGGCGGGGTGATCTCGGTCCTCGACCGCGCCGACGGGCCGACCGGTCGGCCTCGGCATCGCCCGTCGGACTGGCGGAATGCATCGCCGTGAAGCGGACGAACATGCTCCGTGAGGCGCTGCTGCACTCGGTCCAGTACGGGGCGGCTGCAATCGTCTCTCGGGCCGCGTCCGTTCTGCTAGTCCCGATCTTCACGAGGATCCTGGATCCGACTGATTACGGGCGCCTCGATCTGATCACGGCGTTCGCCGGCCTGATCAATCTGACGATCGCGCTGGAGGTATCACAGGGCCTCGCACGCCATTTCGTCGATGCAGAGACAGATCTGGATCGGAAGGCGTACGCCTCGACTTCCCTGTGGTTCTCGGTCGGTGCATACAGTCTGTTCGTGGTCGTCGCATTTGTTGCGGCGGAGCCCCTGAGTCGGCTCGTCGTCGGGGCGTCACATCCTGAACTGATGAACGCGGCCGGACTCTGGATCTGGTGCACGGGTATGTTCTATCTCATCCAGAACCAGCTCAGATGGAAGGTCGATCCGCGCGGATATGCGGTCATCAGCATTCTGGCGACCGTCGGCTCGATCGGATTCTCGGTGCTATTCGTCGTGGTCGCACGCTGGGGCGTTCTCGGCGTATTGGCAGGCCAGTCAGTCGGCATGGCGCTCGGATTGGCGCTCGGTCTTGGCCGGCTTGCAGGCACCTATGGACTCATGTTCGACACGCGCCGCCTTGTCGAGATGCTGCGGTTCTCCACCCCCCTGGTGCCATCCGGCATCGCCGTCTTCGTGACGTTGTATGTGGACCGTCTTGCGGTCGCCCAGTTCATGACCGTCGCCGATGTGGGGATATTCGGGATCGGTTTCCGGATCGCGTCGATCACCTCCCTTGTGATGGTGGCCTTCCAGACAGCTCTGACACCACTCGTCTACCAGCATTACCGCGAGCCTGAGACTCCGGCAGAGTTGGCCGGCCTCTTCCGACTCTTCGCCGCGTTCGCGCTGATCTTCTGCCTGGGACTGGCGGTGTATGCCGACGAATTGGTATCGATCTTCGCGACACCGCCGTTCTACGGCGGGGCCGATGTCGTGCCCCTTCTCGCGCCAGCCGTCCTTATCGCTGGGATGTACGTGTTTGCGCCCGGTCTCGCGATCCGAAAGCGAACCGGCAGCATCGCGCTGCTCAACGTCGCTCAGGCGGTACTCAACGTGATCCTGAACGTTGTCCTGATCCCGATCCTCGGAATCGCGGGTGCCGCACTCGCCACGTTGATCGGGGCATCGGCAGCATTTGGCGCGAATATGGTCATGAGCCAGCGGACCTACTACGTTCCACATCGATGGACCCCGATCGGCATCGGAGTCGGCGTCACGATCGGCCTGTTCCTCCTGACCCGACCGTTTGCGGGGATGGGCCTGGCCGAACTCCTGGCGGAGGCGGGAGCGGTCGTCGTCGCACTCGCCCTATTCTTTCGACTGGGACTTGTTCAACCCGAGTACCTTCGCACGGCGATCGGTCCGCGTACCGCCGGCGGCGACTCGCCTACTTCAGCCGGATAGGAGTCCTGAAACGATGTGTGGGATCGCAGGCGTCTTCGATACGACGGGTGCACCGGTGGCCGTGGCGTCCCTCAAGCGGATGACGGACTGTGTGGAGCATCGCGGTCCAGATGGCGACGGCCACTACACGTACGGGCCGGTGGGTCTGGGACACCGTCGGCTGGCGATCATCGACCTGTCCGAGGCGGGGCGCCAGCCGATGTCGAACGAGGATGCGAGCGTCATCCTGAGCTAGAGCTGCGAGATCTACAACTTCCAGCAGCTGCGCCTTGAACTCGAAGCCCTCGGGCATCAGTTCCACTCGCAGACCGACAGCGAGGTCATCGTCCACGGCTACGAGGAGTGGGGCGATGACGCTGTCCTTCGGCTGAACGGGATGTTCGCGTTCGCCCTGTTCGATCGCCCGCGCCAGCGTCTCCTCCTCGCCCGCGATCGGTATGGGGTCAAGCCGCTGTACTGGACATTCACCGACGGCAAGCTGGTCTTCGGTTCGGAGATCAAGTCGATCCTCGCCCACGGCGACGTCTCGCGCGACGTCTCGTATCCGGCCCTCAACGAATATTTCAGCTTCCAGAACATCTTCTCCGACCTGACCCTGTTCGAGGGGATCCGGCTCCTCCAGCCTGGGTCGCTGCTGACGATCGAAGCGACGCCGGGGGACTACCCACACGTGCGGACGTGGTGGGACTACCCATTCCACCTGGAGCCGCTCCAGATCGGACCGGAGGAGGCTGCGGAGGAACTGCATCGGCTCTTCGTCCAGGCCGTCGTGCGCCAGACCATCAGCGATGTCCCGGTCGGGTCGTACCTGTCCGGCGGTCTGGATTCGGGTTCGATCACGGCTGTCGCCGGTCGGCATCTCCCGAGACTGCGCACCTTCACCGGCGGCTTTGATCTCAGCTCCGCATCCGGCCTGGAACTCGGGTTCGATGAGCGGCGGGGGGCGGAGATGATGGCCAACCGGTTCAAGACGGAGCACTACGAGGTCGTTCTGCACGCGGGCGATATGGAGGCCGTCCTGCCCGAACT
>JANOIS010000151.1:0-18102 GCA_031407755.1 Chloroflexota bacterium | reverse complement strand
AACCTGGACCCCGCCGGCGTCGCCGAGATCGTGACAGCCTTCCACGAGCTCGGGACCTGACCTGGGCACCTCGCCTGGTCTACGGATCGACCAAGCGACGAACGCGACGCCGGTCGGCGGCCCTTCCTTGGTCGATTGGTGATCGGTCGACCGATCAGCGGCCAAGGTGCCGAATCGGCCCGGTCAAGGACGCGCTCCTTCGTCGGATGATCGAAACTTCGACCACGTGCCCCCGATCCGACCAACGGGCCCGCCGGGACAGGGCCCTCGCGGCATCGAGGGACGCGGGGCCAACAATGGATCGAGCCCCCCCGGCGGCGAGCCGCTCAGACCAGGGTGCGACCGTCGCACACGATCAGACGTCCCGCCTGGACCACGTGGCGAACGGTGCGCAAGGCGCCGAGATCCGCGATCGGGTCACCGTCCATGGCCACGAGGTCCGCGGCCAGGCCCGCTCGGATGGCCCCGGCCACGGCGCCCAGCCCAAGCGCCGCCGCCGCGTCCAGCGTGATCGTTCGGATCGCCTGCCACGGCTCAAAGCCGAGCAGTCGCGCGTAGACCTGCGCGCTGCACGCGACCGAATCGAACGTCACGATGGGCATCCCCATGCCCATGCCTCCGATGAAGCGCACGCCGCGCTCCGCCATGTCGCGCATGAATCCGAGCCGCGGCTCGAGCTCGCTCGGCACATCGGGCAGGGCCCAGTGCTCGAACTCGGGCTTGTCCGGCCGGCCGGCGTCGTGGTGCTCCCGATGGAGTTCCAGTTCGCCGATGGTGGGGTCCACCCACGTCCCGTTCGCGGCCAGGAGGTCGGCGACCGCCGGGTCGTAAGCGTACGCCTGGTCGCGGATGGGGTGCTCCGTCCACCACACGCCACCGTGGATGACCGTATCAACCCCGGCCTCGGCGCAGATCCGGTTGCTCGCGCCGGTCAGCGAATGGGCGAGGACCGGCAGCCCCAGGCGGTGCGCCTCCCTGACCGCGGCACGCATCGTCTCCAGGCCGTACTGCTGCGACCGAGGATTGGAGGTCGGCGTGTACCCGCCGCCGGAGGCCATGATCTTCACGCAATCGACGCCGAGCCTGCGGCGCTCGCGGACCTGCCGGATGACCTCGTCTGTGGTGTCAGCCTGCGCACCCAGGAACCAGTAATGGCCGGCCGTGGTCGTGATCGGCGCTCCCGCGACCAGCAACCGGGGACCCGGGATCACGCCGTCCTGCAGCGCCGACCGGACGGCCAGCGCGACCTCGTCACGGCTGCCCGTGTCGCGGGCCGTGGTGGCGCCGGACAGCAAAAGGCGGCGCATGTTCGCGGTGGCCCGGATGAGCATCCGCTCGACCGGCTCTGGCCGGGCGATGTCGCGGTAGTCGAGTGACGCCGCGAAATGCATGTGGATGTGGGTCTCGACGAAGCCCGGCAACAGGAAGACATCGCCCAGATCGTGGACATCGTGGGTCGAGGCGACATCGGTCGGCAGGGTGTCACGGGCCACGACCGCTTCGATGTGGCCGTCGACCACGATGATCGCGCGATCACGTAGCCATCCGTCAACGGCCGGCGTCGCGATGCGGGCCGCGAGGAAGATCTGCCTGGTACCCATCATGTCTCCTGCTCGCGCCGCTCCGACTCGGCCGATAGAGTAGTGGCCCCACCATGCCTGGCGTCGAGCGGAGGACCATGCGATGACGAAGCCCAGCGTCCTGATCACCGGTGCGAGTGGCCTGATCGGCGGGCTCGTGCTCCGCGAACTGGCCGACCGCTACACGTTCAGTGGCATGAGTCGACACGCGGTCGCCGGCATCCCGTACACGGAGGCGTCGGTCACCGATCTCGGGGCCGTGCGCCGAGCGGTCCACGGCATGGACATGGTCCTCCACCTCGCCGGCGAAACAAAGAACGCCGACGACTGGGACGATCACTTCCAGGTGACGGCCGGAGGCGCGATCAACGTGTTTCGGGCCGCCGCGGACGCCGGGGTGCGGCGGGTCGTGTTCATGAGCACCGGCAGCACGATGTGCGGCTGGGAGTGGGACCCCGACCTTCCCTACGGTAGGTTGGCGGCGGGCGAAGAGAACGTCCCTGCGTGGGACATGCTGGACCACACGACACCGCCTCGACCGGACAGCCCGTATGGCGTCGCCAAGCTGTTCGGCGAGGCCGCGGCCCGCTGGTTTTCCGATACCACGCCGATGAGCGTGCTGGTCATCCGCCTCGGCGCGGTGCTCGCCTCGGACCGGCCGGCCCTCATCCGCCACTTCCCGGGGTTCCTTGCCCAGGCGGATGCCGTGCAGATGATCGATCGCTGTCTGTCGGCGCCGAGCACGGTCAGGTTCGGCATCTTCGACGCCATCTCGGAGAACCGGACGCGCTGGCGTGACACCAATCCCGCCAAGGAGGTCCTCGGTTGGCGACCGACGGGCTCATCCGACCGATTTGACGCCTCCGAGCTCCCTGGTTGAGGCTTGTTCGCCGCGGCCGTGATCGGTGGCGTCGTCCGGCGTCGCTGACCGTGCGGTTGTAGCCACGGTTCAACTTGTGCCCGGTGTTACTATCTTGGTTGCGACGCCGGCGGCGCTGCCTGCCGATCGTTGATCGCACAAGAAGCTGGAGGAGGGGCCACGTGGCCATCCGAGGTTCATCGCATCCACGTGTCGGCATCCTGCTGACCGTGCTCATAGTGCTCTCGGCATGCACCGGTACTACCGCATCGCCGCCCGCCAGCGCGCCGGCCAGCGTTCCTGCCAGCGCTCCTGCCCCTGCAAGTGCTCCGCCCAGTGAGCCCGCGACCGGCGGCATCCTGACCGCGGCCTGGATCGGGCCATGCTGCCTTGACGTCGACACCAACAACCCCCTGTCTGCCGGTGGCGATGCCCACTGGTGGAGCAAGATCCACGGCCGCCTCGTGACCTACTCGGTCAAGGACGGCGCGTACGACGCGCTCACCCCGGAACTCGCCGACTCGTGGACCACCAGCGCCGACGGCCTGACGTGGACCGTCAAGCTCCGCGACGGCGTCAAGTGGCATGACGGCGAGCCCTTCACGGCGGACGACGTGCAGTTCTCGATCGAGATCTGCCTCGATCCCAAGGGTGACGGCTGTTCCAACGCCGGAACCCTGAACCCGCTGGCCGGCTCTGCGGAGTTCCAGGCAGGCACCGCCACGACCGTCAGCGGCGTGAAGGTCGTCGATCCGCTCACGATCGAGCTGACGACGACCGTTCCGTCGGCCAACCTGATCGACGGGTTCGCCGAGACGTGGATGCTGCCGAAGCATTCGCTCGGCCTGGTCCCGACCGCCGAGCACAAGACCACCGACTGGTGGACCACCAAGAACATCGGCGTCGGGCCGTTCAAGTGGAAGACGTACACGCCGGGCCAGTCCATCGAGCTCGAGCGCTTTGACGACTACTGGCGCGGCGCCCCCATCCTTGACGGCATCATCCGTCGTCAGTTCAAGGACCCGGCCACAGCCCTGCTCGCCTTCGAGGCGGGTGAGATCGACTTCACCTACGTCACCGGCGACGAGGTCGCGCGCATGCGCGAGAGCACGACCGGGACGATCTTCGAGGGACCGTCCGGGGTGGACAACGAGATCTCGTTCAACCAGGCAACGCTTCCTGAGTTCGCGAACAAGGACGTCCGACAGGCCATGCTCATGGCCATCGACCGGCAGGCGATCATCGACAACATCTATGGCGGCTCGGCACAGCTCGTTCCGTGCCTGTACGGCCTGCCCAGCCTGACCGGTGACGTCCAGCCCCAGGCCTACGATCCGGCCGCCGCCAAGGCGCTCCTCGACGGAGCCGGGGTCACGATGAAGGCCGAGTACGTGTTCGACACGTACTACAACGATCCCCTCTCGGCCAATGTCATGACCGCCATCCAGACCAACTGGAAGGACAACCTCGGCGTCAACGTCAAGCTCCAGCCGATGGACCCCACCGCGTGGACATCGCGCTATTACGACAATGGCGAATTCGAGATCGCCTTCGCCGGCGCGGCCAACGGCCCGACCGGGCAACGTGCCTTCAGCTACTTCCACTCGTCGGCCAAATACCCCAACGGTGGCAACGGGTTCAAGGGCTTCAGCTACAACATCCCTGCGCTGGACACCGCACTCGAGGCCGCGGGCGCCGAGTTCGACAAGGACAAGCAGGGCGCGCTCTACGCGGAAGCCTGCCAGATCATGCACGACGAGCTCCCGTGGCTGTTCATGTGGCAGACCGTCAGGTACCACATCGTCAGCAACAAGCTCCAGAACGTGATCCTGATCCCCGCGGCGGGCGGCGGCTCGTACTACGATGCCGTCGAAACCTGGACCAAGACCCCGTAGCCGTCACACGGCTCGGATAGCCAGGGGGCGGAGGCGACAACCTCCGCCCCCTTCCCCTTTGTCACACCCGTGCACAGAGGACCATGACCACCTTCATCATCCGCCGACTGCTCATCAGTGTTCCCGTCTTTCTCGGGATTACGATGCTGGTCTTCGTCTTCGTGGCCCTTGCCCCAGGCGACGCCGCGTCGGCGATGATCCGCCCGGAGCAGGCCAACAACCCGCTCATCCGCCAGGCCGTCATCGAGAGGTACGGGCTGGATCAGCCGATTCCCGTCCGCTACGTCCGCTGGCTGTCAGGCGTTCTCCAGGGCGAGTTCGGCTATCGGCTGATCGGCGGCCAGCCGATCGTTTCGGAGATCGCCCGCTCCTTCATGGCTTCCTTCCTGCTGATGGGCACGGCGCTCGTCGGTGGGATCCTGGTAGGCGTGCCCTTGGGCGTCCTCTCGGCCGTCCGCCAGTACTCGAAGATCGATTTCACCCTCACCGGGATCACCTTCCTCGGGGTTTCGATGCCGTCGTTCCTGCTCGGGATCGGCGGCCTCTGGCTGATCGGTCTCCAGCTCGGGCTCGTGCCCATCGCGGGGATGGTCACACCCGGTCAGCCGTTCGACCTGATCGACCTGCTACGCCACCTCGCGCTGCCGTCCGCGATCCTGGGATTCGGGTTCGCGGCCATCTTCATGCGTTACACGCGAGCCTCGATGCTGGAAGTGATCAACGCCGACTACGTGACGACCGCACGGGCGAAGGGCCTGCCGCCACGGACCGTGATCGGCCGTCATGCCTTTCGCAACGCGATGATCCCGGTCATCACGCTGATCGGCCTGTACATCCCGGAAATGATCGGAGGCGCCGTCGTCACCGAACAGGTCTTCAGCTGGCCGGGGCTCGGCCAGCTCGCCGTCGACAGCGTGATCTCGCGCGACTACTTTCTGATCATGGGCATCACCATGGTCCTGTCCGTCTTCGTGTTGATCGCCAACCTGGTGACGGATGTGCTCTATGCCTTCGCCGACCCGCGAATCCGGTTGAACTGAGATGGCCGAGTTGGATCTCGCAGTTTCGGGCGCATCGATCGCGAAGTCGGGGCGCTCCGAGTCCCCATCGCGCCGGGCCATCCGGCGGTTCCTGCGGCATCGGCTGGCCCTGATCGGGCTGGTCATCATCGTCTTTATCGTCATGCTGGCCATCCTCGGTGACGCCGATCTGGCCAACAAGCAGAACCTCAAGCTCGGCTTCACCAACAAGCCGCCCGGCGATGGATTCCTACTGGGCACGGATGCGCTCGGTCGTGACATCCTGGCGCGGACCATGGTCGGCGGCAGGATCTCGCTGTTCGTGGCGCTCGTCTCGGTCGCCATCGCGACTCTGATCGGTACCGCGGTCGGCGTCCTCGCGGGCTACCTGGGCGGTGCCGTCGACAGCATCCTGATGCGTTTCGTGGACATCGTCCTGAGCTTCCCGGTGATCCTGATCCTGCTGGTCGTCGCGGCCCTCGTCGGTCCCGGCATCGGCACCCTGGTGGTGATGATCGGTGCGGTGACCTGGTCACGCGGCGCGCGGATCGTGCGCGGTCAGGTGCTGACCCTCCGCGAGTCGGCGTTCATCGAGGCGGCCCGGGTCGTCGGCGTGTCCGACGCGCGGATGATCCTTACCCACATCCTGCCCAACATCGTCGCCCCGCTCGTGGTCTTTGCGACGTTCGGCGTCGCCACCGTGGTCATCTTCGAGGCGAGCCTTTCGTACCTCGGCCTCGGGGTGCAGCCTCCCACCCCGAGCTGGGGGAACATGCTCAACACGGCGCGCTCGGTCACGGTCCTAGAGCGCTACACCTGGCAGTGGATCCCACCGGCGAGCCTGATCGTGCTGATGGTCCTGGCCATCAATTTCGTGGGCGACGGGCTGCGCGACGCCTTCGACCAACGAGCGACCAGCGAACGCTAACGCCGAACGAGGTTTCCGGAGGAGAGCCGTGGCCCGCCACCCGAGCACCGTCATGGTCAGCATCGTCTGCCCGTGGGACGAGGCGGAGCGCCTCGACGAGCCGATCTTCCGACGGGCCATCCGACTGGCGCTGGCTGCCGGCTTCCGGCATCTGTACGTGTTCGGGACCGCGGGCGAAGGGTACGCCGTCGACACGGACCGATTCCGCCTGGTGGCGAAGGTCTTCGCCGACGAGCTGTCCAGCACGGATGCTCAGCCGATGATCGGCGTCATCGGTCTGTCAACAGCGAACGTCCTCGAACGTCTCGCCGTGGCGCATCGCCTGGGCTTCCGCGCATTCCAGGTCTCGCTGCCGAGCTGGTGGCCGCTGACCGATGCGGAGGTCGTCACATACTTCGAGACGGTTTGTGGTGCCTTCCCTGATTCGAGCTTCATGCACTACAACACGGCGCGGGCGGGCCGGCTGGTCAGCGGCACCCTGTATGCGGAGATCGTCGAGCGCGTCCCAAACCTCGTCGCAACAAAGACGATGACCGGTGACCTCTCCGTCGTGGCTGGTGTGGTGCGGGACGCGCCGGAACTGATGCACTTCCTGACCGAACAGTCGATCGCCTACGGGTCCCTGTTCGGCGAGGTCGCGCTTCTCGGGACGTTCGGGACCCTGGCGCCGGCCCAGTCCTGGGCGCTCCTGGCTGCGGCCCGCGATGGTCGCCACCCGGAGGCGGCAGCGATCGGGTCATGGTTCGAGCGCCTCAATGCCGCCATCTTCGCGCCGCTGATGGCGGACCGACGGGTCGATGGCGCCTACGACAAGACGATCCAGCGACTCGCGCCCGGGATGGACGACTTTCCACTGCGGATGCTCTCGCCGTACCGGACCGTGTCGGAGGCCGAGTTCGAGGGTGCCCAGCGCACCCTGCGCGCGGAGTTTCCGGAGCTTGCGGTTCGGTGATCCTTGACTCGCACGTCTACTGCTTCGTCCCGCCGGATGCGCTGGCCGGTCATCGCAGCGCTGCGGCGCACCTGGATGAGGTCCAGGTCTTCCACGCACTCCACCATCAGCCTGCCTGGCGGACCCGTGATCGAGCGCCCTCGGACGCCGGCCGTCTGCTGGATCCCACCCCGAGCGAGCCGTTGCGAGCCGCGTCCGGGGTCGACTTCCGGATCGATCGGACCCACCATCGGCTGACCTGGACGCTGGACGGCGACGACCACACCAAACAGGTCTACCCGCCGAACCTCCACGATGTCGCGTTTGGTCCCGGAAGCTGCATCGCGGAGATGGACTACGCGGGCGTCGACGTGGCGCTGTTGCACGTGGACCGTGCCCTGGGCCTCGATGTCGGCTATCTCGCCGATTGCGTCCGTCGGTACCCCGGACGGCTGTACTCGATGGCCCCGGTCGATGAGGCCGCCATCGCGGGGGAGACTGACCGGGTCATCCAGGACCTGGATGCCGCGATCCGGAACCACGGTCTGCATGCCATCAAGTTCATCCCCGAGTACAGCTATCGCACCGGCGGCGGGCCGTGGGACGATGGGCCGTTCCGGCCGTTCTGGGAGGCCGCCACGACCCTCGGCGTTCCCGTGTTCTTCACCCTGGGCTCCGCGCCGGGTTTCGCGGATCCGGGTGCGGCATTCCTGGCCGAGCTGGAGGTGCTCAAGCGCTGGATGGAGCGCTACCCGGACACGCCGGCGAGCGTCACCCATGGCTTTCCGTATCGGTCGTTCCTCGAGGGTGACCGGCTCGCCCTGCCCGATCGCATCTGGGAGCCATGGCAGAACCCGCGGCTCCACCTCGAAGTCAGCTTCCCGGTCCGCCTTGGAGACCGGTTCGACTACCCGTATCGCGAAGTGTGGCCGGCGCTGGAGGCGATGCTCAGGCACGTCGGGGCCCAAAACCTCGTGTGGGGCACGGACATGCCGTTCCAGAACCGGTTCTGCACCTATCGCCAATCGCGGCGCTGGATCGAGACATGCGGGTTGCTGACAGTCGAGGAGCTGGCCCAGGTCCTTGGCCATACGGCAGCGAGGCTGCTGGGCATCGATCCAGGGGCCTGACGGCGCGAGCGACGCCCGTCAGGCCACGGCTCCGCCGACGACCCCCGGGACGCCGCAGTCCAGGAGCATCTGGCGGGCCTTCTCGCGGTACAACGGCCGGACGTCGCGGGTCGGTGGCCGCGAGCGGCTCGAGTCGAGACCGACGAGCTCCATGCACAGCTTGTCGAGGTAGCCGTCGCCGCTGGTGTACCTCTCCATCTCCGACCAGAGGACCATGAACGGCATGGCGACACGGGACATCTCGCGCTGTGCGTCGGCGTACTCGCCGCGCTCGAGCATGTGCCACAGGCCGACCGCCCATTGCGGCCAGTAGTTCCCGACGTGGATCTCGATCGCCCGGGCCCCCAGGATGTGGCTGATGACGTAGCGCATCTGGTTGTCGATGATCGCAAAGCGCTCGGAGAAGCGGCTGACGATCTGCTCGAACTCCATGGCCCCGCTGTCCGGCGTCGACCATTTGAGGCTGACGACGTTGGGGATCTCGGCCAGGCGTTCGACCATGGCGCCGGACAGGCCGAGGCTCGTCCAGAACGTGTTGTAGACGATGAGTCCGACATCGGCGGAATCGGACGCGGCACGGATGTGCTCCTCGAAGTCGCCCTCCGTGTGCCCGAAGTAGAACGGAGGCGAGACCTGCAGGTACTCCGCCCCCACCCGTTCGGCAGCCCTGGCCAGCCGGACGAGCTCGTGCGTACTCGTCGTCTGGCCACCCATCGCGATGGGCACCCGCCCGGCTGCCTCGTCCACGACGGCCTCCGCCACCGCGACGCGTTCATCGAAGCTCAGGGTGGAGAAGTCACCGGCGGCGCCCCCGGCCAGCAGGACCGCGTTGCCGGTCGTGAGGCCGCCCTCGATGAGGAAGCGGACGTGTCGCCGTATCGCGTCGAGATCCACCTCCAGATCGGGATCGCGGAACATCGTCGGGATGGTCACGTAGCAGCCCTGGAGGTTGGCTTGGCGCGAACCGCTGGTCATGGTGCCGGACTCCTCATCATGGTGCGCTGAGCGTGACGGCCGGGCCTGCGAGCGGGGGACCCGGACGGCTAGAATCTCGGAGATGCTCGTGACCGATGCCACGCTCGATGATTTGCTCGCCTCGCCCGACTTCATCACCGATCCCTATCCGGTCTTTCGCCGCCTGCGCCACGAGTCGCCGGTCCACTGGGTGGAGCCCTGGGGATGCTGGCTGCTGACCCGCGCCGACGATATCGAGCAGACCATCCGCGACACGCGTCGATTCTCCAGCGCACAGCGCGTCACCAGGGTCATCGAGCGCACGCCCGGCTGGGAGGCCGGCCACCTTGCGGAACTCCACGAGAATTTCGCCGTGGGGATGGCCCAGACCGACCCGCCCGACCACACCCGGATCCGCGGGGTCGTCAGCGCGGCCTTCACGCCCCGCCGGGTCGAGGGTCTGCGTGCCCGGATCGGGGATCTCGTGGAGGGGTACCTGGAACCCCATCTGGCGAGCGGGCGCCTGGAGCTTGTCGCCGATCTCGCCCATCCCCTGCCGGCCGTCGTCATCGCGGAGATGTCCGGCTTCCCGGTCGCGGATCGCGAGCGCTTCCGGGCCTGGACGTACCGGATCAACGCCTTTTTCTTCCAGTCCGGATCGGTCGATCCGGTGGCGGCACAGGACGCGAATACGGCTGTCGTCGAGGCCCGGGCGTGGATCCACGACCTCCTCGAGGAGCGCCGGTCGCGACCCAGGGATGACCTGCTGACGGCCCTCGTCGCCGCCGATTTTGAGGGCGGTCGGCTCACCGAGGCGGAACTCGTGAGCACGGCCATCACCCTGTTCCTGGGCGGCCACGACACGACGACGCAGCTCATCGCGCTCGGGATGAGCGCGCTGGTCCGCCATCCCGCGCAGATCGGACTGTTGCGCGAGCGCCCGGAACTCGTCCCCGCAGCCGTGGAGGAGATGCTCCGATATGACGCCCCGTTCCAGATGAACCTGCGCTTCGTGACCGAGGACGTGGAGCTCCGTGGTCAGACGCTTCGGGCCGGCGACCTCATCCGCCAGGCGCTTGGATCGGCCGATCGCGACCCGGCAAGGTACGACGACCCCGACGTCTTTCGGATCGACCGGCCGCCCGCCCGGCATCTGAGCTTTGGCCTCGGGCCGCATTTTTGCCTTGGTGCGCCCCTTGCCCGCCTGCAGGCGCAGATCGCGGTCGAAGCGCTCGTGCGGCGGCTGCCCGGCCTGCGCCTGGACCCCGATGTCGACCCGCGGCCGGACGTGAGGACGGACATGACCAACCGGGGCTTGCGCTCGCTGCGGCTGGTCTTCGATCCGCCCATCCACGCTGTTCAGGAGATCCCGAACAGTCGAGCGGCGTTGTCCCAGTAGACGCGCGGTTGATCCGCCTCCGGGATCAGCGCGTCCTGGTAGGTGCCAAGGACGAAAGCCGGATCGAGCAACGGCGCATCGGTCCCGAACAGCAGCCGCTCCGGGGGCATGGTGCGCACGAACTCGCGGACCGTCGGCAGGTGCGCGAAGCTGCTCGACATCTCGGCATAGATGTTGTCCCCCGCGCGGACGAGCACGGCCGACTCCACGCTGGGGAACCCGAGCCCGGCGTGCGCGATGATGATCGGCAGGCGCGGATGCTTCCGGGCGATCCGCAGCAGATGACCGTCCCAGTCCGGGCCATCGTTATGGATCTTGACCGGCCGGCCATGGTCCGCCAGGACCTCGAACAGTGCCGCGACCTGCGAGCTGCCCGTGGCCCGATGGGACCATTCGGTGTGGACCTTGACGCCGACGATGCCCGGTGCATCGCCCCATCGACGCAGCTGGTCGCGGGAGGCCTCGATGTCGTTGGGGTCCGCAACGAGGTAGCCCAGGCGTCCTGGCAGGCGCGCACACCCTTCCACCGTGTGACGGTTCCCGGCCTCCAGGTCCGCTGCGATGGCCAGGACGCTGGAGGCGACCGCGGAGCGCGTGGCGGTCTGACGCAGGAGCTCCGGCATGAGCGCGTCATCGCCCACGACAGGCACGTCCCAGGGCATCGGGCCGCTGTGGGTGTGGACGTCGAACGCGCGTGCCGGGCGGACCACCTCGGGCAGCTCCACGGGACCCGCGGGAAGTCCGAACAAGCGGGCCGCGTTGCCGGCCAGGATGGATCGCTTCGCCTCGTCCGGTATGGCGGCAGACAGGATCGCGTTGAGCGAGGACTGGATCGCTCGCAAGGGTGACCCCGTGCCCAACAGGACCCGCTCGGCACCCAGGACGCCGACGGCGACCTCGATCGCCTTGAAATGGGCCATGGAGCTCGTGTCGAAGTGGAGGTGCTCGTAGCGTCGCCCGGCGGCCAGATCCTCGACGGAGGTGGTGTAGTGGCTGCCGATCAGGATGACGGGCACCCCGAGACCCTCGGTGGCGGCACCGATGGCCGACGCGGAACCCCAGCCCGAGATCGGCACGAACAGCGGGCGGCCGGTACGGGCCGCGGCCTTGACGACGACCTCGGCGGACAGACCACTGCCCGGTGTCACCCGGCCCTCCAGCCAGAACCCCGCGACCGTCGAGGCGAGCGGGCCGGCCCGGTCTCCATCGCCGGTCCGCTCGATCGACAGCACAGCGACCGGCATGAGGCCCGCCTCGCCCTCGCAGACTTCGATGACCGCCTTGTTCCCGACGGTACTGTCACCGAGCAGGGCGGTTCGATGGCGGACCAGCGACGCCCTGATCCCGTGGCGCTCGCGTTCCGCGTTCAGCTCATCGAGCGGGGCTCCACGCGCCCCACCGAACCTTGGTCCGACCTGGGCATTGATGTCGATGTAGCCGCGGTCGCCCGGTGTCATCCGACGGTCCCTCCTCGTCCCTGGGTCCCGAGACGGACGTGCCGTCCCGTCCGCGCCGACTCGTAGGCCGCGTCGATCAGTTCATGAGCCGCCACCAGGGCGTCGCCGTCCGCGGCCGTCGCGCGACCCTCACGGATCGCCCCAAGGAGATCCCGCACTGCAGCGTGACCCGATGCGCCGTAGCCGCCGCTCGGCGGAACCTCGAAGCGTCGAACGTCCTCGCGCACGCCATCGCCGGGGCCACCGGCGGTGAGCACCACGAGCTCGTCCTCGCCATGCAGCTCCAGCGAGGCGTCCAGGCCACGCAACGCCAGCCACGAGCGATAGCCGCGGGCTGGCAGGGCGTACGCCTGGTGCACCGTCCCGATGCCTCCCCCGGCGAAACGCAGGGCGACCGAGATCACGTCCTCGACGGCAAGACCCCGATGCCCGACGCGGCCGGCCATCGCGCTCACCTCCACGACGGGCTCCCCGGTCAGCCACAGCAGCGTGTCCAGGTCGTGGATGCCGAGCCAGCGCAGGATGCCTCCCCCGCTCCGTTGCGCATCGAACAGCATGTTGTTCGGGTCCCGAACGCGGACCGACGAGGCCACGAACACGGCCTCCGCCGACACGAGTGGCCCGAGCCCCCCGTCGGCGATGAACGCGCGGGCCGCGCGCGGGCCGGGCGCGTAGCGGCGGGTCAGACCGACGACCACCTGGATCCCGGCCACACGCACGGCATCGAACGCCCGGCGCGCCTCGGCCGCGGATCGAGCGGCCGGCTTGTCGATGATCATGTGGACACCGGCCCGGGCGAGCTGCTCGATGGCCGCCGGGGCATCGCGATCGGGCAGCGTGACCAGGGCGATATCCGGCGCGTGCCGCTCGATCAGTCGGGACAGGTCGGTCTCGACCGGGACGTCGCGGTATCGATCGCCGAGCGCCGGCCGCAGCGCCGGGTCGTGATGCGTCGGGCCGAGGCGTCGCCCCCGCTCCGGGTCCGGATCGTAGAGGGCCACGATCTCGAGCTCCGCATCGAAGCCTTCCAACGTCTCCACCCAGCCCGTGACGTGGTAGTGCTCAAGTCCGACCACAACAACGCGGAACCGACGGCTGTCGATCCGCGGCCGCCCGGAGACGCTCACATCATGCATGACCGAGAGCGTACCGAATCCAGAGGATTGTTGACAATCGACATTGACACCCGGCCATGCCCGTCCCGATACTCGGACCGTGATGCGGGCCTTGTCGACGTTCCAGCGCTGACGGCCCGGACGTCCGACCGCACCACCTGACGATGGTCCGCCTGCGCCGATCCAGAGCCCTGCCGCGTCCGCTGTCCGTCATCCTTCCACGGCTGCGGATGGGGCGGCCGTCGATCTCCACCCAGGTGCACAACGCCCGGATCATGCGCGGCGATTCGGTGGCGATGGGCGTGATCAACACCGCATCGACGTTCCTGCCTGTCCTGGTCGCCCGACTCGGCGGGACGGCGTTCGAGATCGGCCTTCTGACCGCCATCCCGGCCGTCACCGGATTCCTGCTGGCGATCCCGATCGGGCAGCTGTTGCAGCGCCGGCGCGGAGTGGTGGCCGCGTACAGCACCGCCCGGATGCTTGCCCATTTCTCCTATGCCGCCATCGCCGTGGCCATCCTGGCCGCACCGCCGACCCTGGTCGTCGCCGCCATCCTGCTCGTCTGGGCGGTGGCATCGGTGCCCTCGACCATCGGCATGGTCCTCTTTCCGATCGTGATGGACGGGGCCGCGGGACCGCACGGTCGTCTGGAACTGATGAGCCGGCGCTGGTCGATCATGGGCCTGACCATGGCGATCGCCGTGGCGCTCACCGGCCAGTTCCTGGATCGGACCGCCTTCCCCATGAACTACGCGATCGTGTTCGTCGGGTTCACGCTGGCGGGGCTCGTGAGCTTCTACTTCTCGCGTCAGTTCCGTCTGCCCGAGGTGGAACCGCCAGCCGCCACGGCGGGCGTTTCGCGGAGAGCGCGGGTCCGCGCTGCCCTGGCGCACATCCGGGCCGAGCGACCGTTCCTCCACTACAGCGTCCGCCAGCTCGTCTACGTCGCCGGGACACGCATGGCGCTGCCCCTCGTTCCCCTGTACTTCGTGCGCGTGGTGGAGGCCCCCGATGCGTGGATCGGGATCATTGCCACGGGGCAGTCGTTGGCGTTGCTCACCGGCTACCTGTTCTGGCGTCGCCAGAGCCGCCTGCGTGGGACCCGGATCATCCTGCTCATCGCCCTGCTCGCGTCCGCCCTGTATCCGGCGGTCCTGTCGCTCGTCGATGAGCTCGTGGTGGTGGCGGTCATCGTCGCGGTGGCCGCGCTGTTCACGGCAGGCGTGGACCTGATCCTGTTCGACGAGCTGATGCGCACGGTGCCCCGCCGGTTCGGCGTGACCTTCGTGTCCATCGACACGACGCTGGTCAATCTCGCGACGATCGTCGCTCCGCTCGCCGGGGCGGCTCTGGCGGGGATCGCCGGCCTGGACGTTGCGCTGCGGTTGGCCTCGCTTCTCAGCCTCGCCGGCGTGATCCTGTTCGCGCGCGCCGCCCGCCGCGACTCCGGCGCTCGTCAGGTATAGGTCGCGCGGACCCCTTCACCGGTCGTCTCTCCGCGTCGGACCTGCTCGGCGACCGCACGGAGATCGGCGAGGTAGCGGTCGACGTGCGGCTCATGACCGGGCGACTGCATATAGCGCAGGGCCGGCACGGGATGGCTGTCGAAGAAGACGATCCAGCCACGGGCCTCCATGCCGTTCGCGACGGCGGCCATGTCCAGCGTTTCCGACGCCACCGCGAAGACCGACATCGCCGGTTCGCCCAGCACCTCCAGACCATCGATCGCGGCCACGCCGTCCCACCACCGGCGCAGGTAGGTCATGGTCGCCTGGGTCCGCTCAAGATAGCCCGCCTCGCCGAGATAGGTCATGACCGCCCAGGCCGCGGCGATCGCACCGCCGGGCCGGGTCCCGGTCATCGATGGCGTGACATACCAGTCGTCCGGCCGATCCGGACCACCGTAGCGGAATGGCTGGTGATCGAAGACCTCGGCGTCCCGCGACAGGACGACGGAGGCGCCCTTGGCCGTGTACCCGAACTTGTGCAGGTCGGCCGAGATGGTGGTCACGCCCGGCACCCGGAAATCGAAACGCGGGACCGGATAGCCGAGGCGCTCCACGAACGGCAGGAAGAAACCGCCGACGCACGCGTCGACGTGGAACCCGATGTCCCGCCCCAGGGCGAGCGGGGCGAGGTCCGCGATCGGGTCCACGCTGCCGAGAGTCAGGTTCGGCGCAGAACCCACCAGCAGGACGGTGTTCGAGCTGATGGCCGCCCGGTAGGCCGCGACGTCGATGGCGTGGTCCGGTCCGAGCGGCGCGGCCACGAGACGGAGGCCGAAATAGTGGGCGGCCTTGGTGAATGCCGGATGCGCCGAGACCGGCACGACCATCTCCGGCTCGCTGATCTCCGGATGGAGCCGCCGCGCGCGGTCGCGTGCGGACTTGACGCCCATCAGGATCGATTCTGAGCCGCCCGAGGTGATGCTGCCGACGGCATCAGGGCCATGCAGCAGGCCGGCCGCGTAGTCGATGACGTCGCGCTCGAAGCGGGCCAGACTCGGGAACAGGTCGGGCAGCAGGCCATTCGTGGAGAAGAACGTGAGATAGGCCTCCCTGGCCACCTCCAGCACGTCGTCGCCGGCCGGGTAGTTCGTGCCCGGGGCCATCCCTCCAAGCCAATCGGCGTCGCCGGCCGCGGCCGACTCCAGGGTGGCCGTGAGGGTGGCCCGGTCCACGCCCACCACGGGGAGGCTCGCTCGTCCTGTCGTTGCGATCGCCACCATCGACTCCTTGTTGGAAACGTCCGGACACGAACCTGCAGATTGTAGACAATCTACGATGTCCCGCTCGAACAGACCAGCATCGGAGGCATGCCATGACCCGACCCGACGGCCCGCTCGTCGTCATCCCGGAACCCATCCGGTCGATGGGCTGGACCTACGACGTGGAGCGCGCCATCCTGGAGCCGCTGGGTGTCCGGCTGCTCGTGCCCGACGACGAGGAAGCGGCCCAGGCCGCGTTGCCGGATGCGGACGTGGTCTTCACCTCCAGCGCCCTGACCGCCGCCGACATCGCCCGGCTCGGGGACTGCGCCGGCATCGTCTGCTACAGCGTCGGGATGGACTACGTGGACGCCAAGGCGGCGGCCGCCCGGGGCATCCCCGTCTGGAACTGCCCGACATCGAACAACGAGGAGGTCTCGGACCATGCGATCCTGCTCATCCTCGCCGCGCAACGCCGACTCATGACCTTTGCCACGGCCGCTCGCGCCGGCGATTGGGATGTGTACGAGTGGCCCGAGCTCAGCCAGATCCATCGCCTCCGGAGCCGAACGGTCGGGATCATCGGGCTCGGCCGGATCGGGCGCCTGGTAGCCCAGAAGCTGCACGGGTTCCGGGCGACGGTCATCGCCCACGATCCATTCCTCGACGACAGTGGCGATCCGACGGTGGAGCTCGTCTCGCTGGACGACCTCGCGGCCCGCTCGGACATCGTGGTGTCCTGCGCAGCGCTGACCGACACGTCGCGCGGGATCATCGGTGCCGCCTTTCTCGCGAAGACCAGGCCAGGGGTGATCGTGGTCAATGTGTCGCGCGGCGGGATCGTCGTGGAGTCGGCACTGGCCGATGCGCTGGCTTCCGGCCACGTGGCCTACGCGGCCCTTGACGTCCGCAGCCCGGAGCCGCCGGAGCCGTCCACGGACCGGATCACGGGCCTGCCCAACGTCGTGCTGACCCAACATATCGCGGCGAGTTCGGTCGAATCCGTGGCCGGCCTGCACGTCGAGGCAGCCCATCAGATCATCGCGCTGCTCCGCGCCGCCGGGCGACTGCCGGCCGCGACCGACGTGGTGCCAGAAGCCGGCTGAGCATGACTGGTGTTCAGAGGACGGCCCCAGGTCGGTCTCCGGTCGCCGCGCCATCGATGACGACCCACACGCCGCCGACCATGACCCGCTCGATGCCGGCGGGACGCGCGGCCGGATCGGCCGTGGTCGCGCGAGCGGCGACGGTCGTCGGGTCGAAGACGACGAGGTCCGCCACGTACCCGGCGCGGATGAGCCCGCGGTCGGCCAGGCCCAGTCGGCGGGCAGGTTCGAAGGTCATCTTGTGGATCGCGGAGGTCAGCGGCAGGACACCGCGGTCGCGAACGTACGAACCGAGAACCAGGGGGAATGTGCCGAAGCTCTTGGGCATCAGGCCGTACGCCCGGTGACGCACGGGATGGTGGGCGAAGCCATCGCCGATCGGCACGCACAGGGGGCTCGCGATCATGCGATCCAGGTGGTCCTGAGACTTGATGGTCGGGGCGACCCAGAACTGCCCATCCTCGACCACGAGATCCAGGGCCGTCTCGATCGGCGGTCGGCCACGCTCGCGCGCGACCTCGCCGATGGACCGCCCCGCAAGGTCGGCATGTTCGGGCCGGTTGACCTTGCAGATGACCTGGTCGTCCCAGTCGGCCATCCAGTGTTCCGCGTCGGGCCCGCTCAGCGCTTCGATGAGGCGGGCGCGCGATGTCGGGTCGGAGATCGCGGCCACGGTCGCGGCCATCCCGCCGTCACGGGCCCAGCCCGGCAGCGACTGGACCCATGCCCCACCGCCGCGGGTGAAGACCGTCAGATCAAACGTGACCTCGATCCCTCGTCGGCGGGCATCGTCGAGCATCGCCAGCAGCGCGTCGGCGGACTCGGGCGGCTGGTCGGCACCTGGATAGAGGTGCGAGATGTTCAGCTCCACCCCGGCTCGCTCGGCGGTGTCGAGCGCCTCGGCCACGGATGCCGCCACGCCCCCTCGGCCGTAGCGCATATGGGTGTGGTACGGCAGCCCGCGACGCGCCGCTACCCTGGCCAGGGCTGCCAGCTCCTCCACCGTTGCGAACAGCCCC
>JANOIS010000519.1:0-2432 GCA_031407755.1 Chloroflexota bacterium | reverse complement strand
GATCTCGCCCTGATAGGATCGCTGGCCAGACAACCGTGCCGACATGAGCATCCGGCGAAGGACCTGGACGGACCAGGGCCGGCCCCGGACCGACGTGATCGCGCGGGCATTCCAGTCGGACGCAATGGCGCGCAGGCTGTCGCCCGCGCGAATGCGCGCGGCAGCCTCGCGGATCGCGGTCGCCTCGGTTGGCTCGATGGTCCGCCGATCCTCGCGGTAGCCGAACGGCCGGTCGCCACCGCCGACGTCTTTGCCAGCCTGAGCCAGTTCCAAGTGCTTGCGGGTGATCCGGCGGCTCTTGTCGTCGCTCTCCTTACGTGCCACGGCGCCGAGGATACGCGCCAGGAACCGCCCGTCGTCGGTGGAGAGGTCGATATCACCGGAGATCGTCGCCATCACCCGGAGCTTTGCCCCATCGCAGACCTCGAAGAATTCCTCTAGCTCCCTGGGTTGGCGGTGCAGTCGGTCAAGGTGCCAAACGACGACGGCATCGACAGAACCATCGGCGATGTCGGCGAGCATTCGCCGGTAGGCGGGTCGGAGCTTGCCCGAATAGGCGCTCTGGTCGTCGTCGACGTAGACCTCGTGGACAGGCCATCCGCGGCGCTCCGCGAAGCCCTGACAATCGGCGATCTGGCGCTTGACTCCGAGCTGATCCCCATCCGGATCGGACGAGATGCGGGCATAGACAGCGGCGGCGGTCGGCATGAGGGAACATTACCACACGCTATTGTCTGTCAGCGTGTTGTCACCAGAGCGGCGAACATGGCCGCGACGGCTCCGGCTCCGACGACCAGGTCCAGCACGCCCCACCTGACCTCGCGGTAGCGCGAACGGGGCCCAGAGCCGAACGCTCGAGCGTCCATGGCGAGGGCCATCCGGTCGCCGTGGCGGATCGCGAGCACGAGCAGACCGACGAGGATCCTCGGGTGCCACGAGCCCCGCAGGCCGCGCATCCGGCGGGCGGCACGCAGGTTGGTCAGGTCCTCGCCGAACCGTGGGAGCGCGCCATAGGCGGCCAGCGCTCCGTACGCGAACCGTTCCGGGGCGCGCGCTTGCTGGACGAGCGCATCGACCAGCCGCGTCGAGTCGGTGGTCAGTGCGAAGACCGCCCCGACCGCGCCGATGGCGACGACCCGCAGCCCGAGGCCGACACCGGCATCGATCGCGCCCGCGCTGATCCGCAACGGTCCGAGCGTGACGACGGTCGCGGACGAAATGTCTGCGTTAGCCATGCCGAACAGGGTGTTGAAGAAGGCGATCCCGAGGGCCGCGAGCCAGAGCGGCGCGACGGCCCGAACCAGGTCGCCGGCCGGCACTCGCCCGATGATCAGCCCCGCCATGACGGCCACGACCGCGAGGACGATCGGTGGCGCCCATGCGCTGGTGGTCGCGAGGCCGATCAGCCACACGAACGCGATGCCGAGCTTCAGGACCGGACTGGTCCGGCCAAGGATGCTGTCGAGCTGGGCCGGCGCCAGGTCCCGGGCAATGATCACGGCGCCACCCGCCCGCCCGCCAGGGTGAGAACCCGGGTCGCGACGTCCGCCACGAACCTTTGGTCATGCGTTGCCGCGACAACGGCCGCGCCCCGATCCACGTGCTCGTCCAGGATCCGCAGCAGCGCCTCATACCCGAGCCGGTCCTGCCCGTAGGTCGGCTCGTCCAGTACGAGCAGCCCCGGCGCGCGCACGAGCGTGCAGGCCAGCGACAGCCGGCGCGACTCGCCGCCGCTCAATCGATATGGATTGCGCGACCCGAAGACGTCGAGCGGCAGTCCCAGGCGCGCCATCAGCTCCGGTGCGGCCGCCCGCTCAGTTTCGGACAGCCCAAGCATGACCTCGTCGGCGACCCGGTCCGTCAGGAAGCCCGATTCGGGGTCCTGGAACACATACCCGGCCCGCCGGGCAAGGACGGCGGCGGGAATTCGCGCAGGGTCGGCCACACCCAACCGAATGGTCCCGCGGTCCGGCCGAAGGAGGCCGACCAGGAGCCGGCCGAGCGTCGATTTGCCGCTCCCGTTGGCACCGACGAGCGCCACCCGCTCCCCTGCCCTGACCTCGACATCGACGCCGGTCAGGACCGGGACCGCCCGTTCATACCCGAAGTGCACGGCCCGTGCCACGACCACCTCGTGGCCCAGGGGCTCCGCGCTCGCGCGAGTCCGCGCGCCATCCCCGGGCAGCCATGTCCCCGCCTGCGCCATCCGCTCCCGTGACCGCTCCAGCACGACGCCCGGCTCGCCCACATCGATCACCGAGCCGTCACGATCGAGGGCAAGGACCAGGTCTGCGAGCGGCCAGGCGTCCTCCACGTGGTGTTCGATGAGCACGATCGTCGTGGAGCGCGCCCCACGCAATGTCCGCAATCGCTCGAACAGGGCCGCGGCCCCATCCGGGTCGAGGTTGGCCGTCGGTTCGTCCAGGACGAGG
>JANOIS010000149.1:0-17582 GCA_031407755.1 Chloroflexota bacterium | reverse complement strand
CTGGACCTCCTTTCCGAGGCGTTCTCCGAGACGGGCCTCGATGGCCAGTGACCATGGCGCGTGGACGCGGCCGCCGAACGGCGTGAGAAGCGTCAGGCGCCAGTCGCCGAGCTCGTCACGAAAGCGCTCGACGACGACGCGTCGATCGGTCGGCAGGGCGCCGGTCGCCTCGCGCTCGTCGTCGAGATAGGCAACCAGGTTCCGGGCCGCCCGCTCATCGAGATCGTGGTGCTCACGCAGGCGGCTGGTGGCGGCTTCCCGGCCCTTCGCGCCGCGCCCCAGGTCCGCCTCCATCTCCGCGACGAAGGCCCCCAGCGCGCGCCCGAGTTCGATCGGCCGGCCGACGGCGTCGCCCTTCCAGAACGGCAGCTTGCCCGGGATGCCGGGCGCCGGGCTCACGGTGACCCTGTCGTGACCGATCTCCAGGACCCGCCATGAGCTCGCACCGAGCACGATGACGTCGCCGTGCATGCCGGCCCGCAGCTCGTACACCATCTCCTCGTCCAGTTCGCCGACGCGCCGGCCGGGCGTGCCGGCCTCGCCCTCCATGAACACGCCGAACAGGCCGCGGTCCGGGATGGTGCCGCCGCTCGTGACGGCCACCACCCGGGCGTCGCGCCGACCCTCGATCGTATCGGTCACCCGGTCCCACACGACCCGCGGCTTGAGTTCAGCGAACTCATCCGACGGATAGGCGCCCGCGAGCATGCCCAGCACGCCGTCGAGGACCTCCCGGGTCAGCGATTCGAATGGCGCGGACCGGTTGACCGTGGCCAGCAGGTCCGTGCCGGTCCAGCGATCCATCACGGTCATGGCCACGATCTGCTGGGCCAGGACATCGAGCGGGTTGCGCAGGATCCTGGTGGCCTCGATCGCGCCTTCGTGCATCCGGCGCGTCACGACGGCGACTTCCAACAGATCGCCGCGGTACTTGGGGAAGATCACGCCCTTGCTGGGCGCCCCGACCTGATGCCCAGCCCGACCGACACGCTGCAGGCCGCGCGCCACGCTGGTGGGGCTCTCGACCTGGATGACGAGATCGACCGCGCCCATGTCGATACCGAGTTCGAGGCTCGACGTGGCGACCAGCGCCGGGAGTCGGCCGGCCTTGAGTTCTTCTTCGATCTCGAGGCGCTGCTCGCGGGCGATGCTGCCGTGATGGGCACGGACCAGTTCCTCGCCGGCGAGCTCGTTCAGGCGCTGGGCCAATCGCTCGCTGAGTCGGCGGCTGTTGGTGAACACGATCGTGCTGGTGTGGCTGCGGATGAGCTCGAGGATCGCCGGGTGAATGGCCGGCCAGATGCTCGTCCGCAGGTCCGGGCTGATGGCCGGGCCGCCGGGCTGCTGCTCCTGGGGCAGGACATCGCCCATCGCGCTCATGTCGTCGACCGGGACGATGACCTGGAGTTCCAGGGGCTTGCGCGTGCCGGCATCGACGATCGTGACCTCGCGGCCCGGGCCCACGCCACCGAGGAAGCCGGCGATGGCGTCCAGCGGTCGTTGCGTGGCGCTGAGCCCGATCCGCTGCGGGCTTGGCGCCCCTTCTGGTCGGAGCCGCTCCAGTCGCTCCAGGCTCAGGGCCAGGTGAGCACCGCGTTTGGACCCGGCCATGGCGTGGATCTCGTCGACGATCACATGCTCGACATCACGGAGGATCTCGCGCGCCTGGCTGGTCAGCAGGAGATACAGGCTCTCCGGCGTGGTGATGAGGATGTCAGGCGGCCGACGAGCGATCTCGCGCCGGTCCGCGCTCGGGGTATCGCCGGTGCGGCTGGCGACGGAGATCGCTGGCGGTTCGTGGCCGAGGCGTTGCGCCGCGAGGCCGATGCCCGTCAGCGGAGCCCGAAGATTGCGCTCCACGTCATAGGTCAAGGCCTTGAGAGGCGAGATGTACAGGACCCGGACGTGTCCCGGCTCAGCGGTTGTGGTCGACAGCCGGTCAAGGCACCACAGGAAGGCAGCCAGGGTCTTGCCGCTCCCGGTCGGGGCGTGGATCAGCGTGTGCTCGCCTCGCGCGATGGCCGCCCAACCCTCGGCCTGGGCCGGCGTCGGCGCCTCAAAACTTGCCTCGAACCAGGCCCGAACGGCAGGCGAGAACAGCGCAAGCGGATCGGCGTCGACGACGGCAGCCACGGGACAGGGAGTATATGCCCGAGACGTGCGTTAGACCATGCGTTCGATATCGATCGCCATCGGGACCCAACACAGGGCCGAATGGCCCCTGCAAACCGGCCATCGAGCACGTCGAGCAGCGGAGGGTCAGGGTGGATACTGCCGTCGAACCGAGCGACCGGCAGCCTCTGCCGGTGCCGACCGCGAGTAGCGAGGAATCCCGATGGATCGGAGCATGTCGGTCAAGGTCGTCGGCGTGATTGCCGCCGTTCTGTTGTTCTACGCGGCCAACCCGTGGGTCGTCCCGCCGGATTCGATCGACCCGTTCGTCACCTACGGCTTCTGGGCCGCCTTCATCGTCCTGCTCGTCCTGCTGTTCGCGGATCGCACGGCGCCGGGCGGGTCCGACGTCGAGGTCGAGGGGCCGGCCTTCGCGCGGTTCCTGTTCAACAACTCGAGGGCCGGCCTGTTCTGGCTGCCGATCCGCCTGTTCCTGGGGTTCGCGTGGCTCGGGTCCGGCTGGGGCAAGTTCACCAGCCCGGACAATGCCTGGCTCGGCGGCGGATCAGCGCTCCGTGGCTACTGGGAGCGCGCCGCGTCCATCCCGGCGGAGGGTCGGCCGCCGATCACCTACGAGTGGTATCGCGACTTCATCCAGATGCTGCTCGACAACGGCGCCGAGACCTGGTTCGCCCCGTTGATCGTCTTCGGCGAGATGGCCGTCGGCATCGGGCTGCTCGTCGGGGCACTGACCGGTTTGGCGGCCTTCTTCGGGGCCCTCATGAACATGTCGTTCCTGCTCGCGGGCTCGGCGTCGACGAACCCCGTGCTGTTCACCCTGGCGATTGGAATCATCCTCGCCTGGAAGGTCGCGGGCTACTACGGCGTGGACCGCTACCTCCTGCCCATGCTCGGCACCCCGTGGCGGCCGGCCATCCTCGGCGGCCGACGCACCGGGCACGAACCGGACGCCGTTGGGTAGGGCCGAACACCTCCGACGTCATCACCCCCGGGCCCACGCTCGGGGGTGATGATCCATATCGCGGTCCACGACCCGCCGATCCGCTGACCCGTCCGAGTCGCCGGGATCGGCCTCGGCCTTCGCCTGTTTCAGCTCGCTCCACACTCGCTCACAAGTCCGTCGGCGCACCAGTTGGAGATCCAATCCCTCAGGCCGGCCCGCGTCTGGCAACGATGGCGGCTGGATCGACAGTCTGAACGGGCTCCCCTGCGTGCTCGACCCGGTAGCCACTCTGCGTCAACAGGTGGCGGGCGATCGATGACCGGTCCGCCCGGTCGAGCGGTTCGACGACGTCGCGCTCGGCGACGGTCACCTCGGCGACGCTCGCGTGGGCGCCCGTCGCGTGGGCCGCGAGCAGGCTGCCGGCCAGGCCCTGGCGCCGGTGCCCCGGCTCGACGCCGATCGCGAGCAGCTCCTCGGTCCCGCCATCGACTCGCGAGATCGCGACGCCGACCACGACCGTTCCGACGACGGCGGCCGTGACTCGGGCCCCGTCGGCCAGGCCCGCAAGGACCAGCCCGTGCGCCGCCCGCGGATCGGCCGGAGCGACGACCCGAGGCGCCAGACCCAGGCGCCCCCAGGTCGTGGCGTCGACGTCGCGCAGGATGGTCGGCGTGCCAGGACCCGGCCCAGCCGTTGGGGGATCGGTGGGTGCGGGAGCCAGTGGATCCCACCAGCCGCGATCACGCCCTTCGCGCACGAGTCGCGGCACGAGGACGCGCCGGACGAGCGCCGCGATCTCGTTCGCGCGCGCATCGATTGCCGCTCGAGCGGCGTCGGACGGCAGGCCCGCGTTCGGGGCATCGTCAAATCGGTCGGGTAGTCGCGCCTGCCCGTAGCGCGCCGCCTCGCCTGCCCATCGCTCGCGCCAGGCCACAGGTGTCGCGTCGGGGACGTCGCGGTGGGCACCGGCCAGCCAGGTCAGGGCCCACGCCCGCGGAACGACCCGGTACACATCGTAGCCTCCGCCACCGGTCGCCAGCCATCGACCATTGGCCTGGCGGTGCGCGATGGCATCGACGAGCCGAGCCGCCGCGCCCATCGCGGTCGTGGTGACCTCGAGATTCGCCAGTGGGTCCCAGGCGTGCGAATCCGCCCCGTGTTGAGAAACGATGAGATCCGGCCCGAACGTGGCGGCGAGCTCGGGGAGCAGGGACGCCAGTGCTCCCGACCCGGCCGCCTCGCCCGTCCCCGCCGGCAGCGGCACGTTGACGGCCGTGCCGGCGGCGGCACCCCATCCGACTTCGTCCACAGCGCCAGTCCCCGGAAACAGCGTTCGTCCCGACTCGTGGATCGAAAGGGTCAGCACGCCCGGATCGTCCCGGTGGATCGCCTGGACGCCGTCGCCGTGATGCACATCGAGGTCGATATACATCACCCGCAGCCCATCGCGCCGCGCGCGGGCGATCGCCAGTGCCGGGTCGTTGTAGATACAGAACCCCGACGCCCGCTCCGCCATCGCATGATGCAGCCCGCCGCCCGGGTGGTACGCATGTTCCACGTCGCCGCGAAGGATCGACTCGACCGCACGGAGTGAACCCCCGGCTACTGCCGCCGACGCCTCGTGCATGCCGCCGAACGGGGGGCAGTCACCGCCTTCACCGATCCCGAGCGCGGGAAACCCGAACGGGTCGTACGAGAAGCGCTTCACGACCTCGAGATACCGCTTGGTGTGCGTCCACAGGAGCTCCTCGTCCGGCGCGGGCTCGGGCGCGAGGCCAGGCACCGCCCCGACCGAGCGCAACAGGTCGATCCCTGGCCCATACCGTCGCGGCGTCAGCGGGTGCCCGGGCCCGAAGTCATAGTCGGTGGAGCGGGGGCCGAATACGAGCAGCATGGTCCGGACGATACCCGGCAGCTACGCCGCCTGCTGGCGGCTGCGACCGGTCGAGGGCCGCCGGTCCTTCCGAGTTCCGGCCTAGCCCCGGCCGAGGGCCGCCCGACGCTGCTCGATGAGCCGCCACACGAGCGGGGTGAAGATCAGCTGCATCGCGATGGCCATCTTGCCGCCCGGACAGACAAGGGTGTTCGGGCGGCTCATGAACGAGTCGTGGATCATCGACAGCAGGTAGGGGAAATCGATGCCATGCGGGTCGCGGAAGCGGATCACGACGAAGCTTTCGTCGAGCGTCGGGATGTACCGGGCGATGAACGGATTGGAAGTGTCCACGACCGGCACCCGCTGGAAGTTGATGTG
The DNA here is from genome assembly GCA_031407755.1 of Chloroflexota bacterium. Lineage (GTDB taxonomy): Bacteria > Chloroflexota > Limnocylindria > Limnocylindrales > CSP1-4 > SPCO01. The sequence continues at coordinate 12,252 of JANOIS010000149.1, read as the reverse complement.
CGTCCTCGTGAACTGCGGCGTGATGAAACGGATGTAGTCCGGCATCCGCCGCAGGATCGTGTCCGTGACGGCCTCCGTCGTGTAGCCGCGCATCGACTTGTCGCGCTGGATCTTCTGGATCCACTCAAGATTGATCACCGGCACGACGCCGATGAGCACGTCCGGGTACTTCGCCACATCGACGTCGCCCGTTGCCACCGCGCCGTGCAGGCCCTCGTAAAACAGGAGGTCCGTACCGTCCCCGAGGTCTTCCCACGGGGTGAAGGTACCCGGCGGCTGACCGAACGGTGCCGCCTCCTCATCGTCGTGCAGATACTTGCGCGACCGACCGACGCCGCCCTCCGAGTACGAACGGAACAGCGTCTCGAGGTCCGCGAACAGGTTCGCATCCGGCCCGAAATGGCTGTAGGCGTGGTTGCCGGCCGCCGCCTCATCGGCGATGCGCCCGGCCATCTCGGCCCGGTCATAACGATGGAACGCGTCGCCTTCCACGAAGGCGGCGTTGACGTTCTCGCGCCGGAAGATCTGGCTGAAGATACCGGCCACGGACGTCGTCCCGGCGCCGGACGAACCAGTGACCGCAACGATGGGGTGCCTGACAGACATGTCAGCCGCCCTGGTTGACCGGGTCACGGAACAGACCGCGTGAACGGAACAGCGGCGCGTCGAACGGGCGCACATTGTGGTCTCGGTGGTACTCCTCGATGCGCTCGACCTCCGTGCGCGACCCAAACACGAGACCCGTCCGCTGATGGATGGACTCGGGCTGGACGTCAAGGATCGGGGTGTCGCCATTGGTCGCCCGCCCACCTGCCTGCTCGATCAGAAAGCCGATCGGGCTGGCCTCGTAGAGGAGACGCAGCTTGCCGCTGCGAGCGCTGGCGCGATCGTCGCGCGGATACAGGAAGACCCCACCCCGGAGCATGATCCGATGCGCCTCGGCCACGAGCGAGGCCACCCAGCGCATGTTGAAGTCGCGGCCGCGCGGTCCGCTGGCGCCGGCCAGACACTCATCGACGTAGCGCGTCACAGCGGGCTCCCAGAAACGCGAATTGGAGGCATTGATGGCGAACTCGCTGGTCTCTACCGGAACACGCATGTCGCGATGGGTCAGGATGAACTCGCCGATCTCGCGGTCCAGGGTAAACCCGTGGACCCCATGGCCAAAGGTCAGGACGAGCATGGTCGTCGGACCGTAGATCGCGTATCCGGCACAGACCTGACGGTTGCCCGGCTGGAGGAACGCCTCAGGCCCGACGACCGCACCCGGATCGGGATCCGGCAGGGCGGCGAAGATCGAACCGACAGACACGTTGACATCGATATTGGACGAGCCGTCGAGTGGGTCGAAGGCGAGCAGATATCGACCGCGCGGCTGATCGTCCGGGATGCGCAGGACGTCCTCCATCTCCTCGGACACCATCGCGGCCAGCGTCCCGCCGCGCTCGAACGTCTGGACGAACATGTCGTTGGCAATGAGGTCGAGCTTGGCCTGATCCTCGCCCTGGACGTTGATGCTGCCGGCCTTGCCGGCCACGCCCGCGAGCGACCCCTTGCCGACGACGTTGGCGATGCGCTTGCAGGCCAGACGAAGGTCGTTGACGAGCGCGGTGAACTCGCCCGTGGCGCCAGGAACCTTGCGTTGCTCGGCGATGAGGAACTCGGTCAGTGTCGTGTCGAGCCCCGGCGTGGGCCCCGACGGCCCCGACGTGGCGACGACGGCCACCGGTTCCGGCATCACGATGCCTCCCCGTCGGGTGCCGCCGGCCCGCCATCACCGGGCGTGGGCTCGGCGTCGTCGAACAACCGGCTGGCCCGGATATCGGCACCTTCGATCGTCATGAGCTGCTCGCGTGTGAGCGCGGCCGCACCACCGCCGGTCACCAGCCGGTTGGCCTGGCGCAGCCGCGCCCGGTCGAGCGCGTTGCGGATGGATCGAGCATTGGCAAAATCCGGTTGTGCGCGGCGGCGCGCGATGTAGTCGGCCAGCGCCACCTCGCCGTCGGGCGAGAGTCGGTACTGCATCTTCTCAAGCATCACATCGGCGATCGCCCCGAGCTCGTCGGGCGCGTAGTCCGGGAATTCGATGTGGTGGGCGATGCGCGACCGGATCCCGGGGTTGGTATCGAAGAAGCGGTCCATCCGGTCACGGTAGCCGGCGAAGATGACGACCAAATCGTCACGCTGCTCCTCCATGACCGCGAGCAGGATCTCGATCGCCTCCTGGCCATAATCGCGTTCGTTCTCCGGCCGGTGCAGAAAGTACGCCTCGTCGATGAACAGCACGCCGCCCATCGCCCGCTTGAGGACCTCCTTGGTCTTTGGGGCGGTATGGCCGATGAACTGGCCGACCAGGTCGTCCCGGGTGACGGACACGAGATGCCCCTTGCGAACGTACCCGAGGCGATGCAGGATCTCCGCCATGCGCAGCGCGATGGTCGTCTTGCCGGTGCCCGGGTTACCGGTGAACGACATGTGCAGCGACGGCGGCTCCGCGGTCAGCCCGACCTCCCGACGCAGCCGCTCGACCAGCAGCAGCGAGGCGATCTCGCGGATCCGGGTCTTCACCGGCGCGAGCCCGATCAGCTCGGCATCGAGCGTGGCGAGGAGATCCTCGATCGGCGACTCGAGTGTCGGCCCGTCATCGACCACGTCGCGGTCTGTGCCCTCCGAGAGTGCCGCGGTCATCCGTAGCGCTCGCCTTCGGGGCGATCCGTGGCATAGGCACGGACGGTGTAGCGGATCGACCGCCCACCGACCTCCTGGCGCTCCAGGGCAAAGCCCGGTTCGCGCGTCGGCCGGTTGATGATGAACGACAGGCGAAGGCTCTCGACGCCATGGGTGGCATCGAAGGCGTTGATCTTGATGTAGCGCTCCGAGTGTGCGGCGCGGGCACCGGCCACCTCGACCATCACCCCCGCGGCGTCCCGCAGGTCGAACATCGGCTGACCGTACATCTCCCAGTACGTGTTGCGCGGATGCGGATCATCCGTGTGCTCGAGGGCGATGGCCCAGCCCTGCTCCAGGCAGTATTCCACCTGGGCACGGATCTGGTCGTCGGTCAGGTCGGGCAGGAACGAGAACGTCCCCTGGGTCAGGCGCATGGTGGGACTCCTCGTGGTCAGGACGGCGTCGGTGTCGGCACGAAGTCGGGAGCGTCCGTACTTGTGTAGTCGAAGGTGATCTCACCCCAGGTGTCCAGGGCGGCCCGCAATGGTTGGCACCAACGAGCGGCGTCGGCCAGGATCTCGGGGCCCTCGTTCCAGATGTCGCGGCCCTCGTTGCGCGCAAGGACCATCGCCTCGAGGGCGACCCGGTTGGCCGTGGCCCCTGCCTGGATCCCCATCGGGTGCCCGATCGTTCCGCCGCCGAACTGGAGGACGACGTCGTCGCCGAGGTAGGTCAGGAGCTGATGCATCTGGCCGGCATGGATCCCGCCGCTCGCGACCGGCATGACCTTGCGCATGCTGGCCCAGTCCTGCTCGAAGAAGATGCCGCGCTGAAGGTCCACCTCGTTGTGCGGCTCACGCAGGATGTTGTAAAAGCCCTGGACCGTGTTCGGGTCGCCCTCGAGCTTGCCCACGACCGTGCCGGCGTGGATGTGGTCGACACCGGCGAGGCGCATCCACTTGGCGATGACCCGGAACGAGACACCGTGCGAGCGCAGGCGGGTGTAGGTCGAGGCACCGGCACGGTGGAGGTGCAGGACCATATCGTTGCGGCGCGCCCACTTGGAGATCGACTGGATCGCGCTGTAGCCGATCACGAGGTCGATCATGATGATCACGCTGCCGAGCTCCTTGGCGAACTCGGCTCGTTCGTAGATGTCCTCGACCGTGGCCCCGGTGACGTTGAGGTAGTGGCCCTTGACCTCGCCGGTCGCGGCACTCGCCCGGTTGACCGCCTCCATGCAATACAGGAACCGATCGCGCCAGTGCATGAACGGCTGGGAGTTGATGTTCTCGTCATCCTTGGTGAAGTCGAGCCCGCCGACGAGCGCCTCGTAGACGACGCGGCCGTAGTTGCGGCCGGACAGGCCGAGCTTGGGTTTGGTCGTCGCCCCAAGCAGCGGGCGACCGAACTTGTCGAGCCGTTCTCGCTCGACGATGATCCCGGTCGGCGGCCCGTCGAACGTCTTGACGTAAGCGACCGGGAAGCGCATGTCCTCCAGGCGCAGTGCCTTGATCGGCTTGAAACCGAAGACGTTGCCGATGATCGAGGCGGTGAGGTTGGCGATGGAGCCGGGCTCGAACAGATCGAGGTCGTAGGCGATGTAGGCGAACCACTGGCCGGGTGTGCTCGGCACCGGCTCGACCTTGTACGCCTTGGCCCGATACGTGTCAGCGGCCGTCAGACGGTCCGTCCAGACCACGGTCCAGGTCGCGGTGGATGACTCGCCGGCCACGGCCGCGGCAGCTTCGATCGGATCTACGCCGTCCTGTGGCGTGATTCGAAAGAGCGCCAGGATGTCCGTGTCCTTTGGCTCGTAGTCGGCATCCCAGTACCCCATCTGGGCGTACTTGAGCACGCCGGCCTTGTAGCGTTCCGCGGCCGCGAGGGGCTGGCTGGCGTCGAGGTCGGTGGTCTTTTCGTGCGTCATCGGGGCACCTTATCCTGACGCTATCATGCAGTCCAATACATGCGTTGCATGTTTAGCATCCATGTACGGAATGATAGGAAACGGCGCGATGGGTCAGGCCTTGTCTGACAAGGGCCACGACCTTCGCAGGTGCCACCCGATCTTCGTCCCCACGGCCACGCTCGGCGGACCCAGCCCTCGGACGACAAGGGGCCCAAAAGGGGTGACAAGCTCCACGTCCGTGTGGCTTCCCCGGAACCAGACGGCCGCCACCTCTCCCGGCAGGTCTCCGCCGAGGCCCACCCAATCGGGCCGGACGAGGATGCGGGCCGGGCCGGCCGGATCGGGCTGGCCGTCGGGCCGGGCGGTCAGCACCGACGCGATACCCGTGAGCGTGGCTGCCCACCCGTCGATCGGCTGTTCGTAGACTTCGAGGGGGGTTCCGACCTGGATGAGCCGGCCGGCCCGAATGAGAGCCACCCGGTCCGCCACGCCGAGCGCCTCGGCCACGTCGTGGGTCGCGTACAGGACCGCCGCGCCTGAGCGTCGGGACGCGTCCGCCATCTCGTGCTGCAGCGTCGCCTTGAGGACGGTGTCCAGGTGGGCCGTCGGCTCGTCGAGCAGGTACACAGCGGCGTCGCGGGCGAGGGCGCGTGCGAGACCGGACCGCTGCTGCTCGCCACCCGATAGCTGCGCCGGGCGTCGATCGGCCAGGGCCTCGATGCTGAGGCGCTCCAGCAGGAGCATCGCGCGGCGGCGTGCGGTTGCAGCATCCAGGCCACGGCGCCGGTACGGGTAGGCCACCGTGTCCACGACACTGAGATGCGGCCACAGCGCGCCGTTCTGAAACGCGACGCCAACAGAACGGCGCTCCGGCGGAAGATGGACGCGATCATCGGCCACGATCTCACCATCGATCCGTATCTCGCCACCGCGCGGCCGAACGAATCCGGCCACGGCCGCCAACAGGCTGGATTTGCCCGCTCCGGACGGCCCGAGCAGCGCGAGGGTCTCCCCCGCCCCGACCGCCAGGTCCAGCTCGTGAACCACGGGCGTCGAACCGTAGGCGACGGACACACGCCGCACGTCGAGACGAGGGGTCGCGACTGCCCCCGGCGTAGTCATGCGCCCGCCGCCGATCCCGCGACGTGCCGACGAAACGCGAGCAGCGGCAACGCCGCGACGGCGACCACAAGGCTGAGCACGACGGCCAGGGCCGCGGTGACCGTCGGATCGCCGAGCTGCTGGATATTCAGGGTCACCACGGCGAGCGTTCCCGTACCGGGCCCATACAGCAGGCTGGACATCGTCAGCTCGTGGATACCGAACAGGAAGACGATCAGCCACGCACCGCCGACCGCCGGCCGAAGCAGCGGAACGACGATGGAACGCAGGACCTCGGACGGCGTCGCGCCGCTTGCCCGCGCCGCTCGCAGCAGATCGGCCGGCAGACGATCGACGGATGCCGCGATCGGCCGGTGGCCGAGCGCCCAGAACTTGCCGAGATACGCGATCAGGATGATGACCAGGGTGTCGCGCAGGGCCCCGCCATAGCCGATCAGGACGGCCAGCGCGAGCGTCGAACCCGGCACGGCGAACCCGATCGCCACCACCCCGCCGAGGACCCGCGCGGCCCGCCGACCGATGGCCACGACGACGCCGCCAAGGATCGTCACGAGCGTGGCCGCGACGACCGCCAGGCCGACACTCCGCACGAGGGCCGCGACGTTACGCGGCTCCAGCACGGCCCCGAAATTCGCCAGCGTCCAGTTCTCCGGCGTCGGTGCCAGGCCGACCGCGCGGGTCAGGGCGACGAGGACCAGCGCGATGAACGGCACGACCGCGATCAGTACGACCGCGCCGCACACGACCGCGACCCCTACGGCACTCCCCCGCCCGGCACGTGCGGGTGCGCTCGAGGTGACGCCCGTCCGATCCGTCGCCGAACCACCGAGCAGGCGTTCCCCGGCGGCCACGGTCACGAGCGCGATGACGACCAGGACCATCGCCAGCACGACCGCCCGGTCGAAGGACGCCGGATCGGCCGAAAACGCAAGGTCCTGATACAACCGGGTCGTGATGGTCGAGACGCCGCCCGGGATGCCCAGCACGGCCGGAACACCAAACGCGTTGAGGGTCAGCACGAAGACGAGCACTCCGGCCCCCAGGAGCGGCCGGCGGAGGAGCGGCAGGGTCACCGTGCGCAGCGCCTCGATGGCCGTAGCCCCGCTGGCCCGCGCGGCCCGTTCCAGGTCCGCCTCTTCCCGGCTGGCCAATGCCGCGGCGACGACGAGGTAGGCCAGCGGCACGGCCTCGGTCGTGAGCACCACGACGATCCCGGGCAACCCGTACATGCCTGGCAGCGCGACCCCAAGCCAGCGATCGGACAGCCCGCGCGGTCCGTACGCGGCCGCCCATCCGAGCGCCGACACGAGCGGCGGGACGAACAGCTGCCCGACGATCGCCGCCCGGACCAGCCATCGATCACGGGCTGCCGCGCGCTCCCCGATGAGGGCGGCTGCGGTCCCGAGGACGACGGCCAGGACCGCGACACCGACCCCCAGCCCGATCGAGGTGACCACGGCGCGCAAACCCGCCCCGGCCAGCGCCCGGGCGACCGATTCCGGGCCGAGCTCGCCCAGGGTGCCGGTCAGCCGGGCGAGCGGATAGCCGACGAGCGCCCCGAACGCGACGACCGCGACCAGGATCCCGAGGCCTCGACCGGACCAGGCCGTCCGGCCACGGCCGAGCATCAGCAACGCGGGATCACTCCCCGAAGATCGCCCGATACCCGGCGAGCAGCTCGTCCTGCCGGGCGAAGGCCCTGGCCCAGTCCGGACGGATCTGGGCGCCATCGATCGGCGGGCCGCCCGTCACATCCGACCGAGCCGGCTGCCAGCCACTGGCGGCGATGATGGCCTGGCCATCCGGACTCAGGACGTAGTCGATGAACGACTGGGCGGTCCCGGCATTGGCGCTGGACGCGATCTGGGCGATCGGGCTGTACATGGTCACCGCCCCGGACGCGGGCCAGACGAGCTTCACCGGCGAACCCTTGGCGATCGCGCTCCGGGCCGAGAAGTCGAGCGTGATGCCTGCCTTGAAGCGACCCTCGGCGACGCCCGTCGTGACGTCATCGGGCGACTTCACGATGACCGCCCCGTTGTCGCGGAGGCGCCGGTAGAAGTCGATTCCGTAGGCGGGATCCTCGGCGAAGTAGCCGAGCAACCCGAACGCCGACCCCGCGAAGCCAGGGTCAGGCAGGGCGACGGCATCCTTGAGCGCCGGGGCGGTCAGATCCGCCCAGTCGGTCGGGCCGGGCACGAGGTCCGGCGCGGTGACGATGACCATGTTCAGCAGGCGTGTGCCCCAGAACGTCGGCCCCTGATCGGCCGGATCGAGGTCCGCCGCCGCAGGCGGCGCGTAGGCCGCAAGGAGCCCGTCCGCGTCGTACTGCTGGATGCTCAACGGATCCGTCAGCCACAGGAGGTCGGCCCGGACGCCACCGTCGCGTTGCTCAGCCGCGATTCGTGCGGTGACCTCGCCGGTCGGGGCGCGGAATAGGTCGATCGTCACCCCGGGGTGAGCGGCCTGGTACCCCGCGACGATCGCATCGACGGTGGCCTGGGTGACCGTCGAATACAGGGTGATCGAGCCGCTCGCCGCGGGCGGGGCGCTGGCCGGATCCGTCGCGGGGACGGTGCTCGGCACCTCGCTCGGCACGCCCGCGCTCGGCGACGGTGCGATCGGGGCGGTGCTCGTGCCGGCCGACGTGCAGCCGGCGACGAACAGGAAGGTGAGCGCGAACACGGCAATGGCGCGACGACCGCGGCTTCGGTCGATCGGCCGTGCCGACACGGGACGCGTGGTCATGAGGGAGGCTCCTTCGCATAGCGGAATATCCTCGGTCCGGGCCACGAGGGCCCGCCGGCTTCCGACGCTTGCGCGGGGGGTCAGGACACGACGATGGGCCCCTCCGCTACTCGAGGGCGGCGCGCGGTCCCGGATGCGCCACCTTCTCGTTGGTGATATCGATCTGGCGCATCGTGAAATGGCGCAGGTTCGTGAGCTGCCGGCGGCTCAGCCGATCGCACACCCAGCCCCAGTGCATCGAAACCCAGTCACTCGGGGCGTACGAGGGTGCCAGGCCAAGGCCACCGGTCGTGCCGCGCGCCGTCTCGACCCGGGGTGCCCCGAAGCCGAGTCTGGCGCCGTCCCACGTCAACGGCCGCGACATGACATCGACCTCCTCGCCACGCACCGCCACGACCTGGCCCCAGCGGATCCGGCAGCTCTGCAGGACGTGCAGCGGCGTGTCGCCACGATCCGCCCCGAGCAACCCGACCCACGGGTAGACCCCGAACACGTGGAAGCTGTGGTGCGGGACGGCCCCTTGCGGGATGGCCTCAGCCAGGAACCCGAACGAGGTCCCGGCCCGCCGCCGAAAGCGGTCCACCAGCGAGTTCCCGAAATACTGCATGTCGACCTGCTCCAGGAGTCCATTGCCCAGCCAGTACGCCTCGACGACGCGGCGATCAAGCGGGTCCTTGATGCCGGCCATCCCCGCGATCGTCTCGAGGTACGGCCAGGCACCGGCGAACCCCTTGGCGAGCTGCACAAGGCCCCCGTCCACCACGCCGGCGGCGCCATACTCCAGCATGGCGCGGCTGTCGGGTGGTCCGCAGTATCCGAGTTCGTTGGGAGGATAGGCGTAGCGGGCGAACAGGCTGGCTCCGGCGATCGGGCCCTCCGCCGCGAAGATGCCGGTCGACGCGTCCGGCATCACGGTCTGTGGCTCGAGCAGACCCATCGACGCCGTCCCGGGCGCCTTGACCGACTGAAGTTCCTCGAAATTCATCCGACTGCCTCCTCCAGCGGTCGCACTGACTCCTCGCCCTGAAACAACGATGCGAATGGATCGTTCTCGGCGTAGGACAGTGCTTCGCGCGCCTGCGCCTCGGTCATGCGCTCGATGGCGAAACCAAGGTGCAGTGCCAGCCAATCCCCGACCGCCGGTGGGTCCCCATCGAGCATGCCGAGATGAACGGTCCTGACGACGCCACCGACGTCGACGCGGGCAAGTTCAGTGCGGTCCACTCCGACCTCGACGACCTGTCCGGGAAGCGCGATGCACATCGGTCGTCAGTTCGCGACGGGCGTCAGCAGGCTGGCGGCGATCCCGCGAACGCGGTCTGCCGCGATCGAGACGGCCGCCTCGACCGCGGGGCTCAATCGTTCATCCATGGTGTCCACATCTCCTGGTTGACAACCAACGAGTCGGATGACCGGTGGCAAGGCGCCGAGGGACTTCGCCATCAGGAAGATCCGGTGGGGCTCGGCAAGGTGAAGGTTCTGGAACAGGGCGCGCCACTCGTCGCGGTCGATCGATTCCGGGGCGGGCACTTCCGGTTCCAGCACCCAGATCGTGCCAGGGGCTACACCTCGGTCGACCGCATCGACGACGATGAGGGCGTCGTAGCCGTCCATCAGCTGCTGGACGACGGACATCCCGCCGATGCCGGTCTCGATGAGATCGACACCGTCCGGGAGCGGCTCCGCCTCGAGGACTCGCGCGACAGCGACGCCGAAACCGTCGTCGTGACGGAGGACGTTACCGACGCAAGCGACGAGAACGCCCCGGGTCAAGCCGCCGCCTTGGCCAGGACGCCGATCCGCACTTCGCCGTCGGCGACGGCGATCGGAACCACCGTCAGGCCGGGGCCATCCCCGACCAGACGCCTGCCGCCCCGAAGGTTGAAGCGACAGTCATGCCATGGGCAGATCAGAGTCTCCTGTTCCACGCGGGCGGAGGCCAGGGCGAATGGGCTTCCCGGGCAGATATCGCGGAATGCGTAGTGCTCGCCTGCGACGTTGGCCACCAGGACCGCGTCGCCCTCTACAACCACGGCGCGGAGGTCGCCGATCTGCAATGAGGAGGCCGCGAAGACCGGATGCCACGTGAGACGCGATGTGGCCGGCCGCAGGCTCTCAAGCGGGATGAATCCAGCCGGAAGACCGGCCGGGGCGCCCTGGCCGGCACCGTGCTCGTGCGCTGGCGCCTCGACGACCTCCATGCGAACGAAATCTGTCAGGCCGTCGCGTAGGGCCCCTTCGACCATGTGTCGGAGGGTCGCCGTCGAACCCTGGCAAGTGGAGCATGCCCCGGACAGTCGAACGCTGACCACGCCGGCCTCGGCCTCCACGACGGACAGCTTCCCACCGTGCGACTCGACGTACGGTGCAACACTTGCGAGCACGGCCTCGGCCCTTTGTTTTTCCCCACCCTCGCCCAGATCGTACAGATCGAAGAGCAGCTTGACCTCTGGATCATCGATCGCGCGCGCCTGCAGACCGGCGACCTTGAGCAGTTCATCGAGCCGACGAAGACCGGCCCGATGGATGAGATCGATGGAACGAAGGAGCTCGAACACCCGCGCCTGCAGAGCTTCATCGGTGTCGGCCTCGAACCCCGCAACGAGGTCCGCGATCCGATCGACGGCAGCGTCCAGTTCCGGTGGGAGCGAATCAGATTCCACGCACCAACTCCGGTCGCCCCGGGCAGGGATCCGCGGCCCGCTTGGGATCCTGGCACCAGCAGCCGGGCCCACATTCTCCGTGACCGGACCGCGTCAATCCGTCGAACTCGTCGCGGAAGCTTCGTCCCCCCTCTTCGAGTCCGAGCGGCGTCAGGGCATACCGGGCGAGGCGGTTCGGGACGATCTCCACGAGCCCTTCAGCAGCGAGCCGATCGAGGTGAAGGTGCATGGTCCTCGGTGGCGCCACGAGGAACATCGCGAGCTCCAGCGGGTCGACGTCGGCAGCAAGCCGCTCGCCGCGCATCCAGTACATCGCCTGGAGGATCTCCATGCGCCAGTACAACGCGTCGAGCGCGTCGGCGCCGCGGCTCGTCGATGTCATGCGGCCACCTCGGCGATCTGCTCACGAACCATGCGCTCCACCTCGGCCAGTACGGAGTCCACGGGCGGGCTGAGATCGGGCCCCCAGTCCTCGTCGCGCGGTTCCACCTCAACGATCCGGGTATCCGCCGGCAGCGCACCGAAATGGTCCAGGACCGTCAGCAGCGTGTCAAGACCGATGATCCCGACGAGGGCCTCCGATACGCGCTCCTGGATCTCGTCCGTGGTCCGCACCGTGTGCTCCCAGCGATAGGAACGGACCGTGCCCGCCGGCCCACCTCTCCGAACACCGGAGATCAGGATTGCCGCATCGTACGGACTTCGGCTCTGGAGGACGTGAACCTCGTGGATGGCACCGGCGCTCAGGTCCTCGATGTCGACGCCGGGTCGCCACGGCGTGCGCTGCAGGCGTTCGACCAGGAGCGGCCCGAACGACAGGTCGCGCAGGTTCGTGTACCCGACTCCGCCGACCAGGACGCGCGGGCGGTCCGCGCCCGGCGGCGCGGTCACCTCACTCGTCAAGTTCACAGGCACAGGTGGTCACCTCCTGCACGATCGTCCGATCACCGGCGTAGACGTGGGTCGTACACGGCATGCACGGATCGAAGCTCCGGATCGTGCGCAGGATATCGATGGCCTTGAAGTCGTCCGGCGTGTCGAACTTTTCGAGGATCGGCGTGTTCATGACCGCCTCCTCGTATGGCCCTGGCTTGCCGAACGGGTCCATCGGCGAAGCGTTCGTCGTCGATGGCGTGT
>JANOIS010000472.1:0-1679 GCA_031407755.1 Chloroflexota bacterium | reverse complement strand
GTCAGACCCGCTGAAGACGGCATTCCAGTCGTCTCCGGCCGCCGCCTGATTCTCGACGTTTCCATCGAGTTCGAACAGGCCTTCATCGTGGACGGCCAGGGTCGACGCCGGCGAAGCCAACGAGACCGACTGAAGGACGAGAGAACACAGGAACAGCGCGGTCCACAGGAGGGTCAAACTCCTCCGTGTCCGCGCACTGATCACGAACCAAAGTCCCCGAGACATCGGTCTGCTTCCCTTCTGGGTCTTGTGACCCTGATGACCCGGCAATACGCCGGCGACGAATGGTGGCGCCCGATCGGCGCCCGGATGATGGCTGCGGTCCCTTACCGCTCTGTGCGCCAGACATTAGTACTGGACGAACACAGGACCTGATCCTGTCACTCTAGGTGGGGCCCCAAGCGAGGGGTACTGGGACGCTCCGAACCCAACTAGTCCGAAGGGACACCAACCTATGCACACCACACCATGGTTGTGTTGCCACGTTGCACCGATGGTCCTGGTACTCGGATCGCCGCCCGTTCGCGCGCAGCGGGGATCAGAGGCGGCCCCAGGTGCGAGCCGCCGCTGCACGGACCCTCGTACAGCCGAAATCGACGGGGACGCTGGGTGACGGTCATGCGATGGGAACCTCGCCTTGCCGAGACGGCCATGCCGTCTCGATGGTCCGACGCCCCCCGTCCCGTCCCCTCCACTGCGCGGATCGGTCGTGGTCACGAACGATGGTCCCAGCGGCAGGGAGCCGGATAGTACTGGTGGCGACGACGCTTGCCTAGCCCCCTGGCGCGTCGGCTTGCCGACACCCGCGGATGATGGGACGCCCAGGCCCAGGGCAAAGGAATGACCGCCGGGCCATTCGCTGGTCCGGCGGTCATTGGCTGTTCAGGGTAGGTACGCGGAGCGCACCCGCGAATGTCAACCCTGCGCGTCATCCTTGCGGATCACGACGCGGGCCGGGGTGAGGAGCAGGGCGGCGGCCATGAGGCCGGCCATCCCGAGGAGGATCAGGCGCCAGCTGTCGCCAGCCGGAGCACTGGTCGCGGCCCCAAGCGTATCGGTCGGCGGGAGCGTGGTGCCGGGCGTGCCGGTCGCGCCTCCCACGCCGCCGGTCGGGGCCTCGGGCGTGTTATCGACGATCACGATGGTCCAGCTCAGATTCTCGGCACCGTCCTCGTTGGCGACGCACTCGATCAGACCGGACATATCCCAGATGCAGGTCGTGGACGGATCGGTATTGAGTTCCACGAGGATCGGGTCCGTGCCGACGAAGCCGTCCGGAACCACGGTCTCGACGATCCAGTACTCGCCGGCTTCGAGGAGATCCGTGTCGAGCATTCCGTCGACCGTGGTCGCCGGCCCGAAGACCAGGTCATCCCCGGCGTCGAATGTGGCGTCGCCGTCGTCGAGATAGACCGAGAACGAGGCACCATCGAGGGCAACGTCGTCGCTCGGATCTTCCGTTCCGTTGTTATCGACCTTGGCGATCAGGATGCTCGCCTGGTTGGGCGTGACAGGCGTCGGGGCCGGGGTGACGAGAGGCGTCGGGGACGGGGTCGGCGACGGCGTGGGCGAGGGGGTCGGGCTGGGCGTGACGACCGGGGTCGGCGACGGCGAGGGCGAGGGGGTCGGCGACGGCGTGGGCGAGGGGGACGGCGACGGCGTGGGCGCGGGGGTCGCCG
>JANOIS010000467.1:0-7859 GCA_031407755.1 Chloroflexota bacterium | reverse complement strand
CTTCGGGCCAGCATCGACGCTCACGCCCGGTCGACCGCGGATCCCCAGGAGCGACTGGCATGAACACGCGCCGAGACCCCGATCGCCTGATCCACGACTTCCTGATGGAGGGACAGACCCGGCTGGCGGACCCGGTCCTTGACGCCGTGCGTGACCGCATCGAACAGACACGACAACGGGCCGTCATCGGCCCGTGGAGGTTGCCCACCATGAACAAGCTCGTCCCCATCGGCCTCGGCACCGCCGCCGTGGTCGCGGCCCTCGTCGTCGGTGCCCGGCTTCTCGGTCCTCCCGCGCCCGGAGGAGTCCTCGGCGTCCCATCGGTCCAGCCCTCGGTCGCGTCGTCGCCCACGGCGGCGCCGTCCGTCGCCAATCCGTCGACTCCGGTTGGCGGGAACGCACCGGGCCCGTTCGTCATCGGTGGCGACGGCGGGCCAGCGATCACGGTCACGATCGCGGCCCCCGGCTGGTATGGGGAGCCCGGTGTGGGAATCCTCGTCAAGAACGACGACGCCGATCTTCCCGACGGTGCGGGGATGATCGGGCCCTGGTACGGCCCGTTGTACGTGTATGGCGACCCGTGCCGATGGTCAACGACAACGCCGAAGACCCCCGCCACGACGGTCGATGAGATGGTCGCGGCCCTGGCGGCTCAAAAGTCGCGCGATGCGTCGGCGCCGGTGGACATCACGGTCGACGGGTACTCCGGCAAGTCGATCACCCTTCACGTACCGGATGACGCCGTGTTCGCCCAATGCGACCAGGGCAAATTCGGTAGCTGGCAGTCGGCCGAGGTGGCGAGCGACGGTCCTGACCGCTACCACCAGCGCCCGGGCCAGATCGACGAGCTGCTGATTCTCGACATAAGCGGGAAGCTCATGGTCTTCGATTCGGCCTACTACAAGGGAACGCCGGCCGGAGTCCTCGCTGAGCTGCACGCCATCCTCGATTCGATGACCTTCAAGAAGTAGGCGTCTCGGTCGTCGATAGACCCCGAAGCGGGGGGGGCACACCGCGCCGCCCGCCCACTTGCCACCGTACGGGAACTGTTCACGACCTCCCTGCAAGCCGTCCATCGCGCCCGGGTTCGGCCTTGCTTCCGGCCCTCCTGGCCGGGCTCGCCGTCGTCGCGGGCTGCAGTGCGAGCAGCACCGGTTCCCCGTCACCAACGACCTCGTCGGCGAGCGGCTCCCCAAGCGCCCAGCGCAGCCGCAGGCCCTGGCGCGCCCGGGTCCGGGAGCCTCGTCATCGTCGGCCGGATCATGGCGATGGACGCGCCACCCGTCGCAGAGGGCTGCGCATCGAGGATGGCATGGTAGCTGCCGTCGGTAGCCGGGACGAGGTCTTGGCGCTCGCCGGTGACGAGGTGCCGATCGTCGACATCGGCCAGCACGTCGCGTACCCCGGCTTCATCGACGCCCACGCCCACTGGATCGGCGATCGTGAGTACTACGGCCTGGGATCGACGGCCGAAGCCACGATCGACGTAGCAGGGCGAACTGCTCGAAGCCGGTTGCCGCGAGGACCGCCTCGAGATCGCTAACGCTGCCAGGTCTACCTCACCATCCTGAAACCGCAGTCGATCGCGCTGACCATCGCCGACGCGACGCCCCCAGCCTGAGCCTCGGGAAGTCCATCCCCCCTCACTTAAGGAGATCCGAATGAACCGCATGCTCCGCGGAGCCATCGTGCTCGGACTCGTCGCCGCGTTGACCACGATGGGCGTCGCCAGCGCCACCAGCGGCCAGGGCGCGACGCCCACCAACTTCACACGAGGCACGCTCCAGTCCGGCGACAAGATCAACACCGCAAACCTGAAGCTCAAGATCCGGACCGATATCGATGTCTTCACCCAGTCGATCACGATCACCCCAGGCGGCCACACGGGCTGGCACAGCCACCCAGGTCCGGTATTCGTCACGATCGCCAGCGGGGCGATGACGTTTTACGACGGCGACGACCCGACCTGCACGCCGATCGTGTACGGGGTCGGTGACACGTTCATCGACGAGGGCGGCGGCCACATCCACATCGCCCGCAACCAGGGCTCGACCAATCTCGTCCTCTACGCCACCTACCTCCTGCCGGTCGGCGCTGCCCCCAGGACCGACGTCCCGGATCCGGGCAACTGCCCGGGCTGATCCCCGATCCGCGGCCATGGAACGGCGGTGCTGCCCTCGCCCAAAGAGTGGCGGCACCGCCATGCGTTCGTTCGTCAGTGCGGGCAGCCGAAACGCTCGCTCGCGATCGATTCCTTCAAGGCGGAGGTCCTGAGCGCGATGGCGGACACCGAATCCTTCGGACGGCGAGCGGATCGTCCAGACGTTGCGGGGACGGGTGTCGATTTCGACGATCCCGAAGCGGTCCAGCGCTGGACCGATGCACTCATCGAGCGCCCGATCGAGGGCCGCCACGACGTCCTGGGGCCTCAGCCGCCCGCACCCTAGCCACCGCTCTGGCGCGGCAATGATCCGTCAGATCTTTCCGGACTTCGCCCTGACCGATGACATCGGCCGGCCGGTGGACCAGATCGCGGGCGGGATGGACGGCCGTGGCCGGGCGAACCCGGAGACCCCCACCTGGGTCCTGGAGCAGATCCTCACCGCCGAGCTGGGCCTGCGGGCGGTGACCCTAGATGCCGCCCACGCCCTGGGCGACGAGGCCCGGCGAGGCCACCTGGAGCCGGGGACCCTGGGCGACGAGGCCCGGCGAGGCCACCTGGAGCCGGGGACCCTGGGCGACGTCACGATCCTGAGCGGCGATGTCCTCGAGGCCACAGCCGACGACATCCGGGCTTTCACGGTCATCGCCACGATCGTCGCTGGGATCCCCGCCTACTGCAACGACCCCCAGATCTGTTCCCAGCTCGAACATTGAATCGACCTCGATCCATCGGTCCACCACCTCTCGCTGACCCGCGGGCGCAATTCGTCCAGGATCCTCGTCGCTGCCGCGGCATCCGCCTCCGCATGCTCCCGCGCAGTCCGGACCGATGCTAGGTCACCGGCCGGATCCGTCCAAGGCTGCCATCGAACGGACCAGCTGCGGACGCTTACGGCCGCCGCCCCCTGCCAGGATCACGTACGGAGGCCGAGCTGGCTGACGATGCTTGTGAAGGAGGAGCGGAAGTGGTACTCACGAGAGAGGGAGGCTTCGCCGGTCACGCTCTCGGGCAGCGAGTCGACTCGGTGGCGAACATCCGGCCGGCGGCATCGAAAAAGTCGGCGCTGCATCGCCTGTTGGCATCAGCGCTCGAGGTGAGCACCAGACTAGTCGTCCTGGGCACCAGCTCCTCGGATCCTTCGAGGAGTTCGACGCCCCAGGCAACACATTGCTCTGGGGTAAGAGGTGCATCGCCCCGGCACTCGATCGAGACGCCTGGGAAGGCATCCGATCGTACGGAATTCGCGGTCTCGAGGAACGAGCACGCCGTCACGACCGAGATCACGGCGAGCAGCGCTGGGATGAGCTTGCAGTTGACCATCTGACAACCTGCTGGATAGATCTTGCCGATACCGCTGAGAGGCGGGGCGCCGCCGTCCTGTGACGACAATCCGCCGACGCGCCCGCCTATCAGTCGGTTCCACCGGCCCTCGTTGGTCCGGGCTAGCGAGTCGCTGCGACCTGCTGGAGGACCACGCCGTTCGCGAGCCCGGCGACAGATACCGCGAGCGGGTCAAGCGCGTCGGCGGCGATCACGTCGCTCCCGCGTAACGTGAAGGCGCCCTGTGAGCTGACCGGACGGAACTTGGTCGCGTCATCGGTCTTTCGATGGAAAAGGGCAGAGTGCTCGTGTCTTGGACTGGCCAGGCGCGGTTTGCCCGCCCGACCGTCTACGCACCGGCGACCGATAGGTAATCCGACGTATTCCCCGTCGCGGCGTCGATTTCGTACGGTGTCACCAGACCCGGCTCGCAGTTCCCCCTTGCGATCCGGGTCTGCTGCTGTCTGGGGCGCTCGCGAAGAAAGCCCGCCGGGTCCCCGGACGAGCCGGAGGCGGCGGGCTTGCAGGTTCGAGGTGGCCCCTTCGCCGGCGGAGGCCGGACGGTGGGGACGGGGCCGATCGGCGGAGCGGACCCCACGGAGTCGATCATCGACCGTCTCCCTGGGGCCCGGGCGTCGCCGGTTCCGCGTGTTCCTCGAGCCTGACACAATCCTACTGCGTCTGGTGATCGCTTGTCACCAAAAAACGGGTGCTACACTCCGCGGCCCGACGCGCCGACCGGTGATCGGCACGTGGGCCATCCGAGGTGACGACACGCCCATGACGGCCGGACCGAGACGCGGGCGTCCAAGCGCCGCGAGGGCCGCCCAGCTCGCGCTGGACCTCCCGCTCGAGCTGCCCGAGATCGCGATCGAGGCCGAGTGGAAGACGCAGCAGCGCCTGTGGGGCCACTCGTTCCACCCGATGTGCTCGTACCTCGCGAGCTTTCCGGCCGCCCTGGCTCATGCCTTCATCGCCCGCTACTCGCGGCCAGGTGACGTCGTGCTGGATCCGTTTTCCGGTCGGGGCACGACCCCACTCCAGGCCTGCGCCGAGGGGCGGATCGGGGTGGGCAACGACCTCAATCCATTCGCCCATCTCCTGACCGCGTCCAAGGTCCAGCCAGCCACCCGGGCGGCGGCCACAACCCGGCTGGCGCAACTTCGGCTGGCGTGGAACACAGGGTCGGCCAGGTGGCTGGTGCTGGCGGAGCAGGTCATCGCCGACCCGACGGCGGTCCTGGTCCCGACCGCCGGCACAGGCGGGGCCCACAGCGCAGGCGCGACCGTACCCCTCGAGGTCGCCGTGGCCTTCCACCCGTACACCCTGGCCCAGGTATTGTTCCTCCGGACCACCCTCCGAATCGACGAGCGCACGGACCGCTTTCTCGCCGCAGGCATCACCGGGATCCTCCACGGCAAGAGCGCGAGCTACCTGTCTGAACTCATGCCAAACACGTTCAGCATGGCTCCTCGGTACGTCCGCGACTTCGCGGCTCGGACCGCCTTCGCGTCACCTCGGCGCGACGTATTCGATGGACTGGCCGCCAAACTCGATCGTCTGTTCCGCCAGCCACCCCCCCCGACCGAAGGGATCGCCCTGCTTGGCGACGCGCGCGACGTGGCGCCGCGGGTCAATGCGGCGCTCCGCGACCTGGGCCGGCCGGACCGCGCCCGGCTCGTGGTGACATCCCCGCCCTACCTTCGAGTCGTCAAGTATGGCTATTACAACTGGTTGCGGACCTGGTTCCTGGGGTTCGACGCGCGAGCCATCGATGCGTCGCTCGATGACGCCCATCACCGCGGGCCCTACCTCGCCTTCCTGCGGGAAGTCCTGGCCGGGATGCGGCCGGCGCTCAGCGACGACGCCGTGGTCGTACTCGTCATCGGCGACGTGGAGACGGACCGCGGTCGAAAGATCCAGGGCGGCGTCGGGCTCGCCGAGCGGGTCTGGGAGCAGGCGGCACAGCCGGAGGGCTACCGACTGGCGGGCGTGGCCCTCGACGATGTCGCGGCGGTCCGCAAGATGACCAAGTTGTGGGGTCCCGAGGCCGGCCGTGCCACCAAGACAGACCGGATCCTTGTCCTCGGAGCGACCGAAACAGGGCGGCGGCGAGCGCTCGCGAGCGGCGCCCTCGACATCGACTGGACGTGGCCGCCGCGCGCCCTGCGCGCCCTCTGATCCGTCAGCAGTCCTCCTTCGAGCCGCGGCCAACCGCGCGCCCCTAGAATGCCGCCATGCAGCAGATGTATCACCCCTCGGATCTGGCCGCGATGGATCCGCTGGTCCTCATGAAGAACCTCGATCACGTCCGGATGACCAGCCGCCGCCTGTCCTACATCCTGCAGCAGCAGGTCCACCTGTACGCCCCGGAGGCGAACGAACTGCGCGAACAGATCGATCGCTACGTGGAGGCCGAACGCCAGATCGAGGGTGAGATGGCGAGGCGCCGCATCCGGGCCTGACGTCGGACAGGAAGAAGCCCCGCACCGGCGGGGGTACCGGGCGGGGCTCCTCGATGAGTGCGGAGTTGCCTCAGGCGCCGACGGGCACCACAGCGAAACGGACGGGAAGGTCGCTCCGGCGTTCGGGTTCGGTTCGTGCGCGATCGACCATCGGTCGGCCGACGCCATGAACGACCACGACCGCCACTGGCTCTGCGGCTGGCGCCATATCCTCGATGATCGGCACGTCGAGGCCCGGCATCTCGGTCGTGGCTGCTGGCGCGATCAGGACCATCACGGGTCGCCGGAGCGCCTGTTCCTCGGCCACGATCTGCGCCGCTGCGGTCGCCAGCGCCGGCATGTCGAACAAGCTGAACCCGATCCCGTGGTCGGCGAGGTCATCTGTTCCCATGCCCCGAAACAGACCGCGCGCGGCGACCGCGCACATCTCGTCATAGAGTTCCGGCCAGCCCACGCGCCGGCGGTGGTAGCAGAAACGGATGAACTCGACGGCATCATGATCGGGGATACGCGGGGCGGTTGTTTGAGATTCCATCGATGGCGTGCCCTCCCTTCAGGCTCACGGGCGCGCGACGACTCGGACGGAGACCCCTGCGCGCGCTCGCTGTTTCGACGATGGCGAGCCGCTGTCCGAGCGGGTCGGACGACGCGTGTCCACCCGCCGGGCTGGGCTCCCCGGCTGGTCCGATCGCGCCTCCTTGGGGGCGGTGGCGATCGGGTAGTTGGCTATCCTAGGCGTCTCGGGGCCGGCGCGTAAGGGGCTTGTCCACGACTTCGTCCACGAATGTTTCCACATGAAACGGACGTTCGGCGAACGTCCGTGCGATACGTGCACGACCGTGGTCAGTTCGCTGCGCGCGACAGCCCCAGACCCGGTCGATCGGCCGGCCGCCAGCGCTTGTCAGGACCAAGCTCCAGCCCGCTGAACGGGTCGTCGGCGAGGAGCAGATTGCCGTCCAGGTCGATCCAGTCGGCAAGCGACCCGACGACCGCTGAGGCCGCGATGGCGACCGACGTCTCCTCCATGCAGCCGAGGAACGTTCGCATGCCGAGCTCACGCGCCCGACTGAGCATGGCCGCCGCAGCCCCGATCCCACCGCACTTGGCGAGCTTGATATTGACCCCACCGACCACGCCTTCGAGCGCCTCGAGATCCTCGGGGAACACGCAACTCTCGTCTGCCACGATCGGGAGCGGGGAGCGTTCCTGAAGCCAGGCGAGGTCCCGGTAGGCGCGCGCCGGAAACGGCTGTTCGATGAGCTCGACCCCAAGGTCGATGAGCTCAGGCAGGAGCGCCTCCGCGTCCGCTCGCGACCAGCCGGTGTTCGCATCGATGCGGAGGGGACCCGTGAACACCTCGCGGACCGCGCGCAGGGTGGCGAGGTCAGCCGGGCCACCACATTTGATCTTGAGGGCCGGGAAGTCGGCCGCGCGGCGGGCTCGCTCGGCCACCACCGAGGGCTCATCGATACCGATCGTGAAATCGGTCGGCGGCTGGTCGGCGGGGAGGCCACGGACGACGTGTACCGGCAGCTCGAGGATCTTGCCGACGAGGTCGTGCAGCGCGATATCCAGCGCGCATTTGGCCGCGCCGTGGCCGCGTATGGCGTCCTGGAGGATGGACCCCGCGGTCGCAAGCCCTGGTCCGGTCGGCTCGAAATCGACCGTCTCCAGCTTCCCGAGCAGGAGCGGGAACACGGCCGCCATGGTGTCCGGCGTCTCGCCGTAAAACCGATCCGGGTAGCCCTCCCCGAACCCGACGAGGTCCGGATGATCGGGATGGCGCAGCTCGACGATGACGGTCGTGACGCGGGTGCCCTCGCCGTGCTCCGAGCGCGCGATCCGGAGCGGGTCGCGAAGGGCCAGCGTGAGCGTCTCGTGGCTGAGGGTCAGACCCATGGCAGCGCCTC
>JANOIS010000136.1:0-4165 GCA_031407755.1 Chloroflexota bacterium | reverse complement strand
CGTCGCGGGGATCGGTCTCGTGACGCAGACCAGGGTCGCGGGACGCTGGGTCGCGCTCGAGTGTCGGGAACAGGACGTGTCGATGATCCTGGACGACCTCATCGCTCGCGGGATCGGGATCGACCGGATCCGGGTCGCCGGCCCCGGGGGTGCGGACCTCCCCGCGCCCCCAGCGGACGACACCCGCGAGGGACTGCGGTGACCACCCTGGCGATCTTTCGGGCACGCACACTCCTTCGGGGCAAGGCCACGATCGCGGCGACGTTCGTCTTCTGCCTCATGACTGGCCTGGTCGCGCTCGTGGGGCTCGGGTCCTTCCGGCAGGTCGGTCTCGGCTCGGTGGGTCCGGCCGCCGCAGCCCTGGTCAACCTCGCCCTCCTCCTGCCGACGGCCCAGGGGCTCCTCCTCGGGGCGATGACGCTGACGGCCGATCGCGAGAGCGGCTTCGGGGCGATGCTCCGCGCCCGTGGCGTGCCGCCCGTGGCCCTCGTCCTGACGGCGTGGCTCGCGGCGGCCCTGTCGTCCTGGCTGTCGCTCGGCGCCGGCTTCGGCCTGGCCGCCATCGTGATCGCGGGCAACGTGCCGGTCGGCGACCTGCCCGTCTTCGCCGCCCTCCTCGGCGTGTCGGCCGCGGCCGCGGCGGCCGCGGCGGCCGTCGGCGTCCTGGTCGGTGCGCTCGTGACGACCCGGCTCCAAGCGGCGCTCGCGGGGGTCGCGACGTGGTTCGTGCTGGCCGTCGGCTTCGACCTCGCGGTCATCGGTCTCGGGGCGTTTCTCCGGCTGGGCGAGATCGCCGTCATCGCGGCGATCGTGGCCGATCCGTTCACGGCGGCCCGGGTGTCGGCCCTGCTCCTCCTCGACTCGGAGGCCGGCATCCTCGGGCCCACGGGCGCCTACCTGCTTGACCGGCTGGGACACGGAGGCACGATCGTGGCGCTGTTCGCGGTCGTCATCGCCTGGACGCTCGTGCCGCTCGCGCTCGCCACGGCGGCGGTGAGGCGCCGGGACGGGTGACGATCCGCCGTGGACGCGCTGCTCGCATCGCGGGTCCGCTCTCATCGTTCGCAGCCGACGGATGGTGGTTGAGTCGGTGTCGCAGTCGGCGAGCAGGCCGCCAGCGCCGCAACGCGGCCGACCGGCGGGTCGAAGAGCGCAACGTCATAGGTTGAGCGTGTCCTCGCGGTGGGTGTCATCCAGCCGACACCCTGGCTCCGGACCGCAACAAGGCCGCCCGCCAAGCGTTCACCTATCGTTCGCGGCGCACCCATTGCGTGCCGCGCTCGTAATCCCCGCAACGATCTGGTGGGCAGGCGAGATGACATGGAACCAACGTACGACCCGACGGCTGGACGACGACGGCGATGCATCCGTCGATCGATCGGACCAGCAACATCCGGAAGCTCAGCGCGTCTCACCCGGCATGAACGATGCGGCCCTGGTGGCGGTCATGACTGACTTCGACACGGCGACACCCGCCGAGCCCGCTACCGTCGACGCCCGTGAGCTCGTTGCGGCGATGTACGACCTGCATCAGCGCGAGCTCTTCACGTTCGCGCTGCGGGCCTGTCGCGACCGCGAAGGCGCGGAGGACCTCATCCATGAGGCCTTCGTGCGGCTGATCGTCGAGATCGAGGCCGAGCGGACGCCCGACAACATCCGCGCCTGGCTCTACCGCGTCACGGCCAATCTCGCCGCATCGCGCGGCCGACGGGCGACGGTCGCGCGACGATGGCTTTCGACCGTCACCAGGACGGAGGCTGCGGTGCACGGGCCAGAGCAGACGTTCCTGGAACACGACCGGCAATCGGACCTCGAGGGCGCCCTCGGCGAGCTCCAGGCGGATGCACGGACCGCGCTGCTCATGGCGGCCAACGGTTTCAGCGGCGAGGAGATCGCAGCGTCCATCGGCCGCACCGGGAGTGCGACGAGGACCCTGATGTGCCGGGCGCGCGTTCATCTTCGGGAGCGCCTCGGATCCATGGGGTCGTGGGCATGAACGAGCACAGCCGCGCTCAGGAGCTCGCGGCCATCGCGATCGACTTCGCGCTCGAGGCCGGGGAGCGTCACGAGCTCGACCGCCACCTCGAGGGATGCCCCGACTGTCGTGTGGTTGCTGAGCAGCTCGCCGAGTTCGATCGGGCCATCGCAGGTCTGCGATCGGAGTCCGCGCCGGACGAACTCCGGCGCCGCATCCTCGACCCGGGATCCGCCCGGGTCCGCGCTGGGCGCCGGTCATGGGTGATCCCGGAGCGGTTCCGCTGGCCGGCGCTCACCGTCGCCGCGGCGGCAGCGGTCGTCATCGCGGTCGTTGCGAGTACGCTCCCCTGGCAGTCGCGCGGATCCGATCGGCCCGATGTTGCCGTGGTCAGCCCATCGCCCGGCGGCCCGGCAACTACCTCGGATCCTGGTGCCACCGTCGGTCCGCCGCCGATCACCCGTCCGCCCATCCTTGCCTACGCCCCTCTTGCCGAGCTGACCCCAGGCGACGCCACGGGCTCCGTGGTCGCGCTCGGCAGCGACTTCCGGCTCGCCAGCCTCGATGGCACCCCACCAGCCGAACTCGCCGCACGCATGACCGTCGAACCGGCACTCGAGTTCGCGATCGAGCCCGAGGCCGACGGCAGGTCGGTTCGGCTGCGGCCGCTCGAACGGTTGACGCCGGGTGCCGTCTATCGTTTCACGCTAGCCGGCAATGACGGCCGGACGCGCGACACATGGGCGTTCCAGGCGCGCCAGTCGGTTCGGATCGTGTCGACGGTCCCCGGTGACACGGAGACAGACGTCCCGCTGGACACGGGCATCGAAATCACGTTCGACCAGGACGGGGTCGTGGACCCGGCATCCCACGTCACGATCGAACCGGCGACCAAGGGACGCTTCGAGCTGCACGGCCGAGTCCTCGCGTTCGTCCCGAACCGCTTGCAGCCGGCGACCATCTACACCGTGACGGTCTCGAGCGGAGTGACCGTCAAGGGCACGGACGAGGTCCTCGCGGAGGACGTGCGTTTCCGTTTCGAGACGGCGGCCAAGGCCGGCAACGAGCGCGCCGTCGTCTTGCAGTTCGCTGACGACGTCGTCGAGGTCGCGACGGCCACTCGCCCGGAGCTGACCATGTGGGCCTACAGCCAGGATGAGAGCGCTCCACCCAGAACGGTGCCGATCGAGGTCTATCGCCTCGCCGACCTCGGGAGCGCCATCGACGCCTTCCGACAGCTGCGCCGGTCATCACGCTGGGCGCAATGGTCGACCGACGATCTCGTGCCGACCGCGGGTCTCCGCAGGGTCATGGCCTTCGATGCCCGCCTCGAGCAGGCAGGCGGCACGTTGTGGTTCCGTTTCCCGGAGGTCCTCCCGCCCGGCTCGTATCTCGTCCAGCACCCGTCGCCGACGCGCCCGATCCAGACGGTCCTGCAGGTTACCGACGTTGCCGGCTACCTCACGGTCTCGGATCCACGGACCCTCGTGTGGGCGAATGACCTGGCGACCCGTGGCCCCCTGTCGGGTGCGACGGTCACCGCGGATGGCGACGCCCTGGGCCAGACGGACGCGGACGGCCTGCTCCTCGCCGACACGCCCGCGATCCTGCGGATCGATGCAGACCGACGGTGCGCGGAAGCCTGCGATCCGGTGGTCATCGTGACCGCGGCGGACGGTCGCTCAGCGTTCCTGCCCGCCGGGTCCCGCGACGGTGATGGGAAGGGAGGCGGCTATGGCCGGTCCGATCGTAACGAGGACTACTGGCTCGTCTTCCACACGGACCGGACGCTGTATCGCCGCACCGACACCGTCAACGTGTGGGGCGTCATCCGGGACCGGGAATCCGGTGCCGTGCCGGCGACGATCGATATCCAGCTGCTCGCGGACTCGGGTGGACCCGCGCCGCCGCCGATCGTGACGCTCCACCCGCGGCCCGGACCGACCGGGGCGTTCACGGGGTCACTCCGACTCGCCGATCTGCCGGAGGGGTCCTACCAGCTCGCCCTCCGAGTCGGCTCCAAGGTGGTCGGCACGACCGGTATCCAGGTCGATCGGATCCTGAAACCCGCCTACCGGATCGAAGTCGAGACCGGGCGCCGCGTGTACATCGAGGGAGACCGGATCAAGATCACGGCCCGCGCGAACTTCTTCGAAGGTTCGCCCGTGCCAGGCGTCCCGCTGCGAATCG
>JANOIS010000425.1:0-1588 GCA_031407755.1 Chloroflexota bacterium | reverse complement strand
GCCACGGGCGAGCCGTAGAGCCGCGTATTCAAGGCCATGAGCGGCACCATGACCGGTAGGATTCCGAGGGCCACGGCCGCGATGCGCCCGATCCGCCACTGCCGCGGTTCGGCTACCGACTCGTATCGACGTTGCCGCTCGGGATCATCGGCATCGCGTCGTATGCCGTCCTCTCGGTCAGCCTGCCGGATGGCCGGCCGATGGCCGCGGCTGGACTGGCCCGCGCCGAACTCGCCGCGAACCCCGATGTCCTCGACACCGGCCGGCCACCGACCCGATGAACGCCGCTGCGGCGGTCGCCCTGATCGGGGGACTCATCCTGGGTGCAGCCATCGTCACGCCGGCCGTTCGCCGGTCGGGTCTCGGGCCATGGCATCCCGCGATCGCCTGGCTGACCCTCCACGTCGTGTTTTTTTGTATCGGGTCGCTCGTGCTTGCGCTCGACGGTCGCCCTGGGCCTGCTATCTGGCTGGCGGGCACGATGGTCGCCTTCGGGATCGGGGTCGCGGCGAGCGATCGCCTGGCCACACACCGGACGCCCGCGGCTGTATCGAGCGAACCGGCCCCACCGTCGGCGCTGCGCTGGCCGGCCGTGGCTGTTCTGGCCGGTCTTGGCGTGGCCCTGCTCCTTCCGACCCTCGCGACATTCGGCCTGCCGTTCCTGGTCGATGACATCACCGGCGCCCGGTCCCAGATCGCGGGCATCATCGTCCAACCCCTTCGGGTGGCCGTCCCGGCCCTGGCGCTCGGCCTGATCCTCGCCGCGAACGGCGACGGCCGGGGTCGGTGGCTCGGGGTCCTGGCGGTCGGGGGGCTCATCGGTGCCGAGCTCCTGCTTGCGAGCCGGTACCTGGCGGCCGAACTCGTGGCGACCTGTGTCGTTGGGATGGGGCTCGC
Organism: Chloroflexota bacterium; assembly: GCA_031407755.1. Classification (GTDB taxonomy): domain Bacteria; phylum Chloroflexota; class Limnocylindria; order Limnocylindrales; family CSP1-4; genus SPCO01. The sequence continues at coordinate 691 of JANOIS010000425.1, read as the reverse complement.
CGGTCGATCCGTCGGCGCGCGACGGCTGGTCGGTCTCGCGCTGGCCGCCGTGGTCGCGTTCGGAGCGATCCAGATCGGGCGCGCGTACGACCAGGCAGCCGGTCGTGAAGTCGCGTTCGCCGTCGAGCGGACCGTGTCCAGGGTGATCATGGTCCAGCCGCGGACGATGGAGGCCATCCAGCTCGCCTTTCCCGCCGAAGAGCCGTTCCTGGGCGGCCTCGGCTGGCTGCGTCGTCTGGGGCCGGCGATCGGCCGGCCGGACATCCCGAATCTCGGGTACTGGATCTACCCGCGGCTGTTTCCTGACCAGGTCACCGCAGGCTACGCGGCACCGGGCCTGATCGGTGAAGCGTGGGCCAACCTGGGTCCGGCCGGCCTGGCCCTGTTTGTGCTGCTCGGGATCATCTCCGAGCGCCTCGGTGCGCTGATCGCCCGGACCCGGCGATCCCCCGCCAATGTCATCGCCGGGGCGCTCGCGGTGGTCTTCGTGGCGCGAACGCATGCCCTCGGGCTCAACGGTCTGATCATCCTCGTCGTTCTGGTCGTCCTCTGGCGGATCGCGGCTGGCGGAGGGCTCCGCGCGTCGGGTCGGGAACTGGCCGCGGTCGCCCGCTGGAGAACCTGACCCGGTCGCGACGCGGGCCCCGCGCGACCGGCGGTGCACCCATGCACAGGACTCCTGCCGCCCGGT
>JANOIS010000417.1:0-5889 GCA_031407755.1 Chloroflexota bacterium | reverse complement strand
ATCGCCGGCGACCAGTGTCGTCCCGCCCATCCACGCGGACGAAGGGCGGCATCGCCGGCCGGGGCGTTCGACTCGAACCAGTTCGGGCGCTCCCAGCCGGACTTCTCCCCGAATACGGCGCCGAGCTCCGCGAGTGTTTCGTAGGTCGGCGACGTGCGCAGCGGCCGGCCGGCGGTCCGTTCCTCGTTGGGGTAATGGATGTCGTAATAGGTCGCGTAGTTCTCGATCGAACGAACCAGCGCGTGCGTCTGCGACCGATAGGCCGGCCCGAACCGACGGATGTCCATCTTCCACAGGTCGAGCTCCGGTTCGCCCTCCACGATCCAGCTCGCCATCTGGCGCCCGATCCCGCCGGCCCCGGCGATCCCATGGGCGGAGAAACCGGCCGCCACCCAGAAGCCACCGACCTCCGACTCGCCGAGGATGAATTCGTTGTCCGGGGTGAAGGCCTCGGGACCGTTGATGACCCGGCTCACCGGGGCGTCCTCGATGGCCGGGACGCGCCGGATGGCGCCCTCCATGATCGATCGGAAGCGCTCCATGTCCGGCGCGAGCAAACGGCCGTTGAAGTCGGCCGGAACCCCATCGAGCGCCCACGGCGCCGGGTCGCGCTCATAGCCGCCCATGCACAGCCCGCCGACCTCCTCCCGGAAGTAGACGAGGTTGTCCGGGTCGCGGAGCTGCGGGAGGCCGGGATGGACGCCCTCCATCTGTTCTGTGAAGAGGTACTGATGCGCCATCGGGATGAGCGGCACCGTTACGCCGACCATCGCGCCGATCTCCGGCGCGAACATGCCGCCGACATTGACGACGACATCGGTGCGGATCTCCTCGCGCTCGCCCTGGTGCTCGACGGTGACGCCGGTCACCCGGCCGCGGTCCGTGCCGATCGCGATGACCCGGGCATGCGTCCGGATCGTGGCACCGCGCTGGCGGGCACCGGCCGCGAGGGCATGGGCGAGCCCGGATGGATCCAGCCAGCCATCGGTCGGCAGCCAGACCCCGCCCAGGACGCCATCCGTGGACATCGGCGGGAAGCGGTCCTGTGCCTCGCGCGGGCTGATCAGGTCCATCGGCAGCCCAAACGTCTGCGCCCAACCTGCCTGGCGGGTAAGTTCCTCGAGCCGCTCCGGGCTGGAGGCCAGGCGGATGGAACCGACCTCGCGCCATGCCGGATCGACCCCGGTCTCGGCCGCCAGCCGGCGATACAGGTCCGCGCCGTACATCATCATCCGGGTGAGCGTGACCGAGCTCCTGAGCTGCCCAACGAGGCCGGCAGAGTGGAACGTGGAGCCGCTCGTCAGCTCCGCCCGATCGACCAGCACGATGTCGCGCCAGCCGAGGTCGGCCAGGTGATACGCGATCGATGTCCCGCCGACGCCACCGCCGATGACCACCGCCCGGGTGTGCTGCATCCTTCGAGTCACTCCCCTGCCAGCGTTTGTCGCTCGCGGGGCCGCGAGCGGGAGTCTGCGACAGCCTAACGGGGGGGCGCGGACGATGCCCGTCCGTTCCGGCATGGCCTGACGTCATCGGCTAGGCTGCGGCCGTGACGCCGGGCAACCCGATCCTTCCCGAACCGCCGCGCGAGCCGGAGCCAGCGCGGGGCTCGGGAGGGCGCGCCGGCATGCGTGGCCTGGGCCTCGGCGCCATCGCGTTCGTGGCGACACTGGTCCTGCTGGTGGGGGCGACCCGCCTGATCGATCGCCAGGGAGCCGGGGCGAACCCGTCCTCATCGACCGATGGGATCCCGATCGCCAGCGCCAGGCCGAGTGGCCCACCCTCGCCGAGCGTCTCACCCGGACCCGACGGCTCATCCGGACCCGATGGCTCAGCGGCCGGGAACCCGTCGCCCGCCACCGACGGTGATCCCGTGCTCGTTGGTGCCGGCGACATCGGTGATTGCGGCTCGCCCGGTGACGAAGCCACGGCGGCCCTCCTCGACGGGATAGCTGGAACGGTCTTCACGACCGGCGACAACGCCTACGGCGACGGCACGGCCGACGAGTTCCGCGACTGCTACGGGCCAAACTGGGGACGCCATCGCGACCGGACCCGGCCGGCCCCCGGCAACCACGACTGGAAGACCGAGGCCCTGGGCGGGTACTTCGGTTACTTCGGCGACGCCGCCCGGGGCCCCGACGGGTCGTCGTGGTATTCGTACGATCTCGGGGCCTGGCACGTGATCGTCCTCGATTCGTCCTGTGAACAAGTCGGTGGCTGCGGCGGCGGGTCGCCACAGATGACCTGGCTGGAGGCGGACCTTGCGGCCTCCGGTGCGCGCTGCACGATCGCGCTCTGGCACCACCCGAGGTTCAGTTCCGGCTTTCACGGCAATGATGCCGGCATGGACCCGTTCTGGCAGTCCCTTCATGCGGCGGGCGTCGATGTCGTGGTCAATGGCCACGACCACGACTACGAGCGCTTCGCGCCACAAGACCCCGACGGCAGGGAAGATCGGGCGCGCGGGATCCGTCAGTTCGTGGTCGGGACCGGCGGCACGGGGCTGCGGCCGTTCGAGGACCCGGTCGCGAACAGCGAGCTGCGCCTGGCGGACGTCCACGGCGTGATCGCTTTCACCCTGCACGCCAGTTCCTACGACTGGTCATTCATGGCAGCCGGCAGCGATATCAGCGACCGGGGCACCGCGAACTGCCACTGATCGCCCGGCTCGGCTGACACCGACGCCGATGCCGCAGCCTCAGTCGCCGGCGGCTTCGCGCAGGGCTCGCTCGAAACGCGTGGTCGTCGCATTCGCCAGGAGTCGATCGAAATGCTCCGCGGCATACGCGACGAAGTCGACGTCCAGCGTACTGATCCCCTGCTGGAGTACGCCCCACATCGCCTCGCGAAAGTCGGACACGACGCGCATCAGGGCCAGTCGCGCCCGTCGGTCCGCTCGGATGTCCGGGTCGCTGTCGTAGGTGGCCAGCAGCAGGTCATCCTCCTCGGGCGTGAGCTCGTGATTGATGCTGAAGTTGCCCAGATCGAAGAATGGATCGCCCATCCCCGCATACTCCCAGTCGACGATCCGGATGCGGACACCATCATCGATGAAGTTGGCGTTGAGCAGGTCGTTGTGGCACGGCCGCAGGGCGATCGGGTTGGTCAGACAGGCGAGCTCGATGCGCCGGCCGATCGCGGCGGCCAGCTCATACTCGACAGGTATCCGGACACCGCGGGCGGCCGCCAGCGCACGGTACGCCTCGGCGATCCGCAGGGGTACGAACAGGCCAGGGATGGGCGGGCCGTCGTGGATGCGGCGAATGGACCCCGCGACACGCACCAGCGTCGCGGGTTGGTGCACCGCCTCGTCGCTCACCGGCGACCCCTCGATGAACCGGGTGAGGAGATAGCCCTCCGGTCGAATGAAGGCGGTCACCTCCGGACCCACGCCGACGCCCGCCGCCGCGACGGTGGCCGCGTGCTCCACCTCCCGACTGATGCCCAGCAGGTGCGTGTCGTTGCCGGCCAGCCGAAGGACGTAGCGGCCCGCCTGCCCCGCCACCGCCACAAGGAAGTTGCGGTTGGTGATCCCGCCGGACAGTGCGGTGAGCGTCATGTCCTGCCCGGCCAGTTCCGGGACGCGCTGCATGGCCCGAACCAGATCGTCGCGAAGCTCGCCGCGGAGCATGGTCTCGTCCGTCAACGCCAGCCGCTCACGGTCAACGTCGTGATGCGGCACGACGATCGCTCGCCGCACCGCACCCTCTTCCTGAACATGTCCATCTGCCCGATCAGCCGAGCAGCGCCTCGCCTGTGACCGGATCGGCCACCTCGACGTCACGCTCGCGGCCCCGGACCGCGACGGCGTAGTACACGGCGCCGAGGATGAGCAGGGTCCCGACGATGGTTTCGTACAACGGCCATGCCGGCAGGCCCTTGAGCGGCTGACCGAACCACTGCAGGAACGAGTTGATGAACGGGTTCCAGTAGGCGCGCCCCTCACCCCCGAAGTCGCCGAACAATCCGGGGTCGTTCCACAGCGCGATGTTCAAGATCATCACGCCGCCGTAGATAAGGGCGAGGATGTTGACCGGCATGCCCCATCGGCCGAGGCTGAACCAAGCCTTCTCGCGCGGCCAGCCCTTGCGTCGCGCCAGCAAGACCCCCACGTTGCACATGAAGTAGCTGAGGTAGATGAGCCCGGTAGCAGCGATCGAGAGGACAAAGCCGCCGAACGGACCGGTCACGAGGATCGGGATGGCCGCCAGCACGCCGACGGCGATCGCCGCGTTCGCCGGCGTCTTGAACGTTGGGTTCACCTGACCCCACAGGCCGCCGAACGGCAGATGCCGGTCGCGGCTCATCGAGAACATCATCCGGGTTGCCGCACCCTGGATCGCGAGCGTACAGACGAACACGGACGCGAGGATGACGAGGAGGTACACCTCCCCGAGGGTGATCCCGGCGATGATCTCCTGGGGGAGGCTGCCGGTGATGATCGTGGCGATCGGGAACCCGCCGGCCAATCCTTCTGCGATCGTGTCCGGGACGCTCGGGATCGCAAGGATCACCGCGGTGAGGAAGAGCACGCCGACCGCTCCCGAGATCAGGATCGATGCGAGCACGCCACGAGGCGCCTGCCGGCCCGCATCGATGGTTTCTTCGCCGAACGTCCCAGCCGTGTCGAATCCGAAAACGATGAAGATCGACATGTACAGGCCGAGCGCGAACGCGGGCAGGTAGTTCCCTCCGGTCGCGGCTTCTGTCCCGCCAGAGTCGAGCAGGATCGAGACCGGCTGGTTGTTTGCGAAGTACAGCAGGATCAAGGCGAACACCACCATGCCGAGAATCTCGGTGGCCACGCCGATGTTATTGAGGATCGAGAGCAACCGGACGCCATACGCGTTGATCACGGTGGTGATCAGCAGGGTAGTGACGGCGATGAACGTATGCATGTTGCCGAGGCCGACAGGCGATGGTGAGTCGAGGAATTCCTGTCCGCCACCCGTGAACCCCGAGATCACATAGCCGACGATCACCGCGACCGCACTGACGGTCACGACCTGCGCCCAGAAGTAGAACCAGCCGGTGAACCAGCCGAGGGTCCGGTTCGACAGGCGCTTGGACCATTGGTAGATGGAACCCGCCACCGGAAAGTGACTGGCGAGTTCGGCAAAGCTCAGCGCCACGAGGAGCTGACCGGCGATGACAAGGGACCACGACAGGAAGATGGCAGCGGGCCCACCCAGGCCGATGCCCACCCCGAAGTTGCCGAATGAGCCGGTCGAGACACTGATGAAGCTGAATGCGATCGCAAAATTCGACAGGAACCCAAGCGTGCGCTTGAGTTCCGGCTTGATCCCGAGCGAACGCAGGTGTGCGTCGTCGCGTTCGGCGACGTCCTGGGCATTGACGGATCCCGCCACGATCTCCTCCTCTTGCCGCCGCGTGCGCGACGGGATGGTCCCTCTGGGCTGTGGACGCGAGGACGCTGGGCACGAGGCGCGCCGCTCCCTCCGCGGCGGCAACCTCAGGCGCGAGGATAGCACCGCGCCAGGGCGCGTCAACGGCGGTTTTCGTCGGCGCCCAGCCGCCATGCTGTGCGCCCCGCCGCCCTCGTTCCCCCAGATATCGCCTGGGCTGCCCGCTGGCCCAGCGGATCGGTCGCCGGATCGTCGGTCTCGTCGGACCGCGCCGTCGCGGAGGTCTTTATCCCCTCACTGATCCAGACGGTAGAAACGAAAGCTGTCGTGCTCGGTCGGGAGGATCGTGAAGCCGCCAAATCCGGCCTCCCGCGCGATGGCCTCGAGGGCGGCCGGTCGCAGAACCGTCCCGGTCCCGACCGAGGGCGCGTCGACGAGGCCATTGGCCAGGCACGCGACCACGCTGTAGCCGTAGAACATGCGCTCGACCTCGTCGCCGGGCGCAGTGAACGTCGCAGCG
>JANOIS010000123.1:0-1995 GCA_031407755.1 Chloroflexota bacterium | reverse complement strand
TCGGTCGTGGCGGGCATCACGGTCACCCCGCTGATCACCGTCGGTGAGACGGCCGGCGACGATGGCTACGTGTTCGAATCGATCCCCGATGGCATCGCCCTGTCGCTCCGCGGCCGCGGGACGGTCGAGGTCTACGTCAATCACGAAACGTCCACGGTTCCCTTTCCGTACACCCCGACCGCGCCGACGGAGGCGAACTCCCAGAACGACGCCGACAACTCCCAGCTCAGCCGCCTGATCCTCAACCAGAAGAGTGCCGGGGTCCAGACCGGAACGATGGTCATCACCTCGGACGCGAACTACCAGCGCTTCTGCTCGAGCTACCTCGCCACCGCCGCGGAAGGCTTCGAGCGGGACCTGCTGTTCATGAACGAGGAAGGCGTGGATTGGGTCAACCGGACCGGTCAGGCCTTTCCTGCCGTCATCGGCTCCCCCGAGGCCCGACAGATCGGGGCCGTCGTCGCCTATGATCCGAAGACCGGCAAGTCCCGCGAGATCTGGGGCATGGGCCGGCTCAATCATGAGAACGCCGTCGCCATCCCGGGCTACGACGACGTGATGCTCCTGACCGGCGACGACACGTTCACCACCTCGCCCGCGCAATCACAGGTCTACGCCTACACGGCGGCCAGCGCGGATGCCGTGTGGAACGACGAGGGCACGCTCTGGGGCTTCGTCTCGGACGACCCGACCCATCAGAAGTACGAAGACTTCACGCCTGGCGACACGACATCCGTGAGCGGTACGTACGTCGCCGTGCCGCGTCTCATCGCGGAAGGCCGCAATGCGGACGGCACGGAACTCATGGCGGCCGATGTACCGGTAGCCCTCGGTGGTCCCTATCCGCTGCCGCCCAACGACGGCTCCTGGCAACGTGACCCGGCCCGGGTCGGGATCGACGGCCCGCAATGGGTCCTCGAGAAGTGGTCCCAGCTCAACGACGTCTTCGATTTCGTCCGGGTCGAGGACATCGCCTACGACAAGCGCGCCGGCAAGTCCAACATCGTCTACATCGTCGACTCCGGTCGTGGCACGGCCGGCGTATCCCAGGCCGGTCGATCCACCAACGGCCGGATCTGGAAGATGGTCCTGGATCCGACGGACCAGACCGTGGTCACATCGCTGTCCATCCTGATCGAGGGCGACGACAACCCGGTCAAGACACCGACCGAGATCCATCAGCCGGACAATATCGAATCGACCGCCAACAGCCTCCTTCTCACGGAGGATCCAGGCTCGTCGCAGCAGTACCCGTTCGGGTCCACGGATGCCAACGCCACGACCGCGAGGATCTGGCGCTACGACCTCGCGACAGGCCTGGCCTCGGTCGCGCTCAAGGTCGATCAGGGGCTCGACGAAGGCTCCACGGACGTGGACGCTGCGGGACGCGGCAACCTCGGCGCCTGGGAAGCCAGCGGCATCGTCGATGCTTCGGCGGCCTTTGGTCCGGGCGCGTTCCTGGTGACGGTCCAGGCGCACACGCTGTGGGTGGAGAAGTTTGCCGGCGACGATAACGTCGCTCCCGCCGGGCCGGACTTCACGTACAAGCGTGAAGGCGGTCAGCTCCTGCTGATCAGGATCCCGGGCGCCTGACGGCACGTCCCCCACGACCGACTCTCGAGGCCCCGTTTCGGCGGGGCCTCGGCATGTCCGCTCCCGAGCGCTAGCCCGAGCTGTGATTCCCGGACACGTTGTTGACAGATGGGAGTCGAGCCGGGCGCCTGTACCGTGGTCCCCCGGATCTTCGTCAGCGATGACCTCCCGTCGTATTCGGCGAAGGCGGCGGCCAGGATCGCGGCGTCCCTCCTCGGGCTGGCCGGCGAGACTCCGCCGGAGCTCACGCGCCGACCGATCCCGCCAGATGACGCCAGCCAGCATCACTAGGCGCGCTATGGGCCCTTCGTGCATCCTCGCAGCGGCCACGTATCCGCCTGATCGTGCGTGAGCGTGTCGTCGTTCCGGGTGCGCGCCGGCTCCAGGAGCGCGGACAGCCCG
>JANOIS010000116.1:0-1858 GCA_031407755.1 Chloroflexota bacterium | reverse complement strand
TGGCGTCGTCCGGCCTGTCGGCCTGGAGCGTGTCGAGGCAGCCAGGCAGGTCCGACGCAGACCTGTAGGCCACGACCACGTACGCGAAGGGCATGCGACCTCGTCTGCTTGTGCCGGAACGGGCCAGCCCATGATAGGGTCCGCCGCGGCGAGGCAGGATCTGCGTCTCGACCAACCTGGAGCATCGTCAGACACATGTGTGGCATCGCAGGGGCATTCTTCGTTCGCGATCGTGACCGAGTCGATCGGTTCGCCGCTGCGGCCGCCGATCTGTTAGCCCATCGGGGGCCAGACGATGTCGGCGTCGCACGCTTCGGTGAGGGTGTACTCGTCCATCGGCGTCTCAGCATCCTCGATCCAACACCGGCGGGTCATCAGCCGTTTGTCAGCGCCGATGGAGAGATCACGCTGATCCACAACGGCGAGATCTACAACTACCTTGAGCTGCGCGAGGAACTGAGAGGACTCGGCGAGCGATTCGTCACCGACACGGATACGGAGGTCATCGTCGCGTCGTACCGCAGGTGGGGAGTCGAAGCCGTTACGCGGTTCAACGGCATATGGGCGTTCGCCCTATGGGACCGAGGCACCGGGCGCCTACTCCTTTCCAGGGACCGCCTCGGCGTCAAGCCGATCTACCACGCGAATGTGGACGGCGGCATCGTCTTCGCGAGCGAGATCAAGGCACTGTTGCCGTTCGTGCCGGACGCGGGTCCGAACATGGGCGCTCTTCGTGATTACGCATGGTCGGGGCTGGTCGACCATGCGGACGCGACCTTCTACGAGCGGATCGACCCGCTAACCCCAGGTACGAACATGACCGTCCGCGCGAGCGGAACGACGATCGAGCGGTACTGGCGGATGCCAGCTGCCCAGACCGATAGCGATCCGGCCAGCAAGGCAATGGATGCGGGTCGCGTCGATGCGTTTGCGGGTCTGCTGCGAGACGCTATCGGGCTGCAGCTGCGCTCGGACGTGCCACTCGGATCCTGCCTGTCAGGCGGTCTCGACTCAGCCGCCATCGTCACGATCTCGAGCAGTCTGGTCGCCCAACGGCTGGGACCGCACGGCGCCGCGCCCCGAGTCGCCTTCACTGCCTCGTTCCCGGGCTCTCGTGATGACGAGACGGAGCGGGCCGCGCTCGTCGCGGCGGCCGCCGGGGTGGAGCATCGCCGCGTGACGTTCGAGCCTGCCGACCTGATCGAGACCCTGGACAGGGTCCTCGGCGAACAGGACGAACCATTTGTCTCTGCCTCCATCCTCGCTCAGCGGCGAGTGATGGAAGCCGCCTCCGCGGAAGGCATCAAGGTGATGCTCGACGGCCAGGGCGCCGATGAGCTGCTCGCCGGCTACCCGCACTACCGATACGCATGGTTGCTCGGCCTGGCTCAGCGCCATCCCGCCTCGGTGCCGGGTGCATTACGAGATCTGCGGCGGAACGGCGTGCAACCCGCCGTCGCGCTCCGCCAGGCCATGCTGGATCAGCTCAGACTGGGCCCATCGGGCCGGGCACCGCTCGGCCGAGATGCCCGCCCGCCCTCCTGGATCGGACCCTCACTCCGGAGTGTGTCTTCGCTCCCGCTGCGGGGATGGAACGATCCCCAGCCGACCGGCACGCCGCTCGCCCGGCATCTGTGGCGGGCGGTCGTCGCCACGAGCCTGCCTGCCCTGCTCCGGTACGAGGACCGCAACAGCATGCGGTTCGGCGTCGAGGCAAGGGTGCCGTATCTCGATCACCGCCTGGTCGAGGCCGCGGCGGCGTTGCCAGACAGATTGCGGATCGATCGTGCCGTGACGAAGGTCGTGCTGCGACGTGCCGTCCGCGGTGTCGTTCCGGACGAGATCCGACTCGATCGGC
>JANOIS010000372.1:0-1552 GCA_031407755.1 Chloroflexota bacterium | reverse complement strand
GCTTCGGACGCCGCCGCCTCCGTCCACGGCTGGGGCAACCGTTCGCGCGACGGTCGGACCAGGATCCGTTCCTCGCCGTAGCGCATGAACCCAGCCTGCATCAACAGCTCGACGTTGCCGTCCACGTCCGCGCAGGCCACGCGGAACCTTGCCGCCCCGCGTTTGGCTCCCTCGCGCAGCAGCTGCTGGACCAGCCGGTAGCGGATATCGCCGGCATCGGCCATCCCGACCCCATCGAGTTCGACGATCGTCCACTCATCACGGGACGCTTCGCGCTCCACACGCGCGAGACCCGCGATCCGGCCGCCGCTCTCGTAGACATACATGAGGTCGTTGGGTCGAAAGGCACCGAGCGGCAAACGGAACAGGCTGAACATCCCGATCGGCGGACCACTCACGGGCAGGCCCAGCGAACGGGTCGCCGGGTCGTCCGTCTGGCACAACCGTGACAGCTCCCCGAGCGCGGCGAGATCGGTCAGACGTGCCGGGCGGACCTTGCCCTGGCTGCGCGGCGCCCGCGTCGCGGTCATGGGGTCGGCGTCCGGGTCCGGCGGGTCGGATGAGGTCGTCGACCGGAACCTTCGCCCGGATCGTCGTGCTCCGAGGCCATGGCCGCCACGAGACGATGGAATCGGGTCTCCCCGGCGAGCTCGGGATGGAACGAGGTGGCGATGATGTTGCGCTCGCGGACCGCCACAACCCGTCCGTCGTCCAGTCGGGCCAGAACGTCCACGTCGGGACCGGTCCGCTCGATGATCGGAGCGCGGATGAAGACCGCGTGCACCGGCGTGGCACCCAGCACATCGACCACGATGTCCGCCTCGAAGGAGTCGAGCTGGCGCCCAAAGGCGTTGCGCTCCACGGTCACGTCGAGCAGTGGCAGGATCGGTGCTTCGCCACCGGCGATCTCGCGGGCCAGGACGATCATCCCCGCACATGTCCCGAACACGGGCGCACCGGACGCGGCGAGATCCAGGATCGGCTGGTGCAGGCCCCAGCGCTCGATAAGCTGCCGCATCGTGGTGCTCTCGCCCCCAGGCAGGATCAGGCCGCTGATGCCCTCGAGATCGGCCGGTTCACGCACGCGGACACCCGCGACGCCGATCGCGGCGAGCGTGTCGAGGTGTTCACGGAACGCCCCCTGCAGGGCGAGTACCCCGATCTTCATGGCGGAACGAGCCCCGTGCCGGTCGTCGTCGGGATCCGGCTACCAGCCGCGAGCGGCCAGACGCTCCTGCTCCGGGATGTCCTCGAGCGCGATGCCCCGCATCGGAGCTCCCAGGCCCCTGCTGACCTCCGCGATCTTGGCCGCGTCATCAAAGAAGGTCGTCGCCTGGACGATGGCGTTGGCCATGCGCGCCGGGTCCTCGGCCTTGAAGATGCCGGAGCCGACGAACACACCCTCCGCCCCGAGCTGCATCACGAGCGCGGCGTCGGACGGGGTGGAGATGCCACCGGCGACGAAGTTCACGACCGGGAGTTTGCCCTCCGCCGCGATCTGCTTGACGAGTTCGTATGGCGCCCCGAGCTCCTTGGCGGCGACAAACAGTTC
>JANOIS010000334.1:0-1509 GCA_031407755.1 Chloroflexota bacterium | reverse complement strand
GCTCATGGGACGGCCGCAGTGTCGCACATCAAGGCATTCCAAGCCGTAAGGCATTCCAAGCCGTCGGGGCAGCCCAGTCGCCTGCTAGCATCGCACGCATCATGACCGTCGCCGCCGTGATCCTGTCCGCCACCGCCGAGGGTGCCGTGGCCGCAACGATGGGCCAGCCACGAGTGCGTCGGCTCGTCGACATCGCGTGGTCCGGCGGAGCGCTACCGGTCGTCGTCGTATCCCCGGACGACGACGGCGCCGTGGCTCGCGCCCTGGTCGGATCCGAGGCTGTCCACGGCCTTCCCGCCCCGGTCGACCTTGGGCCCGCAGGCCAGATGATGCGTGGCGCCGAGTTGGCGATGGCAGAAGTTCGCGATACGACCGCGGTGCTGCTCTGGCCGGCGCGCATGACGTGGGTCGGGCCGGAGACCATTACCTCCCTGATCGAAGCGCACGGCATGGCCCGTTCGACGATGCTGCGCCCCGCCTGGAACGGCACGCCGGGCTGGCCGGTCCTGCTCCCGGTCGCCCACCTGGATGCCCTGCGTGCCCTGAGCCCCGATCGCAAGCCGCCGGAAATCATCGGGGAGCTGACTGCCAGACTCCCAACGGAAGTGGTGGAGGTCGGCGATCCTGGCGTGACCCACGACGTCGACACGGCCGCTGAGGACCTGCCCGACTACGAGGGACCACCGGACCCGCCGGCCGGTCACACCCACGAGTGGGGCGAGGATGTGGCCTCGGAGGCCGGGTTGCCGCAGCCGCCGGACGAACGCCCCTGACCGGTCCGCGGCCTTCGATGCGCGGCCGGGTGCTTCGCGGCCTGCTGCTCGTCCTGGTCCTCCTCGTCGCGGCGGGTGTCGGTGGGTTCCTCTGGTACGCGCAGCCACAGCCACTCCTGCCGGAGGCCGCGGCGGCCCTCGCCTCCAGCTCCGCTGCCACGTTCGATCAGCAGCCGGGCGGCCGACTCACGTTCACGCCGACGGCGACGTCACCGACCACCGGCCTCATCCTGTACCCCGGCGGCAAGGTCCCGCCGGCCGCCTACGCGCCCGCCGCGCGGGCGATCGCCGAAGCGGGCTACCTCGTCGTCCTCGTCCCGGCCCCGTTCAACCTCGCCATCCTCGACGTCAACGCGGCACAGGCCGTCATCGAAGATCACCCGGAGATCACGGCCTGGAGTGTCGGTGGCCATTCGTTGGGTGGCGCGGCCGGAGCCCTCTTCGTTGACGGTCACCCGGGCGCCATCGATGGGCTCGTCCTGTGGGCGTCGTATTCCTCTGCCGACCTGTCCGACGACGACGTCCTTGTCGCGAGTGTCTACGGGACGCTGGATGCCGGCATCCCACGGTTCACGGACGCCGCGAATGTCACGAAGCTTGGGCCGGCGGTCGTCAGCACGGTCATCGACGGCGGCAACCACGAGCAGATGGGCTGGTACACGGGGCAGCCCGACGACCCGCCTGCCTCGATCTCCCGTCAGGCGCAGCAGGACCGCGTCGTGGCCGCGACCGTGGA
>JANOIS010000295.1:0-2472 GCA_031407755.1 Chloroflexota bacterium | reverse complement strand
TGCAGGAGCGGGTTGTCCAGCAGGTAGATCTGCCCGACCGAGAGGTAGTTGGCGGCTCGCCAGTAGGCGTCGATGCGCGCCAGGAGGGCGTCGTCGACCGGTGGGCGGTCGATCAGGGTCTCAGTGGGCGTCATGGTCATGCTCCCTGTGGCGGTGGGCGGTCCGTGTGTGGCGGCGTCGGTGGGTGGGGTGGTCGAAGATCAGTCGTACCCGTGGGCACGAGCCTCCGCCTTCAGGAGGTCGCGATGATCTGGATGGGCGATGCCGATCAGGGCAGCCGCGCGCTCCCGGAGGCTGCGGCCAAACAACTCGGCAACGCCGTACTCGGTGACGATCGTGCGCGCGTGGGCCCGGGTGGTGACGACGCCGGCACCGGGCTTCAGCATCCCGACGATGCGCGACATGGAGCCACCAGCCGCCGTCGCCGGCAGGGCGATGATGGCCCGGCCTTCGCTGGCGAGCGCGGCTCCGCGGATGAAGTCCATCTGACCACCAACGCCGCTGTAGATCCGCTGACCGATCGAATCGGCGACCACCTGGCCAGTCAGATCCACCTCGATCGCCGAGTTGATGGCGGTCATCCTGCTGAACGAGCGGATGACGTGCGTGTCGTTGGTGAAGTCGACGGGTCGCATCTCGATCATCGGGTTGTCGCGCACGAAGTCGTACAGCCGTCGGCTGCCCATCAGGAACGCCGTCACGACCTTCCCGCGGTTTCGCTCCTTGCGCGCCCCGGTGATGACTCCCGCCTCGACGAGGTCGACGACACTGTCGGTGAACATCTCCGTGTGCACGCCGAGGTCGCGATGGTCGCGCAGGGCCAGGGCCGTCGCCGCGGGGATCGCCCCGATGCCCAGCTGGAGGGTCGCGCCGTCCGGCACCAGCTCCGCCACGTACTGCCCGATCCGTCGTTCGATGGCGCTGATCTTGCCAATCGGCCGCTCGTACGGCGGGACGTCCACCTCCACCGCCAGGTCGATATCGTCGACGTGGATGAAGCTGTCGCCGAGCGTCCGTGGCATGGCGGTATTGAGCTGAGCGATGACCGTCGTAGCTGCCCTGATCGCCGCGTGCATGGCCTCAACCGAGACGCTCAGGGAGCAGAACCCATGGGCGTCGGGCGGCGTGACGTTGACGAGGACCACGTCAAGAGGCACGGCGCCGGATTCGAACAGCCGCGGAACGTCGGACAGGAAGACCGGCACGTAATCCGCGCGACCGTCGTTGATGGCCTTGCGGGCGTTGGGCCCGACGAACAGTGCGCGATGGCGGAAATGACCGGCCATCGCCGGCGCCAGGTGCGGACCGGGACCCTCCGTGTGCAGGTGGACCATCCCCACGTCTTTGAGCTCGTCCGCGCGCGCCACCAGCGCATCGAGCAGCACGGACGGCGCCGCGGCGGCGCAATGGACGTAGACCTGCTCACCGGATCGGATCCCGGCGACGGCCTCGGTTGGACTGACGATCTTCATGGTATCGATGATGACCGCTCTGGCCGGTCCGGAGTGCCCGCCGGATGGCCCGCTCCGGGTGGGCCGAGCGGCCCGAACCTCGCTGGATCACGTTCCAGCAATCGCTCGCGGATGATGTCGTGCAGGTGTCCGTTGGTCGCGAGGAAGCTGCCCGTCTCGATCGCCCGACGGCCCTCAAGGTCTGTCGCCCGGCCACCGGCCTCCTCGATCAGGACGGTGGGTGCGGCCGCATCCCAGGACTTGAGGCCCACCTCCACCATCGCCTCCGCAGCGCCATCGGCCAGCAGCGTATAGCCCCAGAAGTCGCCGAAACCGCGCTCGCGCCAGACCTCGCCCAGGAGCGCCTGGAACCCCGGTGCCCGGCCCGAATCGACGATCTCCCGACCACCGCCATACAACACCTGGGCGTCCGCGAGGTTCGTGATGGCACTCACGTGCATCCGACGCGCCGTCGACTCGCCCCGATTGCGGGCCCACGCCCCGCCGCCCCGGTGGGCCCACCAGCGCACGTCCCGGGCCGGCGCGGACAGGACCGCGACCTGGAGTTCGCCGTCGCGTGCAGCTGCCAGCAAGGTGCCGAAGAGCGGCACGCCACGCATGAAGTTGTGGGTGCCATCGATCGGGTCGATATACCAGCGGACCGAGGCGTCGCCGGCCTCCGTCCCGTACTCCTCGCCGACCAGGCCATGATCAGGGAAGGCGTCCAGGAGCCGCTCCCGGATGCGCTGCTCGATGCCCTGGTCGGCCTCCGTGACGAACGTGCGATCGGGCTTTCGATCGATCTGCATGTCGCGGCGGAAATGGCTCCGGGCCATATCGTCCGCCTCGTCACAGGCGGCCTGGGCCACGTCCAGCCAGCCCCGCAGCTCCCGGTCACTGCCTCGTCGTAGGCCGGCGGACCACGCCGTCCCAAACGTCGCCGTGCCGTGGATCGGACCGCTCATGACCGGATCCTCGCATTCGTCGGGTCGTAGATGGGGTCACGGACGACTTCGAAGCC
>JANOIS010000202.1:0-2463 GCA_031407755.1 Chloroflexota bacterium | reverse complement strand
GATCGATTCGCCCGCGCTGCGGAATCGATCGATGACACGATGTTCGGCTGCGCCAACTGCTCGAACCCGCCCGGCGACGGTGTTCGTTTGCGGATGCTCAAGGACTTCGCCTTCCACGTGGTCGGGACGGATGAGCAGGCGCGCGCGCTGGATCGCGACCACGGCCTCGCGCAGGTCTCGATGTCCCAGGCCCGCGCGACGGGCAGCTGGCGGACCGTCGTGGCACCACCTCACGAGCATCGGCCGCTGCACGCCGTCGGCAGTGACCTCGTCGAGGCGCTGGTGACCGGTGCCCGTGACGCCCTGGTCGCCGCTCGCTCGGATGCCCAGACCGAGTACCTCGCCGTCGTTCAGAACTGGGGCGCGCAGGCAGGGGCGCGCACGAACCACCTGTGCCTTGACCTGTACGACCTGCCGCAGATCCCGCACCGCGTCGCGGAGGAGCTTGGCGGGGCTGCGCGCTTCGTGATCCGCGAGGGGGAGTGCCCGTTCTGCCGCCTCGTCCGCGACGAGACGACCGGCCGCTCCGACCGGCTCGTCTGGGAGGACCACGCCAGCGTGGCCTTCGCCCCGTACGCCTCGCGCTCGCCGTTCGAGGTGTGGATCGTGCCGCGCCGTCACGACGCCGATTTTGGCCGGGCCACGGAGGCGGACCTCAGAGGCACGGCGGAGGCCCTGCGCCAGGTGCTCGGCCGGCTCGCGTCCGCGCTGGATGGCCCGCCCTACAATCTTGTGCTGCACACCGCTCCGTTGCGCGAGCAGGTGGACGGCACCTACCACTGGCACTGGGAGATCCACCCCCGACTCCGTGAGATTGCGGGCCTGGAGCTCGGAACCGGCCTGCCGGTCAATCCCGTCTCGCCTGAAGACGCGGTCGAGGAACTGCTGGACCGCGCCGATCTCGCGGGAGGTGGATCGGGTTGAGGTACACCGGGCCGGACCGCATCGGACGTCACACCGGGGGTAGATGCTCCGTCTTTGCCCCATCGAGCGTGCGCCACCCTGTGGCCGTGCTCCGCGTACCCACCCGAACGGAGCCTTCGTGGCCATCGAACCTTCCAGCGCCGATCTGCGCGATCCGCTCGGCCGCCCGACCACCGTCCGGATGGGCCGGGGTCGCCCGTTGAGCGGCATCTGGGATCGTGACGAGGCCGCCGCATTCGTCGAGACGCAGTTCGCCAGGCACCACGGCGAGATCTTCGCCTACCTGATGCGGATGATGCGGGACGCGGACGTCGCCGCCGACATGACCCAGGACGCGTTCATCAAGGCCTACAAGAACTACGACACGCTCCAGAAGCCGGAGAATGCGCGGGCCTGGCTGTATCAGATCGCGCACCGGGTCGCCCTGGACGAGATCCGCCGACGCAAGATCATCCGCTTCGTGCCCTGGACCGGCGAGTCGAACGGCGCCGCCCCATCGGCCGAACACCTCGTCATGGATGCGAGGCTGTCCGGCGACATGCAGCGGGCCCTCGCCCGCATTCCCGAGCGTCAGCGCGCCGCGCTGTTGCTGGCCGAATTGCACGACCTCACCGGGCTCGAGCTTGCCGCAGCGCTCGGCGTCAGTCACGTGGCCGCAAGGGCCCTCCTGACACGGGCACGCGAGAGCCTTCGACAGGCCCTCGCGACCGAGCGCGAGGCGGACGCCGCGGCGGACGCCGCTCGGGACCGCGCCACGGCCGCCAAGGTTGATCGATGAGTCGTTTCACGCGCTCCCCGCGCCGACCGGACCACTGGGCATCGACCCACGAGCGAGCCCGGGCGCGTGCCGCAGAAAGGATCGGCGGCGATCTCGACCCCACCGAAGCGGCCTGGCTGGACGACCATCTCACGGAGTGCCCGGCCTGCGCCACCGTCGCCGAGGCCTACGACGCGGATCGGCTGGCCCTGCGCTCACTGCGTGACCTGTCACCGCAACCCCCACGCGACCTTTGGGCTCGGACCGCGGCGGCCATCGAACTTGCGTCGGCGGGGCGTGATCGTTCGCCTGAGCCGAGCGCGGGTCGGCGGTCCCTGCCCCTGGGGGTGATGTCCGGTATCGCCGTTATCGCGGTCGTCGTCGGGGTGAGTGCGTTGTCCAGCGCGATCAGGACCGGACCGACGACCGCGGTCCTCCCGGAGCCCACTACGGAGCAGCGGTCGACGACGGGTGGCGATTCCGGCAGCACGTTCGCGGATCCCGATCCGACGCCATTTGCGGTCGGGGCCGGGCAGGTTCAGTACCTCCTGCGCGAGACGAGCGGGGCACTGGCCATGAACAGCGTCGTGATCGACGAGGTCTGCCACGCCGACGGCGCGTCCAGATGCCCGGCCCTGGGTGATGAGCAGAGCGAGCCCCTGCGCCTGACGGCCTTGCCGCGGACGATCATCCGATCACCGGTCGGCAACGACGCGATCGTCGTGGCCAGGGACGGCGCCGACGGCGACCGGATCGTGGTGGTCGCCCTGCCGGACGCGTCG
>JANOIS010000199.1:0-3605 GCA_031407755.1 Chloroflexota bacterium | reverse complement strand
CCCGCGCGAGGTCGTCGTCGCCGCCTACCTCGCCAGCTGTGCGGCCATCCTCGACCGGCCGGTCGAGCCGGGCGAGCTGCGGGCGGATGAGCTGGATCTCGCCACGACGCTCGACGAACGGTTCGCCAGCGCCGAATGGCTGCACGAGGCGGGGGGCTTGCGCCGGGCCGGGGTCAAGATCCACGAGGACGTCCGGGTCGGCGAGGGGGCGCACAAGGCGGCCGGCGGGCTCATTCGCTGCGTCGCGCGCGTGCGCGGCGATCGCCTCGACGATGTCGGGCTGTCGGGTGACTTCACGGCCCGACCGGCGACGATGCCGGAGGAGCTGGAGGCGGAGCTTCGCGGCACGGAGCTGTCCGAGCCGGCGCTGCTCGCGGTCGTCGACGGGTACTACACCAGGGTGCGGCCGGAGATCCCGGGCGTCACCGCAGCGGACTGGGTCGCCGCCATCATGGTGGCGACCAGCAGCCAGGTTCCCGCCTAGAATGCGGGGCAGGAGGTACCAGCAATGGTCCAGACATACGAGCCGGGCGAGGCCGGCAGCATGGCCCAGCCGGGCGCGACCGGCATGAGCGATCTCGACGCCCTCATTCGCGACCGCGTGGACAGCATGGTCGCGGCCAAGGTCGACGAGCTGTTCGCGATCAAGGAGTCCGAGCGCGCCAAGCGGCCCAAGAAGATGGCCATCATCGCCACGAAGGGGACACTCGACTGGGCCTACCCCCCGCTGATCCTGGCCACGACCGGCGCGACGCTCGGCTGGGACGTCGGTATCTTCTTCACGTTCTACGGCCTCAAGATCCTCCAGAAGGACGCCAAGCTGGAGATCGGCACCGTCGGCAACCCGGCCATGCCGATGCCGATCCCGATGCCCCAGCTGCTGACCGCGCTGCCCGGGATGACCCCGATGGCCACCTCCATGATGAAGCGCCAGTTCAAGGACCACGGCGTCGCCTCAATCGGTGAGCTCCTCGATCTGGCGGTCGAGATGGGCGTGAAGCTGTCGCCCTGCGGGATGACCATGGACGTGTTCGGGTTCGCCGAGAGCAGCTTCATCGCGGGCACCGAGCCGGTCTGTGGAGCGACTCATTTCCTGTCCTGGGCCGCCGACGCCGACATCGCCCTGTTCACCTGATCGAGCGGGCACCTCGATCCGGGGTCCCGGTTCGACGCCTGTCGAGCCATTCGCCATCGAACTGCATCTATCGCAGAGAAGGAGCATGGCCGCATGCCGGATCCCATCGTGGACACCCTGGGGACCGTTCCGCTTCTGGCAGGGCTGGACCAACAGCAACGCGAGCGGCTCGCGCAGACCTTCGGGGAACGGGCGTTCCAGGCCGGCGCGATCGTGGTGCGACAGGGCGACGACCCTTCCGAGGGCTTCTTCATCGTCACCGAAGGCGAGGTCGCCGTGTCCGTCGACGGTCGGGAGGTGAGCCGACTCGGTCCGGGAAGCTACTTCGGCGAGATCGCCCTCATCAGCGATCGCCTTCGCACGGCGACCGTGACGGCCGCCACCGACGTGCGCTGCCTGACCATGTTGCTGACGGACTTCCGAGCGTTCGTGCGCGGCGACCCTGACATCGCGTGGAGGCTCCTCGAGCACGTCGATCTGCTCCTGATCCGCGACCGGGGCTGACTCCCTCAGCGCAGGACGGTGATCGGGGGAGTGGGGGCGGGTCGAACCCACGAGCGCGACGACCACGGGACTATCCCAGGCGTGGTCGGACGAACGAGGGTCGCAGATGATCGGACCACCCCACCAGGCCCGTCGATCCATGGTGTGACCCCCTCAGCCGACGACGAGCTCCTCGATCGCGAGGTCGGCCCAGATCCCGGTCACGTCTGACCCCATCGGCTGGAACGGGAAGTCGCGATATGGCTCGGACGGACGGTAGCTGCCATACGGCCGGCTGCAACCCGGGTCGCCGGACGAGCTGGGGCAACCATTGGTCATGAATGGATAGCCGGTCTTCACCACTTCGCTGACGAGGTCGTGCGGCGCGGTGGAGGAGGTCGTACAGGTCGGTGACGGCCTGGGCGTGGCTCGGTCCATCGAATCGGAGAGCCTCCAGCCAGCCTCGCGATTCGCGATCGAGCGCGCCCGCAGCGTCCACCGTCAATCGCCACAGCAGCGCACGCCTCGATCGGTCGGACCGGCTCGGCGAGGAGCATCAGTCCTGTGCAAGCGGCAAGGGTTCCGAAACAGTCTGATACCCGAGGACGTGGTTTGCCCATTCACGCCATCCGTCGGCCAGCTCAGGCGCATCGAGGAGCCTCGGTGCCAGCGACCGGTCGGCGTGGTAGGCCCGCTCGACAAGGCCGACCGTGACCCCGTGATCGGGTCGCGACAGGACCCGAATGTCGCCACCGGCGGCGACGTCGCCCTCGGTCACGATGCGCAGATACGCGCCCGGCCTGCCGGCTGCCGCGAACCGGGACGGGAACCGTTGATCTCCCATCCGGATCCCGAGCTTGTAGCAGGGAGTTCGCGGCTGACTGACCTCGAAAACGACGGAGCCGACCGCCCAGCGTTCACCGACCACGGCGTTCGTCACGTCGATTCCGGCGGTCGTGAGGTTCTCGCCGAATGTTCCCGGTGCGACGAACTCGCCGAGTTCGGCCGTCCACCACGACAGGTCCTCCAGGGCGTAGGCGTAGACGGCCTTGTCGGGGCCACCGTGGACGGAGCGGTCGGCCTGGTCGTCGCCGGCGAGGTTGACGCCGCGAACGCGAATCGGGCCGCTGACCGACGTCTTCCAGATGCCCGTTTCGACCTGCGACCCGCGGAACGGGATCGAGCGAGGGCCGCCGAGATTCACGGACACGAGGGTCCCGGCCGTGGCGGCCTTGTGCTTGATCATGGACGTTTCTCCTCAATTCGGTACCTGCCGCCTGGGCCAACTCGTGACGCCTGCCGAAGGGCGATCACTGAGTTTGTGTCGGGCGACGACGATTCCTTACCCTTGGTTGCCCGAATGGCCGCCGGGCCGTCGTCGCAGCTACCCGGCGCAGTCGGTGACGGCTCGCCTTGCCACGTCGACGTGGAGGCTGGCGTGCCCGCCATACTCGAGCGCCGCCGCCAGTTCGGCCGTGGCGAGCGCCAGGCTCGCCCATCCGACGATCCGCTGGGGATGGCTCGGCAAGGCAGGAAACGTGTTTGTCGAGGGAGTCCAGGCGGCGATCGCCGACTCGAGACTGGACCACCGCGCGGCCGGGTCGGCCCAACTGCCACCGAGGACGTCGCGCTCGACACACGGCCCGGCCGTGGCCGTCGCGAGCCCGGGTTCGCCGCCGAGACCAGGCAGTAGACCGATCGCGCTCGCTCCATCGACCGTGCCATCTCGGTTCGCGTCAGCCTACGACGGACCGCTCGGGCCGACGGTCAGGTTCCTGGCCTCCTCGGCAGCTCGTTGCGCCGCGGGGAGATGGCCGCCCGTGCCATCGATCGCCGAATGCGACGGTCCTCCTTCCTGATCGTACTGGCGCCGATGGCGGGCGTCGCGGATGTCGTCCGCCGCTGGGCGGAGACGAGGAGTGGTCACGGTCGACCCGGGACGAATCGATCAGCTCGAACCGGCGACGCGCTGGTCAGACGCGGCGGG
>JANOIS010000101.1:0-5082 GCA_031407755.1 Chloroflexota bacterium | reverse complement strand
CGGACCGGACGCACGTCTACCACCAGTACACCCTCGATGTCGGTCCATCGCGCGATGCGATCGTGGCGGATCTCGCGGAGGCCGGCGTCTCGACCGGGATCTACTACCCGATCCCCGTCCATCGCCAGCCCTATGTCCTGGCGCTCGGTATCGATGTTCACCTGCCGATCACGGAGCGGGCGGCGGCGCGCACCCTGTCCCTGCCCATGTTCCCGGGCCTGACCGATGACGACCAGGCGACGGTCATCGAGGCGGTCTGCGCGGTCATCGGACGGCACGCGGTGACCGCCGACCGATGAGCGGCAGCTGGCAGCCCATCGGTGACCGCGTCGCGCGCGTCGGGCTCATCGGCCTTGGAGCGATGGGCCGGAATCATCTGCGCCTGCTCAGTGCCCGTTCCGATGCGCGCCTGGTGGCGATCTCCGATCCCCTTCCCGACGTCCTCGAGGCCGCCGCCGCGACGACCGACGCCCAGGGCTTTGTCGAACCGCAGGCCATGCTGGCTGAGGCCGATCTCGATGCCGTCGTCATCGCCTCGCCGACGACGACCCACCTGCCCCTCGCCCTCGCCGCCATCGAGCGTGGCATCGCGGTCCTCGTCGAGAAGCCGCTGGCCGCGACCCCGGCCGAGGCCGACGAGGTTGTCACGGCCGCAGTGCGCGCAGGGGTTCCGGTCCAGGTCGGCCACGTCGAGCGGTTCAACCCGGCCGTGCTGGAGCTTGGGCGGTTGCTGGATGCGGGCTGGTTGTCAACGGTGTACGCCATCACGAGTCGCCGGGCCGGCCCATTCCCGGCTCGGATCCGCGATGTCGGGGTCACCATCGACCTCGCCACGCACGATGTCGACATCCTCTCGTTCGTGGCCGGCGAGCGCCCGATCCGCGTCTCGGCCGAGACCGCCCAGCGGGTCCACGAGAGTCACGAGGATCTGCTGTTCGGCCTGCTGTCGTTCCCGTCGGGGACGGTCGGCATGCTCGATGTGGACTGGCTCACCCCGGCCAAGCGCCGGACCCTGACCGTGGTCGGCGAGGAGGGCATGTTCGAGCTCGATTACCTCAGTCAGCACCTGACGTTCACGCGCTCGATCGATACCACGAAGCCGCGGCTGATCAGCGGCTATGCGCCGACGTTCGAGGGCGAATCGGTGGACCTGCCGTTCGACTCCGGCGAGCCACTGGCCGCCGAACTTGACGCGTTCCTGGGGGTCGTTCGTGACGGCGGCCGGCCGGTCGTGGACGCCGAGGACGGCCGCTGGGCCGTGGTCCTCGCCGACGCGCTGCTGCGGGCCGCTCGCGAACGGCGCACGGTCGAGCTGGACCCGACGCCGGCCCGATGACCATCGTCGCGCGGCCCTCGATCACGGCCAACCTCGCCGGAGGTGGCATCAGCGCGGAGCCAAACCCCTGCCGGCATTCGGCCGGCCGGCCCGTTTCGCCATGGCGCGGCGAGCCGGGTACGACCGGGGTCGTGGCCGTGGTCGGTGCCGGCAAGATGGGCCTGCCGCTCGCCGTGCAGTTCGCATCGCACGGCTGGCGGGTCATCGCGGTGGATATCGACGAGGCGGTCGTGGCCGCGGTAAACGAGGGTCGCTCCCACGTGGATGAGGAGCCTGGGCTCGGGGATCTCGTGGCGCGCGCCCACGCCGACGGCCGGCTGAGCGCGACCACGGATGGGGCCGCGGCTGCCCGCGAGGCGGATGTCGTCGTGCTCATCGTGCCGGTCATGCTGGACGCGGAGGCGCGGCCGGACCATCGCCACATGGATGCGGCCACGGACACGATCGGGCCCGGGATCCACGCTGGCTCGCTGGTCATCTACGAGACCACGTTGCCGGTGGGGGACACGCGTGGGCGGTATGCACCGCGGCTCGCGGCGGCCAGCGCGCTGCGCGCCGACGTCGATGGTGACGGCGGCTTCCTCGTGGCCTTCTCGCCGGAACGGCTGTACAGCGGCGCCGCACTCCGAAACCTCGCCACGTATCCCAAGCTTGTCGGTGGGCTCGGGCCGGCGTCGCGCGACCGGGCCACCGCGTTCTACGACAGCGTGCTGGATGCGGAGATCGTGGCGATGTCGTCGGCCGAGGCCGCCGAGTTCTCGAAGCTCGCCGATACCACCTACCGCGACGTCAACATCGCCCTCGCCAATGAATTTGCGCGGTACGCGGATCGGATCGGGGTGGACCTGACCGAGGTCATCGCCGCAGCCAACAGCCAGCCGTACAGCCACATCCACCAGCCGGGGATCGGTGTCGGTGGCCACTGCATCCCTGTGTACCCGCACTTCCTGCTCGACCGGGCGCCGGAGCTGTCGCTCGTGGCCAGGGCGCGCGAGGTCAACGACGGCCAGGTCGATGTCGCCGTGGCGGCCGTGCACGATGCGCTGGGCGGTCTTGATGGCGTCGGCGTGCTCGTGCTCGGCCTGACCTATCGACACGGCGTCAAGGAGATCGCCTACTCGCGGGCGCTGCCGTTGATCGATCGGTTGCGTGCCGTTGGTGCCCGTGTGTTTGCCCACGATCCGCTCCTGACCGACGACGAGATCCGCCGGACCGGGGCCGACCCGTGGACATGGGGCACGTCGGCGCCCGGGGTCAGGGCGCTGGTCACGCAAACCGCGGACCCACGCTGGCAGGATCTCGCCAGCGCGTGGTTCCCCGACCTCGAATTCGTCCTCGACGGCCGGAACAGCCTGACCCATGTTGCGTGGCCGGCCTCGATCTCCAGCCGCGGCATCGGCACGCCGTAGCCGAGCCCCGTCTCACCCGTCCGGCGACATGACGCAGTGGGACATCGCTGTCGCTTCCCCGCTGATCCAATTCCCGGTCCGAGCCGGGGCGGTTGCGCGATCCCGTCTGCGAGAGCGGGTTACCCTGTAGGTTCGGGCCCCGCAGGCAGGAGTGAACATGCGAACCGATTGGATGAGCGCCATCTCGCTCGCACTGAGCGCCGTCACACTCGCGGTCGTGCTCAGCGTCGCGGCACGGCCCGCGCCGCCGTCCGACGATCTCGGCGCGGCGCTGGGCGACCTTGGGTCTGACGTGTCCGAGATGCGGGCCGACATCGCCCCGCTGCGGGCCGACATCGCGGCGCTGCGGGCGATCGTGGAGCGGCCCACCGCGACGGCGAACGTCGATCAGTTCGCGGCCATCCAGGCCCGACTCGACCGTCTCGAAACAGCCGTGGGCGGGATCGCCACGAAGTTCAGCGCACTCTGCAATGCCGTCAATTCGAGCCCATTCAGTCCTCCGGGCGGCGCCTGCTAGGGCTAGTGATCGTGCACAGCGGCCAACACGACGCCCCAGGTCGCTGGTGCGACCCGGCACCGGTAATCTGCGGCACGCTCGACTTCGATATTGATTTTGCAAGGAGGTGTGGCCACACTCCGGCCATGACCAGCCTTTCCGTCAACCGCCGCACGCTCATCCTCGTCGGCGGTCTCGCCGCACTCCTGGCGATCACCGTTCCAGCCTTCGGCGCGGACCCGTCGGCGAAGCCCGAGCCGCCTGGCCAGACAAAGCAGGAGAAGGCTCCCAAGGGGCCCGAGATCGCCCGCACCCTCACCGGCACGGTTCAGCAGACCACCGACGAGAAGGGTCGCCCGACGTTCACCATCACAGTCGACGGTGTCGTCTGGGAGCTGTCGGCCGGGCCGAAGTGGTACTGGGGCGACAAGAACCCCCTTGCCAAATACGTCGGCGACAGCGTCGAGGCCACAGGCACCCACCACACCGGCGATACCGACCTTGACGTCGAAACCGTGAACGGCAAGAGTTTGCGCGCCGAAGGCAAGCCACCGTGGGCGGGCGGGCCGAAAGTCGTTGGCGAACGTCACCCCGGCTGGAAGGCCTGGAAGGTCGATGGCAAACCGGGCAACGGGCACGGCCGCGAGAAGGCTCCGGGCCAGACCAAGGAGCAGACCGGCGACACCGGAGACACCGGCAGCTGATCCGTAACCCTGGCGTCCACGAGGCCGTCGGGCTGGTCCGGGAGTCCCGCTAGACTCCGTTGGTGCACGACGACGGCTATTTCGATGAACGGGTTGCGGCAACGTACGACGAGTCCGACCCCGAGACGTTCGACCGTGGAGTGGTCGATCCGGTCGTCGACTTCCTCGCGAAGATCGCCGGGGGTGGCCACGCGCTCGAGCTCGGGATCGGGACGGGGCGGATCGCCCTACCTCTCGCCCGTCGGGGCGTGCCGGTTCACGGGATCGAGTTGTCGAAGGCGATGGTCGCGAGGCTGCGTGCCAAGCCTGGCGGTGAGGACATCGGCGTCACGATCGGCGACTTCGCGACGACGGCCGTGGACGGGACGTTCTCCGTCGCGTACCTGGTCTTCAACACGATCATGAACCTGACGACGCAGGCGGCGCAGGTCGCGTGCTTCCGCAACGTCGCGGCGCACCTTGAGCCTGGCGGTAGCTTCGTCATCGAGGTCGGTGTTCCCGAGCTCCAGCGGCTTCCGCCCGGTGACACCACCCGCGCCTTCCACGTGAGCGAGACCGAGTGGGGGATCGACGAGTACGACGTCGCAAACCAGGGCCTCACGTCGCACCATCTATCGATCGTCGATGGCGGCGTCGAGCGCGTCTCGATGCCCTTTCGGTACGTGTGGCCGTCGGAGCTCGACCTCATGGCGCAGCTGGCCGGCCTGCGCCTCCGGGAGCGCTGGAGTGGCTGGCAGGGGGAGCCGTTCACCAGCCACAGTCGCCGGCACGTCTCGGTCTGGGAGAAGGCGGCGACCTGAGAGCGGCCCGCCCCACATGTCATGATGCCGCGGAGGCGCCACTCGAATGAAGGGGACGGAGATGGCTGGACCGACGACGGTCGACGAATACCTGGCCGAACTCTCAGCTGAGAGACGGGCCGGCGTCGAGCAGCTTCGGGCGCTCATCACCGCCGCGGCCCCCGAGGCCATCGAATCGATCGCCTACCAGATGCCGGCCATGCGCAGCCACGGCGGCCAATTCCTCGTGTCCTACGCGGCGTTCAAGGCGCACTACAGCCTGTTTCCCGCGAGCGAGGCTGTCGTCCAGGGGCTGGGTGAGGAGATCGCGGCGTATCTCGTCGGCAAGGGCACGATC
>JANOIS010000100.1:0-1910 GCA_031407755.1 Chloroflexota bacterium | reverse complement strand
ACCGGATCGCCGGGTCGACCAGCGTCGGACGATCGAGTGGTGCCTCAACGGTAGCGATTCGGACCAGCGCCATGTACCGCAGTGTAACCACGTCCGTCTGGGCGCGCAGATCATGCCGTTTGATTGCGCTGTTGATCGGTTCCCTTGATCGTTCCAGGCCTGGCCACGAAGAGGTGCGTCGCCCGATCGTCGTTTGCGGGCATCACCTCCTCGTGCTGATGACCCGATCGATCAACCAGGACGATCACGGCGCGCACCGGGCCTTGCGACCCTGACTTTGGCCCTGAGTCCCACGTCGGTCGGGGGGTTCCCCTGGCGCCGTAGCGCGACATTCACCCCGTGACTGGCGTCGGTCGCAGGTCAGCCTACGGACGCAGCAGATCGATCACCCCGACATCAGCGCCTCCGCCAGTCCCACCAAAGTCAGGGCGGTCCAGTCGGGACGCGATCGGCGTACTGGGTCGGGGGCCAAACACCACCCGACAGGACCGTCAGTGGCGCGGTGTGGCGGCGTCTGGCGGCGCAATCACCGGGTGAATGTCGAGCTACGGGTCGCGGAGCGGTGAACCTGGCCCGCTATCCGTTCCATGGGGCAGCAGATCGCGCTGGCGGCGGGCGTGCTGATCCCCGATCAGCCGGCGGCGACCTCGGACTCCGCGCGACCAGGCGCCAGGTGCATCGCCGCCAGCGTGTCCCGCACCTGCGCGGCGAGCCCGGGCGCATCCAGACGCAGCACGCGACGCAGATCCGCCACGGAACCGTGGTCCACGAAGCGCTCGCCCGGGATGCCGACGATCCGGACGGGGATGTCGCGGTACGACCGGTCGGCCATGCGAGCCTCCTCGAACAGCTCCAGGACGCCACTCCCGAACCCGCCGGTCACCACGCTCTCCTCGAACGTCACGACGAGACGCTTCCCGCGGGCGGCGTCCAGGATCAGCTGGCGATCCAGCGGTCGGGCGAACCGGGCGTTGATCACGCCAACGCTCCAGCCCTCCGTCTCAAGCGCTTCGGCCGCCTCCAGGGCACGGGCCACGATCGGCCCGAAACCGATGAACAGCAGATCCTCACCGTCGCGCAGTGCCTCCCCCTGCCCGACGGGCAGGACGACCGGATCCACCGGCGCCAGCCCAAAGCCCGGATCTCGTGGGTAGTGCAGCGCGAACGGGTGGTCCTGCGCAAACGCGGTACGCATGAGCGACCGCAACTCCTGCTCGTCGCGTGGCGAGGCGATGACGAGGTTCGGGATCTGGCGCTGGGCGGGCAGGGTGAACATGCCCTGGTGGCTGGTGCCATCCTCGCCGACCAACCCGGCGCGATCGACGGCCAGGAGCACCGGCTGATCGTTCTGGCAGACGTCATGGACCGTCTGATCGAAGGCCCGCTGGAGGAACGTCGAATACAGCGCGACGACCGGACGCATGCCGCCCATCGCGAGGCCAGTGGCGAGCGTGACGGCGTGCTGCTCGGCGATCCCCACATCGAAGACGCGATCGGGGAACACCTCGGCGAACTTCGCCATCCCGGTCCCGGTCGGCATGCCGGCCGTGATCCCGACGATGCGCGGGTCCTCGCGAGCCACCTCGATGAGCTCGTCGGCGAAGACCGCGGTGTAGTTCGGGTGCTTCCGCGGTGCGGCGATCTCCCGCAACGGCGACGCGGCATCGTCCGCCATCGATTCGGAGGCCATCGATGGGAGCATGATCGGCGGCAGTGCCGCCCCATGGAACGACACCTGGTCCTCGATCGCCGGGCGGAAACCTCGACCCTTCTGGGTTCGTACGTGGACGATGGTCGGTCCCGGCAGCGCGAGTGCCGCGCCGAGCGTCTCGATCAGCGCCCGCAGGTCGTGTCCCGGCACGACGCCGATGTAGGTGATCCCGAGATCCTCGAACAACTGACCCGGCTGG
>JANOIS010000096.1:0-3782 GCA_031407755.1 Chloroflexota bacterium | reverse complement strand
CCCGGGGGGTCCCCACCGCGAGATTGAGCCCGATCGCATCCGCCCCGGCGCGCACCGCTGCGAGCGCCCCGGCCTCGTCGGTCACGCCACAGATCTTGACGAACGGCCGGCGCGCAACATTGGCGAGGTCGGTGGGCTGCCGACCGGCGGTGACGAACGCGCGCACGGCCGCGCTCGCGTCGGGTGCTCGCATCAGCGCCTCGCCGACGAGCGCGCCATCGAACCCGAGCGCCCGCCATCGACCGACGGTCTCGGTATCGCGCACGCCCGACTCGGCGATCACGAGGCGATCGTCCGGCACGAATGCTCGAAGTCGCTCGGCGCGGCCGGTGTCCACCTGAAGCGTCCGCAGGTCGCGGTTGTTGAGGCCGATCAGCCGGGCGCTCGTCGCGAGGGCCGCGCGCAGCTCACGCTCGTCGTGCGCCTCGACCAGTGGCTCCAGACCGAGCTCGAATGCCCGCTCCACCAGGCGGGCGAGCCGTGCCGCTGGATGGAGCACCGCGAGGAGCAGCACGAGATCGGCTCCCGCCTCGCGCAGGAGCGGCAGCTGGCGGGCATCGACCACGAATTCCTTCGCCAGGACCGGGATCGACACGGCCGTCCGAACGGCACGAAGGTCGTCCAGCGAGCCGCCGAACCAGTGGGGCTCGCACAGCACGGAGATCGCGGCCGCACCACCCGCCTCGTAGGCCCGGGCTCGGGCGACGATGTCATCGCCCGGATCGGCGATCGAGCCGGCCGATGGCGAGGAGCGCTTGATCTCGGCGATGAGGTGCAGGCCGGGCGCTGCCAGACGCTCGGCGATCGGCCGCGGGGGGGCGGCGGCGGTCAGCTCGCTCGGTCCCGGAATCGATCCCAGGCTGTGCGCCAGGTCGTCGCGTCGACGCGCGGCAATCTCCTGGACCACGTTGCGGCCCGTGATCGGGCGGGCTCGGGCGACGGTCATCCCGGTACCCCCGTCCCGGCCGTGGCCTCGGCGGCGCGCCGCTCCGCTCGCAGGTTCACCAGCAATTCGGCCGACAGGCCGGCGTCGATGGTCAGAGCCGCCCGCTCCAGGCCAGCCTCCAGGGTGTCCACCACGCCGGCAGCAAGGAACGCCGCTCCGGCATTGAGCACCACCACGTCCCGCCGTGACCCGGGTTCGCCGCGCAGGACCGCCTCGACGTATCGAGCATTCGTCTCGGCATCGCCGCCGGCCAACCGGGACGTCGCCGTGGCCCGCAACCCGAGCGCGACGGCGTCCACGAAGCGCTGCTCGACGCCGTCCGCCGTGACCTCGTACATGACGCCCGTGCCATCGAGTGGCAGTTCGTCGACGCCCGCCCCATGGACCACCAGCGTCCGTTCCGTGCCGAGCCTGTGGACCACCTCGGCGAAGCGTCGGGCCGCCCGCTCGTCACCCACACCAAGGAGCTGCCGCCGCGTGCCCGCCGGATTGGTGAGTGGCCCGAGCAGATTGAAGGCCGTGCGCACCCCGATCTCGCGTCGGGTCGGCGCCGCGTGCCGCATGGCCGGGTGGAAGTTGGGCGCGAACAAGAACGCGAAACCGTGCTCGGTCAGGGCCGCCGAGGCGGACGCCGCGTCGTGATCGATCCGGATACCCAGCGCATCCAGCACGTCCGCCGAGCCCGACTTCGAGGTGATCGCGCGGTTGCCATGCTTGGCCACGGGCACGCCGGCGGCCGCCACGACGAGGGCCGCCGCGGTCGAGATATTGAACGTCCCGCTGCCGTCGCCGCCGGTCCCGACGACATCGACCGTGCCCTCAGGGGCTTCGACGCGGACGACCCGTTCGCGCATCGCGATCGCGAAGCCCGCCAGCTCATCGACGGTCTCGCCACGCATGCGCAGGCCCATCAGCAAGGCCGCCAGCTGGGCCGGTGTCGCATCGCCGTCCATCACGGCGCCCATCGCCAGACTGGCTTCCTCGAGCGTCAGCGTGCCGCCATCGACGATCGTCGTGAGTGCCGACCGGACGTGCTCGCTCATCGGGCGCTCTCGGCCACGGCGGCTTCCGCTATGCCCGCCGTCGCGAACGACCCGGTTGCCGCGTCCAGGAGCTCGGCCTCCCCTTCCCCGGCCAGCCGAAGGAAGTTTGCCAGCAGATGCGGACCGTGCGGCGTCAGCACGCTCTCCGGGTGGAATTGGACGCCCTCCATCGGCAGCGCAACGTGCCGGATGCCCATGATGACGCGGTCGACCTCGCTCATCGCCGTGACCCGCAACTCCGGCGGCAGGGTCGCGGCGTCGACGGCCAGGGAGTGGTAGCGGGCGGCCATGAACGAGGGCGGCATCCCCTCGAGCAGCCCTGCCCCATCGTGGGTGACCTCGGACGCCTGGCCGTGGACGAGGGTCGGAGCCCGGACGATGGACGCGCCAAAAGCCGCCGCCATCGATTGCATGCCCAGGCACACGCCGAGCAGCGGAATCTCGCGGGCGGCGGCGACTTCGATCGTCGCGACGGATACGCCAGCGGCGCTCGGATCGCCGGGTCCGGGCGAGATGACGATGCCGCGCAGGTCCGCGTCAGGGTCAGCTGCCAGGGCCTCGACCCCGGCACGATCGATGGCGTCGTTGCGCATGACCCGGACCTCGGCACCGGCGGCCTGGAGGGCCTGCACGAGATTGAAGGTGAAGCTGTCGTAGTTATCGATGACGAGGATCATGTCGATGCGCCGGCCGGGGCGACCGGTTCCTCGTCGGGCGTGCGCGGCGTTTCGGGGACCCCGGCCGCCATCTCGATCGCGCGGCGGAGGGCCGCCGCCTTGTGCTCGGTCTCCTCGAACTCCCGCTCCGGCACGGAGCCCGCGACGATCCCGGCGCCCGTGTGCACGTGCGCCTGGCCGTCCTTGAGCACGGCGCTCCGAATGGTGATCGCCGTGTCCAGGTTGCCGTCGTAGCCGAGATAGCCAACCGCGCCACCGTACAGGCCGCGGCGCTCCCCCTCCGCAGCCGCGATGAGTTGCATCGCGCGGACCTTGGGTGCGCCGCTCAGCGTGCCGGCCGGGAAGACGGCCCGCAGGGCATCGAGCGCGTCGAGCTCCGGCCGTAACCGACCCTCGACATGGGACACGAGATGGAGGACGTGACTATAGCGCTCGACCTCCATGTACTTGCTGACGGTCACGGTGCCCGCGCGGCTCACGCGCCCGATGTCGTTGCGCCCGAGGTCGACCAACATCACGTGCTCCGCCCGTTCCTTGGGGTCGCGCTGGAGTTGCTCCGCAAGCAGCGCGTCTTCTCGCGCGTCCGCGCCACGTGGCCGGGTGCCCGCGATGGGATGCGTCGTCAGTTTGTCGCCCTCGACCTGCAGGAGCAGCTCTGGCGACGCACCGACGACCTCAAACGTCGGGGTCCGCACGAAGAACAGGTACGGGCTCGGGTTGACCCTCCGGAGGGCGCGGTACAGCCCGATCCCGTCGAGCGTCGCGCCGGTCGAGGCGTCAGGTGGCAGCCCGAACGACTGGCGGCGCGCCAGCACGACCTGGATCGCCTCACCCGAGGCGATGGCGTCCTTGGCGACCTCCACGGCCCGGATGTACTCGTCCCGACCCAGGCTTGCGTCGATGGGGTCGGCCAGGGCAGCAATCACGGTCGTGCCGCGGGACCCAGAACCAGAGCCGGAGCCGACCAGTTCAGCGGGGCTCGGGCGCGACGTGCGCTCCAGCGCTTCGAAGATCGCCTCCTCGGCGATCCGGTAGCGGCCCTCGAGATCGGGCGTTTCTGTGTGCAGCGAGGCGACAGCCGAGAGCGTATGGGTCAGGTGATCGAACACGAGCACG
>JANOIS010000094.1:0-2323 GCA_031407755.1 Chloroflexota bacterium | reverse complement strand
CGGCTTCGATATCTACGCCGCAAGCGATCCCGGCCAGCGCATGACCGGGCTGCTGGCCAACGTGTGGGCCAGCCCCGATCACCTCGAGGACGTCCCGGACACGCTCGCTGCCACCTCGTCTGATGTTCTCGTCGTCGACTTCAGCATGCAAGGCGCCCTCGCGTCGGCGATCCGGCTTACCACGCCGATGGCCGTCTTGGCCCATTCGGCCATCGCGGGCTTGGTCCCACCGCCCGAATCACCCGTGGGAGCGGCCCGGCTGAGTGCGACGAACCGACTGCGGGACGCAGCCGGCCTGCCGCACCTGGACCGCTTGGCCGAGGCTTGGACCGGCTACTCGACCCTGGTGACCACGATCCCCGCGCTTGATCCCGCGGCCGAAACGGCGGACAGCTCCGTCCATTACCTCGGACCGATCTTCGAGATGCTTCCGGACGTTGCCTGGGAATCGCCGTGGCAGGCCGACGACCGCCGTCCACTGGTTCTGGTCAGCTTCAGCACGACTGGCCTGTGGGACCAAGGCGGTCGGATCCGAAACACGCTCGAGGGCCTCGCTGGCGAGCCGGTTCGAGTCCTGGTATCGGCCTCGCAGGACATGGACCTCGGGCCGATCCCGGACAACGCGGCGATCCGTCCGTTCGTGCCACATCAGCGGGTTCTCCATGGCGCGGTGCTCACAGTCACGCATGCTGGCCATGGAACGGTCGCCGCGTCACTCGCCCATGGGGTGCCCATCGTCGCTCTGCCAAATCCGGCGGCGGATCAGCCGTTTCTTGCGGCGCGAGTCCACCAGCTCGGCGCGGGCCTGGCGCTGGACGGCGAGTCGGGACCGACGGCGATCCATAATGCCGTCCGAGAAGTCATGACCCAGCCTTCGTATGCGGCAGCAGCCGCCAAGCTCGCGATTGTGATCCAGGCCGCTCCGGGCGTCGGCGGCGCCGTGGTTGAACTCGAGCGGCTCGCCATCGTTGCGAGCCCGACATCCGTCTAATGCGAGCTCCCCGATCGTGTCAGGGCCCCTCGATGGCTTAGACACTCGTTGAAAGCGCCAAGCGCGGGATGGCCGTCTCGTGGTCGCCGGCCGAATGGCGCTTGATTCATTCGCGGATTACGATATGCGCCTAACTAGTGCCGGGATGTGCGCTTGACTCATCCCGGAATCGGACAGAGATTGCTGTCCTCCACGCTCACATGCTGGCTCCCGAGACCTGATTCTGGCGTTTGACTCTGGATCAGACGAACTTCGGCCCTATCCGCTGTTTCGGCCGGCAACGCGCCACTCCTCGCCTCCGTCGATCGGGATCCCCCTGAATCCCGGATTGGTACGCGCAGGTCTGACTCCTGTCGGTAGCGCGAGGGCGCGCCTGGCAAGCTCCGGCCGTGGCGGCCCGTCCCACGGGGCGCCGATCCGGTACTGGACGTTGTAGATCGCGCGTTTCATCGAGCGTCGTCGACGGCCGCTTGGCGTCCGCGCTGGCGGACCGCGCGGGCGGCGGCGACGACGAGAGGAAGCTGGGCCGCGGCGTAGATGACGTGGGCGCCATAGTGCCCGAGCGATTGCTCCGGCTCGAACGGGAACAGCCCCAAGAGCAGCACGGAGAGGATCCCCCCGCCGACGAGGTTCAGGAGCGCCCAGGCGAGGAGAGCACTGTGGACGCCCGCGTTCGCTGGCCCGGCCCACGCGAGCAGCGCGAACAGGCCGAAGATCGCGAACGGGATGAGCGTTTCCGGGTCAAGGAGGAAGGCAGGCCCGAACTCGAGCACGTTGTGGGCCACCATCCCGGCGGCGGCGATCACGGACGCCAACACGACGACGGCGGCTGAAGGGAGGCGACGGTCGGTCATCTCTCAGTTCCGGAGGCGATCCCGGTTGCTCCGAGGATGGAGCCGGATCCTCCGAA
Source organism: Chloroflexota bacterium (assembly GCA_031407755.1). Classification (GTDB taxonomy): domain Bacteria; phylum Chloroflexota; class Limnocylindria; order Limnocylindrales; family CSP1-4; genus SPCO01. The sequence continues at coordinate 422 of JANOIS010000094.1, read as the reverse complement.
CACAAGCGGTCCAAGGGTATCGGGCCCGATGAGGATCCGGATTCCGAACTCGGCGAGGTTGTGCAGGACCAGTCCGGCGGTCGACACCGCTGCGGCGGCCGCTATCTGGTCTTCCGGTCGGCGATCTCGCGCGTCACGTCGGGGTCATCTTCGACGAGTGGTCAGCCCAGAACTGGCGGACCAGCTGAATCGTTGCGGCCGGGTTCTCGAACGGCACGAGGTAGGCGGCATCGGCGACGACCGCGGATGAACCACGCGGCAGCATCTTGCTGACATCCACAGCCTGCTGTGGCGTCCACCCCTTGTGGTCGCTGCCGGTGACGAATAGCGATGGGACCGAGATCTCGGCGAGCCGCTGGGTCAGGTCCGGCCGCAAGAGCGAGATCGACACGATGGCGTTGCGGAGTGCGCCCCGGTCGGCG
>JANOIS010000067.1:0-2345 GCA_031407755.1 Chloroflexota bacterium | reverse complement strand
GTCCGCGTCGAACGTCGTCAGCGTGGTGTGGACCGTCCTCTATGCCGTCCTCACCGTGCTGCAGTCTGACGAACTTGCGGCATGGACGACGGACGTCGCCCTGATCGCGATCGGTGGGGCCGCCGGACTCGTGGCATACCGCGCGGCAGCGAGAGCGAAGCTCGGGTGAGCGCGCTTTTGACCGCTACGGGCGAGGTGTAAGGATGGCGATGCCGCGCCACGAGGGAACGCCGATGACAGGGACCAGCGACTCGAGACACCTCCGACTCCCGTGGACGGTTCGGATCGCGGCGTACCTGTTCCTCTTCCTCGGCGTCGCGTTCGGCGCCTCGGTGCCCTTCGTGCTGGCGTATCTCGACCGCAATGGCGAGTTGCCGATGACGTTCTGGTTCCGGTCGATGGCCGGCCCCTTCGAACAGCTCGGACCTGAGACGTTCACTGCCCTTGGCTGGATTTTCGTCGCAGTCTGTGCCGCGGACGTGGTCGCCGGCGTCGGGCTCTGGCGCGGCCGTCGATGGGGAGCCAGACTGGGGCTCGCTACCTCGCCCTTGGCGCTTGCGCTCGGCGTGGGGTTCGACCTGCCCCTGATCCTCCTCGGTGTACCTGTTCGGGTGGCTCTCGTTCTGGCGGGTCGCCGAAGCCTGGGCTGACGTGCTCGTCGTCCTCGAACTCGCGTCCGCGGATACTCTCCGGCGGTTCGCCGAGGCGAGGCTGCCGGGTACCAGCGGAGTGAGCATCCCCGATACACAGAGAGTGCATCTGACTCTCGCCGCTCGAACCGGCCTTCGATGCATCCACACACGATATGTGCGACTTCGGGGTCGTACCAAGCGCCATTCGCCGCACCGACGCTGGGAGTCAGGCGCCATTCGCGGAAAGAGTCAGGCGCTGATCGGGAGCACTTGAGCACGAATCGCGAGCGCCTGATTATTGGGCAGGCGGAGGAGCCGAAACCGACCCGGGCCGGGAGGGTAGGAACCACCACCGGTTGTAGCGTGCGTGGCGTCCGGCCACAACCTCTTGTGGTTTGGCTGGCGAGGAAGGATTCGAACCTTCGATCTCCTGATCCAGAGTGCGTAACTGACGGCGGCCTTCCTCGGCGTGGGAAGGTGCTCGCGACCGAGGACGGGTTGGCCCGGATCCAGAGTGCCCACGGGGGATGGCTCGTTTCTTGACAAGTGCCCTCGTCCCCGGAGCGAGCGGACCGGCCGTGGCCTCATAGGAGCGTGGCTTTGACTCAACGCACTGCTGCCCGACCGGCCCACAGCCATCGTACGCGGAGACCAGCCGGAGGTAGAGGCATGGCAGCCATCGGGATCGACACCCACAAGCGGACCCTCGCGGCGTGCGCCGTCGACGCGGTCGGGACCATCCTTGACGAGCGGACGTTCGCCTGCACCCAGGATGGCTTCGTCGAGCTCGCGGCCTGGGCCGCGGGGATCGCTCCGGAGATCAGGATCGGCATCGAGGGCTCGGCCTCCTACGGTGCACCCGTGGCCCACCACCTCATCGCCGCCGGGTTCGTCGTCCGCGAGGTCCCGCCCCACCTGAGCCGGCGCGAACGAGCGCGCAGCCGTCGACCCGGCAAGAGCGACCCGGGTGACGCCCTCGCGATCGCCCGGGTGACCCTCCGCGAGCCTGACCTGCCACCGGTCCGGCTCGAGGACCGCTCGACCGAGCTCGGCCTGCTGGCCGACGCTCGTGATGACCTCGTTCACGCTCAGACGCAGGCCCGCAACCGTCTCCACGCCCACCTCGTTGTCCTGCTGCCCGGTTACGGTCGGACGGTCGCCCAGCTCGTCAGTGGCCGCCAGCTCGCGGCGATCGAGCATGCCCTTGCCGGTTCGACTGGCGTCCGCGCCGAGCTCGCCCGGGCACTCCTGACCGAGGTCCGCGACCTGGGCCGGCGGGCCAGCGAGCTCGAGCGGTCGATCGCGGCGCTCGTCGCCGGTCACCCCCTCCTGGCGTTACCCGGAGTCGGGATCCTGACCGCCGCCCGCCTGGTGGCCGAGACCGGTGACGTCGCCCGCTTCCGGTCGCCGGCGGCCTTCGCCATGCTCGCCGGGGTGGCGCCGATCCCGGCCTCGTCGGGCGAGGTCCGGCGGATGCGCCTCAACCGCGGTGGCAACCGGCGGCTGAACCGGGCGCTGTACACGATCGCGCTGAGCCAGGCCTGGCATCACGAGCCAGCCAAGGCGTACATCGCCCGCAAGCGCGCCAGCGGCAAGAGCTGGCCCGAGGCGCTGCGCTGCCTCAAGCATCGGGTATCTCGACCGGTCTTCCGACTGCTCCAGGCGGGCCAGATGGAGTGGGCCCTCGCCGCTTGACAACCATAGGAGCTTGTC
>JANOIS010000056.1:0-3511 GCA_031407755.1 Chloroflexota bacterium | reverse complement strand
CACCGAGCCCACGCAGCGTCTTCCGGCGAACACCTGCGGCGACGCCGTCCTGGCCGTGGCAACGAAGGAGGCGGGCTTCCCGGCGTGGATGGACGCCGACCGCGACTGGATCGCCCGGGCGCTACGGGGTGCCGGCACGCGCGGCGGCCCGGACCGCACGCGCGTCGCCTACTTCTACAACAACGGCTTCAACCCGTTCGGCCGGACATGGGGGCCGATCGTCGACGGTGACGGCTGTGCACCGACACCGAGCCCGTCGCCGAGCTGCTTCATCGTCCCCACACCGGACCCGAGTACAGGGGTCGTCCCATCGTTCGAGGCGCCGCCATCGCCGTCGGGCTCGGAGGTGGCCGCCATCGCGTGCCCCTCGCCGTCCACGACGCCGTCACCGTCCCTTGAACCTTCGCCCTCGATCGAGCCCAGTCTCACGCCGGAACCGACGCCCGCGCCGACCCCGGAACCGACGCCCGCGCCGACGCCGGCACCGACACCCGCGCCAACCCCTCCGCCAACGCCGGTCCCGACTCCCGCTCCCACACCGGGTCCGGCCGGGGAACCGTCGCCGAGCCCATAACATCGCGCCGGTGATCATCGAACTGCAGGATGTGACGGTCCGGCGCGCGGGTCGCGCGATCCTGGGGCCCATCGACTGGCACATCAACGCGGGCGAGCGCTGGGTCGTCCTCGGCCCCAACGGCTGCGGCAAGACGACCCTGCTGTCCGTGGCATCGATGAACCTGTGGCCGACGACCGGGATCGTGGATGTGCTCGGCGAGCGGTATGGCCGGACGGACGCCCGCGAACTGCGTCGCCGGGTCGGGTTCGCCGGGAGCGTGATCGAGGCCGCGATGCGTAACGACCTCACGCCCGAGATCCTGATCATGACCGCCCGACACGGTGCCTTTGAGCCGTGGTGGCACGTCTACGACCCCGCCGACCATGATCGGGCGAGGATGCTGGCCGAGCGGTTGGGCCTCGGTGGTCACCTCGATCAGCGGTTCGGCACGCTGTCCAGCGGGGAGCGGCGGCGGGTGTCCATCGCGCGCGCGCTCATGCCGAACCCGGACGTACTCATCCTCGACGAGCCCATGGCCGGCCTGGACCTGGCGGCCCGCGAGCTGCTCATGGCCGATCTTGCGTCCCTGGCCCGGGAGTCCCGGCTTGCCGCCCTCATCCTCGTGTCACATCACCTGGAGGAGATCCCGGCGGGCTTTGGGCACGCTCTGGTCATGGCCCATGGGCAGGCCCTGGCCGCCGGCCCTATCCACGACGTCCTGCGTGACGACGTGCTGAGCGATGCCTTTGGGCTGCCGCTCACCGTCGAGGCGCACGACGGGCGCTGGACCGCCCGGATGCGGCAGCACGGCTGATGCGCTTCGCCGGCGCTCCGACACGCGATCGTCATGCGACCGATGCACCATGACCAGGTGAGCAACCCGACCGTCGCCGTCCGCCCCGCGCGAATCAGTGCCTCCCTGCCCGCGCGTGGCTGGGCCGCGGCGGCCGGAGCCACATCCGCCGGTCTCGCCATCGGCCTGTCCGAACTCCTCGCAGGGGTCCTGCCGGGCGCCGCCTCGCTGGTCGCCGCCATCGGCCAGGTCGTGATCGCCCTCCAGCCGCCGGGCGCCAAGGATTTCGCGGTGGCCCTGTTCGGGACCAACGACAAGCTCGCGCTCGAGGTCTTCGTGGCCATCGTGGCGGTGGCGTTCGGGGCGTTACTCGGGATCGTGGCGGTGCGACGCTACGTAGTGGCCGCTGTCGGGTTCGGGGCCTTCGGGGCGCTCGGGTTCGTGGCTGCCAGCGGCCAGCCGCTCGTTAACCCGCCCATGGTCGCGGCGCAGGCCGCCATCTCCATCGCGATCGGGCTCCAGGCGCTGTCTTCACTCATCGTCCGGCTGGGGACCGCGGCTGGCGGCGACGCCACCCCAGCGTCTGACCCGGCTCGACGCTCGTTCCTGCTGCGGGCCTCGGTCGTCGGGGTCGCCGCGGTCGCGAGCGGTCTTGTCGGGCGCTCGTTGATCGAGCGGGCGCGGACCGCACCTGTCGGTAGCGTGCCTCTGCCTCCGGCATCGGAGGTCGTTCCTTCACTGGCCGGCGAGATGGACCTTGCCGCGACCATCCCCGGCCTGACCCCCATCGTGGTGCCCAATGACCAGTTCTACCGGATCGATACGGCACTCATCGTGCCGAACATCGATGTGGCCACCTGGAGCCTGCGGATCCACGGGCTGGTCGAGCGCGAGACCACGCTGACCTGGGACGAACTGCTGGCCCTGCCCATGTTCGAGCAGTACGTGACCATCGCCTGCGTCAGCAACGAGGTTGGTGGCGGACTCGTCGGCAACGCCAAGTGGACTGGTGTCCGGCTGCGCGACGTGCTGGACATCGCCGGTGTGTTGCCGTCGGCCACGCAGCTCGTCGGCCGGCCCACTGCCGGTGACGGTTTCTCCGCCGGCATGCCGACCGCGTGGGTCATGGACCCAGAGCGCGAGCCGATGATCGCGATCCAGATGAACGACGAGCCCCTGCCGCGGGCGCACGGATACCCCGCGCGGCTGATCATCCCTGGGCTGTACGGCTATGTGTCCGCCACGAAATGGCTGGCCGAGCTCGAACTGACCACCCTGGAGAACTTCAACGGCTACTGGATCCCGCTGGGCTGGGCCAAGGAGGCGCCGATCCTGACCCAGTCGCGGATCGATACGCCACGTGGTTCCGTGGCTGCCGGGCGCGTGCCGATCGCCGGCGTTGCCTGGGCACCGGACCGCGGCGTCAGCCGGGTCGAGGTCGCGATCGATGGCGAATGGCGCGATGCCGAGCTGTCCGCCCCGATCTCGGATACGACCTGGGTCCAGTGGGTGGTGCGCTGGGACGCTACCCCCGGCCAACACGAGATCCGCGTCCGGGCCACGGACGGCAGCGGCGTCGTCCAGGAGGAGTTGCCGTCGCGACCGGCCCCCGACGGCGCCCGTGGCTGGCACGGGGCCAGGGTCAACGTCAGCTGACCCGGTCCGGTCGCGAATCGGTATAGAGTCCGGGCATGCCCCGACGACGCTACATCTTCGATCCGCCTGAGCGGTTCGTGGCCGGAACGGTCGGCGAACCCGGTGGTCGCACCTTCTTCCTCCAGGCCCGTGACGGCGTCCGTGTCACCTCGGTCGCGCTCGAGAAGGTCCAGGTGGCGGTACTCGCGGAGCGCCTTGGAACACTGCTCTCGGACCTTGACCGACGAGGCGCGGAGCTTGGGATGTCCAGCGACGCCCCGACCGGCGCCATGCCGGAGCTTGCGGACCATGACGCCGGGCCCCTCGATGAGCCCCTCGTCGAGGCGTTCCGGGCCGGCTCGCTGACCCTCGGCTGGGACGGCGGCGCGGAGCGGGTGCTGGTCGAGGCCCGCGCGCAGAATGAGGACGGGGAGGCGATCGATCCCGATGAGGATGACGATGAAGACGAGGACGGACCCGACCTGCTCCGCGTCCGGATCTCGCTTGCGGCGGCGCGTTCGTTCGTG
>JANOIS010000053.1:0-2156 GCA_031407755.1 Chloroflexota bacterium | reverse complement strand
GCCGGGGTCGCGTCTGCGACCTCGGTTCGTTCGGCGACGACCTGAAGCTTGGGGACGGTGCCCTTTGGTCCCTCGCTGGTCTGGAGGACGAGGCGGTTGCCATCGGGGGGCACGCCGCGCGCGCTTGACCGATCGGTGGCGTGGCGGTTGACCTCGGTGATGCGGTACGTGTGGCGCCGGTTTCCATCCGTCCACACCTGGACGGACGCTCCGATGAGTGAAGCCCCGTCCTTGACCTCGGACGCCTCGAGCAGCGCCAGCAGCATGCCCTCCCGGGCGTGGCCGTAGATCCACGTCGTCGTGCCCGGCCTGCCCGGATAACGGTAGGTCGTCAGGTACTGTGCGACATCGCACAACGGGTAGTCCGGCGGGTTGCCGGCGGCGACGAGATCGCCCGATACGACGGGCAGATCGATGCCGAGGTCGGGTACGGCGACACGGGTCGGGAGCTCGTCACGAAACGGGTCCGGCGTGGCCGCTGGGCTGCTGGCCGCGGGGCTACCGATCGGTGTCGGTGGGTCGGAGGGCATCGGCGTCGCTGACGGGGCCGCCGGCGAGCCTGGAGGCGTGAGGCCTGGATCCGTGGCCGATCGGTTGGCACCCCCGCAACCGGCCACGATCAAGGCGAGGCTGATGGCGGCGACAGCAATATCGAGACGCATACGAATGGACTCCGATTCAGACGGACGGCCAAACGGCCGATGTCCCCCAGGAACATCGGCCGCTCAGGCCAGGAAAAGAGGCTGGGACTAAGCGGTTCGACGGCGCAGGGCCAGCGCACCACCGAGCAGGGCCACGAGGCCGGCTGCCAGGGCGATCCCGATCGGGCCCTGATCCGTGGCCGAAGCCGGGATCGTGTCCGTCGCGGGAGAGTCCTCGAAGTTGTAGACGTGAATCATCGCGTCGTTGTCCGCATCGGCGGCCAGATCCAGCGTCACGGTCGCGGAAGCGGCGTCGAAGTCGGCACCGGTGGCCGCGTCGTTGCTGCCCTCGGCCTGGAGGGCCTGCGGGGTCAGCAGCAGCGTGCCGAACTTCCAGCCGTTCGGAGGTGTGGTCTCCTCGACCGTCACGTCGCCGGCAGGAAGATTCGAGAAGACGTAATGCGAGATGTCCAGGCACACGTCAGCGCTGAACTCGCCGTCACCATTGGCATCGCGCTCGATGTCCGTCTCGCACAGCTTGGCGGTCATGAACATGGCGTCGGCCAGGGTCTGGGTGTCGCCGTTCGAGTCGGTCACGGTGAAGTCGAAATCGACGGCCGGGCCGTGGATGCCATCGGAAAAGCCACCCTCGTCATCCGAGAGGACGATCGTCGGGCAGGCCAGGACGGTCAGGGCAAGAGCGGTGATCTCGTCGCCGGCGGCCTTGGCCACGATGGCGTCGAAGTCGGCCTGATTCTTGACCGGCTCCTCGGTGCACGCGTGCTTCATGATCATGAGCTTGCCAGGATCACCTTCGGCGGCGAAGGTAGGTGCTGCGGACACGAGCAGGAGGCCCATGGCAGCGATGATGGTGAGTCGGCGCATGTCGATTTCTCCGGATGGCGCCGCTCGTCCATGAGCCTGGCGTTCTGCCAGGCCTGCGTGCGGCGTGATGCCATGGGTACGCGGTTGCCCTGGCCCGGGATGGCCCCAGGGCGTTGCAACGGCATCTCGGGACGTCCCGGAAGCGCGACATCAAATCGTCACGGTTGGCCGCGATGATGCCCCCGGACGGCCGAGTCGCAGGCGCGATCCAGCCCAGCCCACCCCAGCCGAGGAATCCATGACCGACCGATCCCGCCGGGCCCATCGACTTGTCCCACTCCTGGTCCTCACCCTGGCCGCTGTCGGTTGCGCCGGAGCCGGAGCCGGCCAGACATCGCCAGGGGCGGCTACCGCGACCAGCCCCGCCGATCCGAGCGGCCCGACTGCCTCCGCCGATCCGACCGAGGCTGCGTCCGACGCCCCTTCGGCGGACCCGTCGGCCAGCATTGCACCCGCCGTCACGCTCGACCAGGTCTGGGCGACGACCCAGCTGACGGATGTCGCCAGCGGCCAGCCGTTCCGCATCGCGGACCACGCAGGCTCGGTCATCATCATCGAGACGATGGCCATCTGGTGCACCAACTGTCGGGTCCAGCAGGACGACGTCCAGACCGCGCTGGCACGACTCCC
>JANOIS010000077.1:0-10621 GCA_031407755.1 Chloroflexota bacterium | reverse complement strand
GGACCGGCGGCTGCCCATACGCGCCCGGTGCCGCCGGCAATCTCGCCACCGAGGATCTCGTCTACTTCCTCGACGCCTCCGGCTGGGACCATGGCGTCTCGCTCGACGGCGTCCTCAGGGCCGCCAGGTTCATCGCCGACGCCCTCGGCAAGCCCCTCACGACCAAGGTCGGCCAGGCGGGCGGGTGGGACCCGGCGACCGGTACCGCCACGGGTCGTTGAGGCGGCACACCGGCACGCAGCAGCGAACTTGTTATCCTCCGCCCACCATGGACGGCGTCGTTCTCGTTCTGAACCAGAACTACGAGCCGCTCAACGTCTGCAATCTGCCACGGGCCTTCCGACTGTTGTTCGGGGAGAAGGCCGAGGTGATCGAGTACGACCACCAGATGATCAGGACGCCGCGGACAGAATTCCGCGCGCCCTCCGTGATCCGCCTCCAGTACTTGATCCGCCGGCCCAGGCCCCGGGTGAAGCTCAGCCGTCGCGAGGTCTTCGCCCGCGACCGGCACACCTGCCAGTACTGCGGCAGGCAGTCCCACGACCTGACCCTGGATCACGTCATGCCGCGTCACCGCGGCGGCGCCCATACCTGGGAAAACCTGGTTACCGCCTGCAAGCCGTGCAACCATCGCAAGGGCGGCAAGACGCTCGATGAAGCGCGTCTTCGATTGAATCGCGAACCTCACGAGCCGCGCAGTGACATCTACTCGCTGTTCACGCCATACCTTGCCGACGACCGCAACGATGGTTGGCGCATGTACCTGTTCCTGGGTCGGAACTGACGCTCGACGCGGGCCGCGAACCGGTCGACCTCGCGGGCGCTGTTTCGGGCGCTGTTTCGGGCGCTGTTCCCGGCGCGGTCCACGGCCTGCTGTCGACCTTGTGGGCCGGAGGGTTCGCGGCCTACGTCGTCGGCGGGTCGCTGCGCGACGTGCTGCTTGGTCGCGACGTAGGTGACTGGGACCTGGCCACATCCGCGCGGCCGGAACAGACGCTGGGACTGTTCCCGGGGGCAGTCTACGAGAACGCGTTCGGAACCGTGGCGGTCCGCACCGGAGACGTGATCGCGGGCGTCGTCGAGATCACGACCTTTCGCACGGACCACGATTACGCCGACTTCCGTCGACCCCATCGCGTGGAGTTCGGCGAATCGATCGAACTTGACCTGGCTCGACGCGACTTCAGCGTCAACGCGATGGCCTGGGGGGCCGAGGGACTGCCGGCCGGACCGCCTGAACCGCCCGCGCTGATCGATCCCCATGGTGGCCGCGCCGATCTCGCTATACGGTCGCTACGCGCGGTGGGCGATCCGGTCGCGCGCTTCTCCGAGGACGCGCTCCGGATGGTCCGGGCCGTGCGCCTGGCGGCCACGCTCGACTTCCGAATCGAGGCCGCGACGCTGGCCGGGATCAAGGCCCACGCACATCTCGTACGGCATCTGTCCGGCGAACGGATCGCGATGGAGCTGTCGAAGCTGCTCGCCGCGGAGCAACCGTCGATCGGGCTGCGCCTGCTCGCGGATACCGGATTGCTGGACCACATCTCGGCGGACCTCGCCAGGCAACGTGGGGTGCCGCAGAACAAGGTCTCGGGCGAGGACCTGTGGGATCACACGCTGCGTTCGGTCGATGGCGCGGCGCCACAGCCCTCGCGCATCCGGCTGGCGGCGCTACTTCACGATATCGGGAAGCCGGACACGGCCGCCGATGGTCGATTCATCGGGCACGAGCGGGTGGGGGCGGACCTCGCCGCGGCCTTCCTTGACCGGCTGCACTGGCCGATCGCGGAGCGGGACCGCGTCGTCCACCTCGTGCGCCAACACATGTTCGATTATGTGGAAGGCTGGTCGGATGCGGCTGTCCGTAGGCTCATCGTCAAGGTCGGGCCGGATGTACTGGAGGATCTGTTTCTGCTACGGGCGGCGGACAACATCGGATCCGCTCGTCCAGCCGATGCGGGCCGGCTCGGCGAGTTGCGCGAACGCGTCGCCCACCAGATTGCCGCAGGTTTCGCGCTGGATCTTCACGGTCTCGCCGTGGACGGCTCCGATCTGATGGCCGCGCTGGAGATGCCAGCGGGGCCCGAGCTCGGCCGGCTACTCGATGCGCTGCTCGATCGGGTCATCGCGGACCCGACGGCGAACACCCGCGATCGACTGCTCACCCTGGCGCGCGAATGGCGTGCCAGGCACGCGTCGTCGTGATCGAGCTGCTGCTCGAGGCGGAGCGAGCCCTCTCGTTCGGGCTGGTCGATCGGGCGGAGCAGCTGTACCAGCAGGTCGCGGACCACGATCCGCGCAACTCGATCGCGGTCGTCGGGCTGGCGCGGGTCGCGCTGGAACGGGCGGACGACCTGGGGGCATACCTGCTGGCGCGGCGCGCCCTGGCGATCGATCCGGAGAATGAGGCGGCCCAGCGGCTCGTCGCTCGCCTGGAGGAAGTGCTCCGGACTCGGGGCGATGTGGTACCGGACATGCCGGAGGTGCCGACCTGGCCGAGTCGCCCGTCACTCGTGCCGCCGTCCATGGCTGCTCGGCCGCCGGGACGTGGAGGGGCGCAGAACCGTGGCGTGGCGGCGCAGCCGCCCGCGCCCTCCCCTCCGATCCCTCCCGCCCCATCCGCGAGCCCGGCGGGTCGGAGGCGTTCCCTCCTCGACCGGATCCGGCGGCGCTGACCGTCCGCCCGTGGGGCGGCATCGACCTTGGGGCGACATCGACCGCGTGCCGCTATGGTTCGCGCCATGACTAGGATCCTGGTAACCGGCGGGGCCGGCTTTGTCGGCTCCGTTTCGGTCGAGGCGTTCCTCGCCGCTGGCCACAGCGTGGTCGTGCTCGACGACCTCACGACCGGCCATCGCAGCGCGGTCCCGGATGGCGCGCAGCTCCACATCGGCAGCTACGCCGACGGAGCCGAGGTCGCGAAGCTGCTGTCGGACGAGGGAATCGAAGCCATCCTCCATTGCGCCGCTCGATCGCTCGTCGGTGAATCGATCGCTCACCCAGCGCGCTATTTCCGCGACAACGTGGCCGGTGGCGTGGCGCTGCTCGAGGCGGCGCGGGAGGTCGGGGTCGATCGGGTGGTCTTCTCGTCGACGGCGGCCGTCTACGGGATCCCGGACGCCACGCCGATCACGGAAGACGCGACCCTCCGGCCGATCAACCCGTACGGTGAGACCAAGCGCGCGTTCGAGAGTGCCCTGATCTGGTATGGGCGGGCCTATGGTCTGCGCAGCGTCACCCTCCGCTACTTCAACGTGGCGGGCGCCACCGATGCGAGTGGCGAGGACCACGACCCCGAGACGCACCTCATCCCGGCGATCCTCGCGGCGGCCGAGGCGGATCGACCGCTGACCCTGTACGGGAATGACTACTCGACCCCCGACGGGACGTGCATCCGGGATTACATCCACGTCGCCGATCTCGCCGATGCGCACCTGCGGGCGATCGAGGCCACGGTTGCGGGCGATCCACGCACGACCGGCGGCGCGCTGATCTGCAACCTTGGCAACGGCGGCGGTTTCAGCAACCTCGAGGTGATCCGGGCAGCGGAGGCCGTGGTGGGGCGAGCCATCGCCTGGGACGTCGGTCCGCGTCGGGCAGGCGATCCGCCGATCCTGGTCGCCTCGGCGAAACGGGCCGGTGAGGTCCTTGGCTGGCTGCCTCAGCGGCCGGGCCTCGAGGAGATGGTCGGGTCCGCATGGGCGTGGCGACAGACCCATCCCGGCGGGTGGGCCGACTGAGGCAGCCGGCGCGCGGGGCCCTGCGCGTGCCCCCAGCGGCCGGGCGCATTCCGGCCAGGCTGGAACAAGGAACCCAACTGAGCGTTCCGGCGCCTCGCGAGAGGCCTCCGGGCCGCTCCGGGGCGCTACGGCCGTCCGAGTTCCGCTCTTTCGGTGTGCAACTCCAGCTGGGCTGGAATTTCGCGGGGTAGGGCTGAGTGCGCCGCCGCTGTGACCGCGGCCCCGTTCCTTGTTCCAGCCTGGCTGGAAACCGTGCGCCTGTGCGCCTGACCCAGCCTACGCGTCCCTCGGGTCGATCGGGGCGCTCGCGGGGGACAGCCGTTCCGGCGGCACGCGCGGGCGGGCGGACACCCCATCCGACCCCTCACCGCTGCCAGGCCAATCGTCGCGGACCGGCCAGACCAGCCACAGCCCGATGACCATGGTGACCAGCAGGCTCAGCACCGCGACCTGGTACGCGCCCACACCCAGCGGCCCCAGGAACAGCGCTATGGTCAGCCCGTAGAGCAGCGTCCCGATCACCTGCGAGCCCTTGCCCACCAGCCCGTACAGCCCGAAGAACTCGCCGATCCGATCCGGCGGAGACAGCCGCACCATCAACACTCGATCCGCCACGGTCACGCCACCCAGCCCGGAACCCAGGATCGCGCCGGCCACCAGAAACGGCACGAGCCCCGAGGACCCGAACCCGATCGCAACCCCGCCAAGCACGAGCCCCACCGCCCACGAGCAGAGCACGGCCACAAGGGTCCGCTTGGGCCCGATCCGGTCGCAAAGCCAGCCCCACACGAAACTCATGGCGATGGCCACGACCGTCAGCCCGAGCAAGATGACGTTGGCAGTCGCGTCAGACACCCCGAGCGCTTCCGTGGTGACCACGCTCATCACGACGATGACCGTATTGACCGCATCGCTGTAGAAGAACCTTCCGACGAGGAACCGCCCGAGTCCGGGCACCTCCCGAGCATGCGCGATCGATGTCCGCAGCTGCCCAAGCGACGCCACGACGTCCGACGCCCGGAGCGGCGGCTCGCCGGCGGCTCGCGGCGGTTCCCGGACGACCAGAAAGATCGGGATCGCGAAGACGAGATACAGCACTGCGGCCAACCGGAACCGCTCTTCGACCGGCACATCGAGCAGGAAGATCAGCAGGCCCACGACGACCGTGCCGCAGTAGCCGATCGCGACCCCGATCCCCGATAGCCGGCCCCGCGAAGCCGGATGGGACACCGTCTTGAGCGTCGCGTCGTAGTAGATCAGCGCCGCCTGGTAGGCGAAGTTCGCCACGATGAACAGCCCGACACCGAGCAGCGGGCCCACGCCGGCCGTAAAGAACGTCGCGCCGATGCACAACGCCGTGAAGAACAACAGGAATGGCATCCGCCGCCCGCCACGGTCCGAGATGGCCCCCAGCACCGGCGATACCAGCGCATTGAGCCCGACGCTCAACGCGACCGAGATGGCCAGGTAGATCGCCCCATCGCGCGGACCGAACTGGTCGTTGAGATACAGCCCGATGGCCCCCGACACGACCGCGAAGCTGAAGATGGTGTTGGCGAAGTCATACAGCGACCAGGCGACCGGGACGACCGCTCGACCGCTCGGCGTCAGACCGCCGAGGCCACGAACCGGAACGGGTGACGACGGGGCGTTGTCCACGACGTGGATGATACGTGGCGCCGTCGGCGTTACGATGCCCCACATGAGCCCGGATCCGTTCGACCTCGCAGAACCATTGCGCCCCCAGGCCTTCGGGCGGGGCGGCAGCGATCGGATCGCGGAACCCGTGGTCGAGCCGCTGTGGGACGGGATCCGGGTGATCGCTGCGGCCCACGGCGGTCGAGCACGCGTTTGGGACGATGGCCGGGAACTGACGACCCAGGATGCCCTCGGCCAGGCTCTTGCGGGTGCCACGCTGACGACGGTCGACGGCGCGATCCTCGATGGCTACGTGACCAGGCATATCGCCACGGACGAGCCCCTCGATATCGCCCCTGAGCCGCTTCCGACGGCGGCTTCGCTGCTCAGCTGTGGCCTCGTCGGTCGACGTCGATCGGGACGCGCGCAGCGTATGCAGCAGATCGCAGAGGAGGAGGCGGCGCAGGTCATCGCGGACGACGACACGGTCAATCTCGTCATCGTCGACCTTCTATGGCTCGACGGGGAGTGGCTGCTCGACGTTCCGCTGCTCGAGCGCAAGCGCCTGCTCGAGGCGATCCTGCCGGGCGGCCCGCTCGTCCGAACCGGTCCGTTCGTGCGACCGCCGATCGGGACGTGGATCGGGTCGTGGCGCTCCCAGGGGTTTCGCGGTCTGTCGTTCAAGGCAGCCAACTCGCGCTACGAACCGGGCGCGAGGTCCAGCGACTGGGCCACCGCGACGATGCCACGCCGCTGATCGTCCGGGGCTGATCGCCCGCCGCTGAACGACGATCCGCCTGCAAGCCGACGAGCGGGTCGGTTCGCGTCCGGCTGCCGTGGATGGTACGGTGGGGTCGATGCCCCAACCCGCATTGACCCCGGACGTGCGCGAGCAGATCGCCCGCCTCGGCCATGCCGACATCATGGTCGGCATCCCAAGCTTCAAGAACGCCGCGACCATCGGCTACGTGGTGCGCGCGGCTCAGGCTGGCCTCGTCCAGTACTTCCCGGACCTGATCCCGGTCGTCGTCAATTCGGACGCGGGATCACCGGACGGCACCGGTCGCGTCGTCATCGAGACCGAGCCACCCGACTATATCGAGCAGATCCTGCTCGTCCGGCCGAGTCACAAGCTCGAGCGGGTCAGCCTGACCTACCCCGAGATCGATGGCGTTGGCGGCAAGGGTGCGGCCCTGCGTACCATCTTCGAGATCGCTGCGGCGCTCGAGGTGCAGGCGCTGGTCGTGGTCGATTCCGACCTGCGCTCGATCGTCCCCGAATGGATCGAGCTGCTGGCGGGCCCGATCCTCAAGGGCGGCTACGACTTCGTGGCCCCGCTGTACGCCCGCTACAAGTACGACGGCACGATCACCAACACCGTCACGTACCCCCTGACGAGGGCGCTCTACGGGCACCGGATCCGGCAGCCGATCGGGGGCGACTTCGGGGTCAGCGGCGACCTCGTCCGGCATTACCTGACACTCGACGACTGGACCACCGACGTCAGCAAGTTCGGCATCGATATCTGGATGACGACCTCGGCCCTGGCTGGTGGCTTTGCCGTCTGCCAGACCCGCCTGGGGGCGAAGATCCACGACCCCAAGGACCCGGGCTCGGACCTCGGGCCGATGTTTCGCCAGGTCGTCGGCACGATCCTGCGGCTGGCCACCAAGCACGTTGACCACTGGCTCGAGATCAAGGGCAGCCACGACGTCCCGGCCTATGGCTTCGAGCGCGTGATCGATCCGCCGCCGCTCGAGGTGAACACGCTCCGCCTCCTGTCCGAGTTCCACGCCGGTTCGCTGACCCTCGTCGATACGTGGCGGACGATGCTCGCACCCGCGACCGTCGAGACCGTGCTGGAGCTCGCGGCCGAGGCTGGTCGGCTTGGCGACGCGGCGCAGGGCAGGCTCGGGATCGGTGGCGACGTGGCGTCGACGACGGCCACGACCCTCCAGATGGCCGAGGCGGTCAGCGCCTTCCATTTCCCGGACGACCTGTGGGCCCGGATCGTGTACGACCTGGTGGTGGCCGCGCGGTACCCCCAGCGGCCGCTCGAGACCATGGTCGCCGCGCTCGTGCCGATCTACTTCGGACGGGTCGGCTCGTTCGTCATCGAGAACCGCAACATCACCACGGAGCAGGCCGAGGAGCGGGTGGAGCGGCAGGCCCGCGAGTTCGAGCTGCTCAAGCCGTATCTGATCGAACGCTGGAACGCCACCGAGCGCGGACCGACCGAGAACGGGGCCGGCGGATGAGCCCCCGCTCGCCGCTGCCGGTCCGGATCCTCATCCCGGTGGCCAACCCAGGTACGGCCGAGGAGTTGATCAGGCTCGGCGCCGCGATGCTTGACCCACGATCCGGGGAGATCTCCGCCCTGGGCATCGTGGAGGTACCCGAGGGCATGCCCCTGTCGGAGGGCGCCACGCGTGCTCGCCACGCCCGGCGGCTCCTCCAGAAGGTGCTCGATTACGGGCCGCCCGGAACGACGATCCACCCCATCGTGCGCATCGGCCGGCATGCGGCCGAGGGCATCATCGAGGCCTCGGCCGAGCAGGAATCCGACCTGATCATCTTTGGCTGGGGTGGCAAGACCCCGGCCGGTCAGAACGGTCGAAACGGCGGCCCGACCGTCTTCTCGCCGACGATCGACGAGGTCGTTCGCGAGTCCCCTTGTGACATCGCGGTCGTCAAGCAACGTGGCTCGGGCGACATCAAGCGTGTTCTCGTCCCGGTCCGCGGCGGGCCACACGCGGAACTGGCCATCCGCTTCGCCGACGCGATCGCGACCCACCATGGGGCGACGGTCGTCGTGCTCCACCTCGTGCCGGCGGGTATCACGATGGCCGTGCGGGCCCAGGCGGAACGGGCACTCGCCGCCTTCATGAAGCAGCACCTTCGGGGCAAGGGCGAGGCGGTCCTGCGCGAGGCCCCCAACGTGCGCAACGCCATCCTGCGCGAGGCGGAGAAGGCGGACCTCGTGGTCATGGGCGCATCCGCGGTGCCGGGCAGTGATGCAGCGGACAGCTATCTGTTCGGGGCACTCCCCGAGGCCATCGCCGCGCGGGCCAAGCCGTCCGTGGTGGTCGTCAAGACCCGGGAGGCCATCGGCCGCACGACATTCGATACGCTCGCCGCAAAGGCGGAGAGCCTGGCCGCAGCGGACCGAGCCGCCGAGGAGGCCCGCGCGATCCCTGCCCGGGTCGAGCGCTGGTTCGGTGAATCGAACTTCCACCACGCCGAGTTCGCCGACCTGCGCCGGCTCGTCCAGCTCAAGGAGAAGCAGGGCGTCACGGTCTCGCTGGTGCTTCCAACGCTCGACGAGGAGGAGACGATCGGTCCGATCGTGCGCAAGGCGATGCGCGAGATGGTCGGTCGCGTGCCGTTGCTCGACGAAGTCCTGGTGATCGATTCGGCGTCGTCGGACCGGACCCGCGAGATCGCCGAGGCCGAGGGCGCACGCGTCGTCCAGCACCACGACGTCCTGACCCGCTACGGCTCATTCCGGGGCAAGGGCGAGGCCCTCTGGAAGTCGCTGTTCGAGACGAGCGGCGACATCATCGTGTGGGCCGACACGGACGTGAAGAACTGGCACCACCGGATGGTCTACGGGACGCTGGGTCCGCTCCTCCACGAGCCGCGGCTGCAGTATGTCAAGGGCTACTACCAGCGGCCCATCGTCACCGACGGGGTCCTCAAGGAGGGTGGCGGCGGCCGGGTCACGGAGCTCGTCGCACGGCCGCTCATCAACCTGTTCTACCCGGAGCTGTCGGGGCTCATCCAGCCGCTGGCCGGCGAGTACGCCGGTCGCCGGGCACTGCTCGAATCGATCCCGTTCTTCACCGGCTATGCGGTCGAGATCGGGCACCTCATCGACGCGGCGGAGCGGGTCGGGATCGAGGGCCTGGGCCAGGTCGATCTGGAACGCCGGGTACACCGCAATCAGGAGTTGGAGGGGCTGACGAAGATGTCATTCGTCATCATCCAGGCCGTGATGAAGCGGCTCGAGGAGCGGCGCAAGGCTCGCCTGTTCGCCGAGATGGGCTCAACCATGAAGCTGCCGCGGTCCGGCAAGGGGCGCCTGTCGCTCGAGGTCATCGAGCTCGCCGACCAGGAGCGGCCCCCGATGATCCGCATCCCCGAATATCTGGAGCGCCGACGGGCCGCGGGCGGGGCCGGGCTCGAGACGCCGCTGCGGTGAGCTCGGCCGCCGGCCCGGACATCCGCGAACTGTCCCCCGAAGCGTACGAGGCAGCGATCCCGGGGCTTGCGGCGTTGCTCGTTGACGCGGTCGATGGCGGCGCGTCAGTCAACTTCCTGGCCGGCGTGACGGAATCGGAGGCCGCCGCCTGGTGGACGGAGCGCATCGACCTCGTGCAGTCGCGCGTACTCACGCCGTTCGTGGCGTACGTCGATGAGGACTTGCGGTGAGGACCGTCAGCTCGCGGACCGTGCTCATCGCGCCCGACTCCTTCAAGGGCTCGCTGACCTCGGTCGAGGTGGCCAACGCGCTGGCCGCCGGCTGGCATCGCGCCCGCCCGGACGATGAGATCCTGTTGTGCCCGCTGGCCGACGGCGGCGAGGGCACGCTTGCGGCCATCGAGGCGGCCGGCGGATGGACCCGCCAGTCGACCACGGTCCGCGATCCACTGGGCTGCATGATCGAGGCCACCTGGCTTCTGTCCGGCGATGGGTCGCGCGCCGCGGTCGAGATGGCCGAGGCGTCCGGCCTGTCGCGCGTCGGTGTGGACGATCGCGACGCGATCCGTGCCACGTCGGTCGGGACGGGCGACCTGTTGCGAGCCGCACTGGATGCCGGCGTCGCGGGCATCATCCTCGGGATCGGCGGGAGTGCGACCACGGATGGCGGCGCGGGTCTCTTGACCGCCCTGGGCGCCGCCACCGACCGGGACATCGCCACCTGCGACCTGTCCGGGCTGGACCCGCGTCTCGCGACGGTGGACCTCCAGGTCGCCTGCGACGTTTCGAATCCCCTGCTCGGTGTTGACGGCGCGGCCGCCGTCTACGGACCGCAGAAGGGCGCGACAGCCGATGACGTCGCCGAACTCGACGCTCGGCTCGCAAGGTATGCCACGGGCCTGGACAGCGCGGCCGGTCGCTCGGAACGCGAGACGCCCGGAGCCGGGGCGGCCGGCGGCGTCGGGTACGCGCTGCTGTCCATCCAGGACCGATTTCGATCGTTCGCGCTGGTCCCTGGCGTCGACCTCGTCATGGACGCGACG
>JANOIS010000031.1:0-9554 GCA_031407755.1 Chloroflexota bacterium | reverse complement strand
GATGGGCTCAAGGTCGCGGCACGCTCGATCGGTGGCGTTCAGATCCAGAACAGGGGCACGATCTGCGGCAACGTCTGCAACGCCTCGCCCGCGGCGGACGGGCTGCCGAACCTGATGGCGCTCGATGCGCGGGTGGAGCTTGCGTCCGTGGGCGGCCGCCGCGAGGTCCCGGTCGGTGCGTTTATCGTGGGCAACCGGCGCACGGTGCGCCGCCCCGAGGAGCTGGTGACGGCCCTGTTGGTGCCTGAAACGGCGGGAACGTCCCGGTCCTCGTTCCAGAAGCTCGGGGCACGAGCGTATCTCGTCATCTCGATCGCGATGGTGGCGGTCGTCGCAGGGATCGGTGCGGACGGCCGCATCGCGGTGGCCAGGATCGTCGTGGGTGCGTGTTCGGAGGTTTCGCAGCGGCTGCCCATCGCTGAGGCTCGGCTGATCGGACAGGTCCCCTCGGTCGAGCTGGCTCGGGTGATCGAGTCGGGGGACCTTGCGTCCTTGACGCCGATCGACGATGTCCGCGCCACGGCCGACTATCGGCGCGAGGCGGCGCTGGTCCTGGTCCGGCGTGCGATCGCCGGGCTCGCGGCATGACGGCGCCCGCGGTGCCCACCACGTTCCGGGTCAACGGCATGGAGGTCGCGGTCGTCGCCGGCCCGATGCGTCGGCTGACCGCCGTCCTGCGCGACGATCTGGGCCTGACCGGAACGAAAGTGGGCTGTGACGCCGGAGACTGTGGCGCCTGTACCGTCCGGCTGGACGGTGAGCCCGTGTGTGCCTGCCTCGTCCCGATCGGGCAACTGGCCGGGCGCGAGGTCACGACGGTCGAGGGTCTGGCCGATGGCGACGTTCTGAGCCCCGTCCAGGTGGCGTTCCTGAGCGCGGGGGCCGCCCAATGCGGTATCTGCACCCCCGGGATGCTCATGGCTTCCGAGGCTCTCCTGGCCACGCACCCGGAGCCGACCGAGACGGAGGTCATGGACGCGCTCGGCGGCGTGCTGTGCCGGTGCACCGGGTACCGCCAGATCATCGATGCGGTCCGTGGTGCGGGCGCGCCGTGGCCCCCGAGCGTGCCGACCGCCGGATCCGCGGTAGGTGCCCGCATCGCACGTGTCGACGGCGTGGACCAGGTCCGAGGCACCACCACGTTCGGTGCCGACGAGGTGCCGACTGGGGCGCTGACCTTGCGTGTCGTTCGCTCGCCCCATGCCCACGCCCGGTTCGCGATCGGCGACCTGTCCGGCCTGTACGCCGCACATCCCGGTCTGGTCCGAGTCTTCACCGCGGCCGATATCCCCGGGCAAAACGTGTATGGGGTCTATCCGATCGGCAAGGATCAACCGGTGCTGGCGGACGGCTACGTCCGGTATCGAGGCGAGGCGGTGGCCGCGCTCGTCGGTGACGCCGAGACGGTCGAACGGATCGCCGATGTGGACCTGCCGATCACCTGGGACGAGCTCCCGGCGATCCTCGACATGGCCGTCGCGTTGTCGCTCGGTGCCGCCCAGCTCCACGTGGGTTTGCCCGGCAACGTGCTGGCCGCGGGCCGGGTCGTCCGCGGGGACGTGACGGCGGCCCTGGCTGCCTCGACGGCCGTGGCGAGCGGGACATTCGAGACCGCGCACCTCGAGCACGCCTATATCGAACCCGAGGCCGGCTACGCGCGCCGGATCGGGGATCGGATCGTGGTCGTCGCCTCCACCCAGACCCCGTACATGGACCGAGACGAGGTCGCCCTGGTCATGGGCCTGGTGCCGGAGCAGGTCCGGGTCATCCCGAGCGCGTGTGGCGGCGGCTTCGGCGGGAAGCTGGATCTGTCTGTCGAGCCGCTTGTCGCGATGGCGGCCTGGCTGCTGGATCGTCCCGTGCGGTGCGTCTTCACCCGCCCTGAATCGATGCGGGCCACGACCAAGCGCCACCCGTCCCGGATCTCCGTGACGATCGGAGCGGACGTGACTGGCCACCTGACCGCGATCGATTTCGACGGCGATTTCGACACCGGGGCCTACGCGTCGTGGGGCCCGACCGTCGCGAACCGCGTCCCGGTCCACGCCAGCGGGCCGTATGTCGTGCCGGCGGTTCGTGCGACCACCCGGGCCATCCACACGAACGGGCCGATCGGTGGTGCGTTCCGTGGGTTTGGGGTGCCGCAGGCGGCCATCGCACAGGAGGCCGTGCTGGACGAGCTGGCCGCGCAGTTGGGGCTGGATCGGCTCGAGATCCGGCGGCGCAACGCCCTTCGTACGGGGTCCGCGACGGCGACCGGTCAGGTCCTGACGGCAAGTGCCGGCCTGGGCGCGTGCCTTGATGCGCTGCAGCCAGCCTGGGATCGGGCCACGGTCGAGGCAGCGGCGTTCAACGCGGCCCCCACCCCCGCCCACATCCGGCGCGGGGTCGGGATCGGGGCGATGTGGTACGGCATCGGCAATACGTCCTTGCCGAACCCGTCCACGATCCGGATCGGCCTGGAACGGGGCGGGTCGTACGTCCTGTTCAGCGGCGCGCAGGAGATCGGTCAGGGCTCCAGCACCGTCCTCGCGCAGATCGCCGCGGACGCCCTCGACGCTCCGCTATCGATGATCCGGCTGGTCACCGGCGACACGGACAGGACCGCCGATGCGGGCAAGACCTCCGCTTCGCGCCAGACGTTCGTGTCCGGCAACGCGACACGACTTGCCGCGGCGGACCTGCTGCGGTTGATCGAGGTGTCCGGACCGGACCTCGCCGCGCTGCCCGAGATCGAGGAGGGCTGCATCCTGATCGGGACCGGCACCTACGACCCGCACACCACGCCGCTTGACGACGACGGCCAGGGGATCCCGTATGAGACCTACGGCTTTGGAGCCCAGATCGCCGTGGTCGACGTGGACATGGAGCTCGGTACGACCGTCGTCCGCCGGATCGTGGCGGCGCACGACGTGGGTCGGGCGGTCAACCCGATGCTGGTCGAGGGCCAGATCCACGGTGGCATCGCCCAGGGACTCGGGATGGCCCTGATGGAGGAATATCACGCCGGCCGGACGGACAATCTGCACGACTACCTGATCCCGACCATCGGCGATGTGCCCGAGATCGAGTGCATCCTCGTCGAGGATCCGGAGCCGACCGGCCCGTTTGGCGCCAAGGGGGTCGGGGAGCCGGCACTCATCCCGACGGCCCCCGCGATCCTGGGTGCCATCCGCGACGCGACCGGCGCCCGGATCGACCGGGCGCCGGCCACACCGACGCGGGTACTGGAGGCGATCAACCGATCTCGAAGATCACCGTGACGGTCGCCTGGACGTCCTGCGTTCCGGGTTGGACCGTCGTGGCGTCCATGGCCACGGCCCGCGCCGAGTCGCCGTAGTAGTACGGTCCGGGCACGGAGGCTGACGCCTCGGAGATCGACACGACGCCGCCAAGCGACACGCCCGCCGCCGACGCCATCGCCTGCGCACTCGTTCGAGCCTGCGCGATCGCAGCGGCGCGCGCTTGATCCATCGCCGCTGCCGGCTCGGCCACCTCGAACCACAGCCCGTTGACGTCCGTGGCGCCCTTGGCGGTGGCCGTGTCCACGACATCGCCGGCCTTGTCGAGGTCGCGCACCGTGACCTGAAGCTGCTGGCTCATCCGATAGCCGATGATCTTGGGCGTCCTGCTGTTGTTGTACTGGGCGCTCAGGTCGATCGAGGTCGTCTTGATGTCCTTCTCGTCGATACCCAGGGCCTTGATGGCCGCGATGACCGCGTTCATCGACTTGCCGGCTGCGTCGCGGGCCGCCTTGACGGTGGGCTTGGTAACGGTGACGCCGACACTGACGCGGGCGACGTCGGGGACGAGGGTCACGGAGCCGGTCCCGGCCACCGTGATCGTGTGGAGGGCCGGTTCGGCACCTGTAGCGGGTGCCCCGGTGACGGGCCCTGGCCGGACGGCGAGGGCCGCGACAGCCACGACGAGTGCGCCAAGCGCCAGGGCGCCGGCGGTCTGGATGGGTTGCGACATGTGGAGATCCCTTCGAAGTCGATGGCGGAGGTGCCGCGGATGCGGCTCAGGTTGGAGACGACCGAGGGCGACCGCGTGTTCCGCAGGCCTGCGTATGGACAGGCGTGTGTCGTGGTGGCACGCTGCGCCAGACTTGGCTGCCCGTGCCGACGAACGAGCTGGGTCCGGAACGGAGTGTCGTGGTGCCGCATCGGCTTCGATGGAACTGGTTCGGGCTTCTCAGTCCCGTGATCCTCGCCTCGGGGGTGAACGCGTGCGCGGTCGGCGACGCGCCGAATGCGACCACAGCGGCCAGCCGCCCGACAGCGGTCGGCGCGACATCCACGGCGCCGGCTTCGGGTACTCCGACCTCGCCCACGGCCGTAGCGCCGACCCGCTCTCCCACCCCGTCGCTGATCCCGCCCGAGACCATGGAAGAAGCGGGAGCCACCAGGATCACCGTGCTGCCCTTCGCTGACTGGGTCGCCGTCACCGAAGGATCGGCGTGGGTGACCGTGGGCAGGGCCGTCAAGCGCTTTGACGCCAGGGATGGCGCCGAGCTCGCCGAGATACCGATCCCCGGAGCGGAGACCTGCCTGGCGATGGACGTCGGATTCGATTCGGTGTGGGTCGGTGCCTGTGATCCGGTAGCGCCCGCCATCGTGCGGATCGATGCCGCAACGGGCACCATCGGAGCGGTCATCCCGCTTGAGCTCGACCTCGCGTTCGAGAGCTCGCTGGGGGCCGGTGAGGGGGCGGTCTGGGCCGTCTCGATCGCTCCGGATCAGGTCCTGATGAAGATCGATCCTGCCACCGACTCCGTGGTCGCTTCCTACCCGCTGGATGGCACCTTCGCCGGGGTGCGAGCCGCCTACGGCGGGGTGTGGATCACGCAGCCCATCGATGACGCCGTCCTGCGCGTCGATCCGTCCACCGGATCCGTGGTCACCTCGATCACGGTTGGCGATACGCCGCGATTCATCGCGGTTGGCGAAGGCGCGGTCTGGGCGATGAACGAGGCCGACGGCACCGTCTCGCGAATAGATCCCGCCACGAACAGTGTCGTGGCCACGATCGCCGTCACGGCGAGACCGGTCCAGGGCGGAGACATCGCCGTCGGCGGCGGATCCGTCTGGGCACGGGTGAGCGATCAGCTCGTGGCCCGCATCGATCCCGTGACGAACGAGGTGACCGCCAGGTACGGTCCGCCGTCGGGGAGTGGCAGCGTCGCCGCGGATGCGCAGGCGGTCTGGGTCTCAGCCCACGATGTCAACGCCGTCTGGCGCCTGCCGCTCGACTGACCAAGGGTGCGGAAATGGCCCGCCCGGGAGGACCGGTGTCAGGGTCGGCTGGGTCGCCACGCTATGCGATCACCGACCGAGGACCGTGTCGATACCGGCAAGCACCAGGTCGAGCTTCGCGGACGACAGCTTGCCCACGCGTTCGGTGAGGATCGACTTGTCCAAGGCGACGACCTGCGAGACGTTGGCCACGGAATCACGCGGCAGGCCGGTGGCCCGCGTGGTCAGCCGGACATTCCCGGGCGCCGTCGCCCAGCGGAGGTTGCTCGTGAGCGGAACGGCGACGACGGTGCGCAGGGCAGTGCGGTTGAAGCTGTCGCCCTGGACGACGACGATCGGCCGCCGGAAGCCAGGCTCGGCACCGACCGGCTCGGCGAGGTCGGCCCACCACACGTCGCCCTGCGAGATCACCACTCCGTTGATGTGAGGACCCGCCGGCCGGCGGTGGTCACGAATGGATCGGACCCGTCGCCGACCTCGGCGATGACACGATCGAGCGCGTCAGCGACCTCGTCCGGCGAATTGCGCGCAACGTATTCGCGGAGGGCGGTGCTGTACACCTCGCTGCGCGAACGGCCCTCTCGTTGGGCCAGTCGCTCAGCGCGCTCGAACACGTCATCCGGCACGGACACTGCGGTCTTCATACCCGAAGTATAACCCGGCGAAGGTCAAGGTCACGGATCGGGCGACCATTCGCCCGGATCTCGTGCTCAAAATAAGCTGTGGCCCGCCCGGAGGGATTCGAACCCCCGACCTACTGATCCGAAGTCAGTCGCTCTGATCCACTGAGCTACGGGCGGACCGGCGGATGATACCGCGTCACGTCCACGAACCCGACCGAGCTCAGGCGACGATCCCGGCGACGCCCAACAGCTGCGGCAGCACCGAGCCGAACAGGTAGCCCGCGATCCCCGCCACCGCCGCCAGGACCAGCACCTCGAGCCCCGAGGATAGCGCCGAGCGATGCGACCAGCGGCTCTTGACGACACCGATCCCGAACAACACCGCCCCGGTGGCGACGGCGGCCACGGGCACGGCCACGCCGACCGGGAACAGCACGAACGGCACGATCGGCACGACCGCACCAAGGCCAAAGGCGAGGCCCATGAGCAGCGCGCCCTGGAGCACGCCGGCATGCTCGATGTCTACCTGGATGCCGAGTTCCTTGCTGACCATGGTGCGCAGCAGCGCCTCGGGATGGCGAGCCATGAGTCCCGCGACCGTCGCCGCGTCCTCCTCGCCGAGGCCCTCCTCGGCCAGCATGTAGGCGACCTCCGCCTCCGCCTCGCCGGGCCGCTCATCGATCTCCACGCGCTCGCTCGTGATCTGGGCATCGAAGATCTCGCGCTGGCTCTTGCTGCCGATGTATTCGCCGGCGGCCATGGAGAACACGCCGGCGAGACCGGTCGCGACACCGGCGACGACGACCGGAAAGGCGGACCCGGACGCGCCGGCGACCGTGGCGACCACCGCGAGCGTGGAGACCAGGCCGTCCTGGGCGCCGAACACGATCTCGCGAACTTCCCCGAGCCATGCGCTCTCGCGCCGCTCGGCGGCGAGATGTTCGGCGATCCATGTGCGCGGATACGCCGACGCCGGAGCGTCCATCGCTGGTCGCAGGCCTTCAAGATCGGTCACGGGGCGATCCTCCTGCTCGATTTCGAATGTCAACGCGCAAGGGTCCTTGCGCGGCGGGTAGCGCCGGCCGGCGACGTGTCGGCCGGGTCGCTTGTCATGGGACCGCAAACCACGAACCCCGGCAGCCCGAAGGCGCCGAGGCGTCAGTGGAGTATACCGCCGCCCGACGGACCGGATCCTGTCAGGGCAGATCGAGGTCGGGGATCTGCTGCTGGTCCAGCCACGTGGCCGGTTCCATCCGTGGCCGAGCGAGCCCCGCCTGTCCGTCCCGCGCCACCACCTCGGCCGGGATCGGGTGGGACAGGAAGTACGGCATGGATTCGGTGAATCCGTACGCCCCCACATCCAGCACCGCCACGAGATCCCCGACCAGCGGCGGTGCCATGACCGCGGCGCCGGCCAGGATGTCCAGCCCGGAGCACAAGGGACCAGCGACCGTCACGGCGACCGGAGGCCGGGATGATGGGCTGACGAGCCGCACGCGATGCTCCGTGCCGACGAGGGCCGGCCGCAGGACATGGTGCACACCGCCATCGAGGATGACGACGGAGCGCCCGTCCACGGTCTTGGTGTCCACGACCCGGGCGAGGTACGCCCCCGCCGGACCGACCAGGAACCGACCGGGCTCCAGCAGCAGCCGCGCCTCGGCAAGCCACGGGTCCAACGCCCAGCCCTCCACGACCTCGCGCAGCCCTCGACCGAGCTCGTCCAGGTCGAGGGGCGTGTCGGACGGCCCATACGGGATCCCGAGCCCGCCGCCGGCATCGACCAGGCGGATCGGCGTGCCAGTCAGGCGGCCGAGCTCCTCGGCCATCCGCCCGGTCGCAGCGACATGCGCCACGAGCCTGCTCGCCTCGAGCACGTTGGACGCCCCAAACGCGTGCAGGCCCAGCAGCTCGAGATGTGCAGAGCGGGCGACCAGCCGGGCGGCGTCAACGAGATCCGCCGCGTCCATCCCGAACTTGCCAAGGCCGCCCGCTCCCACGAGCCGGACCCGCTCGGCCCCGTCGCTCTCCGGCATGGCCACCCGAAGCATGACCGGCTGGCGCCGACCGGCCTCGCGCGCGACCTGCTCCAGACGCCCGAGCTCGCCGATCGATTCCACAGTGACCGCGCGGACCCCGGCCGTCACCGCAGCCGCCAGTTCCTCGGCGCGCTTGCCGGGCCCGGTCATGACGATCCGATCCGCGCTGATCCCGGCGCGCAGAGCGGTCAAGAGTTCGCCCCCGGACGCGATGTCGGCACCGAGGCCCAGCCGGGCCATGTGGGCGACGATGGCCAGGGCCGGGTTGGCCTTCACGGCGTACGCCAGCTCCGCCCGGTCCGGCAGGACGGCCAGCAGCGCATCGACCTGGCGATCGATCACCCCGAGGTCGTAGACGAACAACGGCGTCCCGTATCGATCGGCGAGGTCCTCCACGGTCAGGCCGGCCAGCCGACCCGAGCGCAGGATCTCGACTGGCGACTCCATGGTCGTGCTCATCGCAGCGCGACCTCCAGGGCCACCCGGGCGTCCGTTCCCAGATCGCGGTCCTTGACGAGCAGGGCCACGGCCATGGACAGGCCGTGTTCCGAGGCGAAGTCGCCGGCGAGCGCGCGTGATCCTGGCACCACGACCGCGCCCGACGGAACAGCCAGCGGCGCATCCGCGGTACCGATAAGCACGAGACCACGGACGAGGTCATACAGGCGAGAGGTGCCGGTCAGGGTGACCCCGGCCCCGATGACCGTGCCGCGACCCACCAGCACGCCATCGAGAAGGGCGGACCCGGCGCCCACGAAGGCGTCGTCCTCGACGATGACCGGTCGGGCACCGGACGGCTCCAGCACGCCGCCGATGGTCACGCCCGCGGCCAGGTGGACGCGAGCCCCGATCTGGGCACACGACCCCACGAGCACGTGGGAATCGATCATCGTGGCCTCACCGACCCAGGCACCGATGTTGACGTAGGAGGGCGGCATCACGACGACGTCCGTGCCCAGGTGGGCGCCGCGCCGAACGGCCGTCCCACCCGGGACGATGCGCCATGGGCCGTCGGTCATGTCGCGCGGTGGGACCGCGGCCCGATCGCGAAAGGTGAGCGGTCCAGCCTGCCAGCTCGTGCTCGTCCGATCGCGGAAACGGTCCAGGATGGCGGCCTTCACCTCCGGGCGGACGCGCCAGCCGTCAGGGGCCGCCGGGTCCGGCTGGGCGGCCCGGAGTCGGCCGGCCTCGAGGTCGTCGAGCAGGGTCTCGGTGTCGATGATCGGTGGCGCCATGCTCATGCGACGGCCTCCCGCGTCGGGTTCGCCTCGAACCGGCCGCCAGCCGACTCCACGACCCCGAGGGCCCGAAGCGTGACCGCCAGCTCGTTCCGAGCCGCCGGCTCCAGCGGGAGGAGGGGGGCGCGGACGGCGTCGTGCTCCAGCAGACCCATGAGCTGGAGTGCGGCCTTGGCCGGCACCGGGTTCGGGGCGCCGCGGAAGTTGGCCAGGAACAGCGGCAACCAGCGTTCGTGCGTGCGCCTGGCCGCCTCCCAGTCGCCGGCACGTGCCGCGGCACACAGGGCCACGAGCTCGCCCGGGATCTCATTGCTCGCCACGGACACGACGCCGTCGCCGCCCAACGCGAGGATCGGAAGGGTCCAGGCATCGTCGCCCGCCAGCACGGCGACATCGCGC